>JANQQW010000267.1 GCA_028284885.1 Planctomycetaceae bacterium
AACCGCATCCGCAACGTCCTGACCAGACCCCTCGGCGGCCGCTCCTCCGGCCGCTGAGGCGAACCGTGTAGGACGGGGACCTTCCCGTCCGAGCCCGCCGGATTCGCAAGCCTCGGCGTGAACGCCTCCGGCCGGCTCCCCCGGTGTGCTCGCTCAG
Organism: Planctomycetaceae bacterium; assembly: GCA_028284885.1. Taxonomy (GTDB): domain Bacteria; phylum Planctomycetota; class Planctomycetia; order Planctomycetales; family Planctomycetaceae; genus JANQQW01. The sequence goes on from JANQQW010000267.1 coordinate 158, forward strand.
ACTTCCGCGACTGGCGGGCGAAACTACGAACCCGAGTCGTGCTCCGTCGATCGCGACTGACTCGTGGACAGTGCAGACGCGGCCCACCACAAACGCCCCGCCGACTGGCTCCACGCCTTCTCCAGGCGAGGACCGCGGCCGTTTCCGGACGAGCCCGAGATCGAGTGCGGGCGTCGAGCCCGACGACGTGAGCCCGACGTGGAGACGTTGGCCCGCGCGCCGACGAGACCCGACGCCGAGTGCGGCGGACGCTGAAGCCTCCAACGACGATGCCACGCGCCCCGCCTGACACGCGGGAAGACGACTCCACGTTCCTCGCACCAGTCGGCCATCACCGCGTGCGGGACTTCTCCCGCCAGCCAAGCGTCGAGCATGGTTGGTGCTCCACCCCGTCAGATCGGGCAGACGATCTGTCCCAGCCGCTCCGTCAGCTTCGAGTTCTCGCGGTAGTCGATCGGCACGACGACGAGGGCCGGGCGGTCGCAGGCGAACGCCTCCTCGATCGTGTCGGCGAGGTCGGCCGAGTTCTCGCAGCGGAAGCCGGCACAGTCGAACGACTCGGCGAGCTTCACGAAGTCCGGGTTGCCGAACGACAGGTCGACGTGCTTGCCGAACTCGTTCTGCTGCTTCCAGGCGATCAGGCCGTAGGAGTGGTCCTCCCAGATCATGGTGACGAAGTTCGTCCCCAGCCGCCGGGCGGTCTCCAGATCCTGCACGTTCATCATGAACCCCGCGTCGCCGCAGATCGCCATCACCCGCTTGTCGGGGTTCACCATCTTCGCGGCGATCGCGCCGGGGAAGGCGAAGCCCATCGAGCAGAAGCCGTTCGAGATCAGGCAGGTGTTCGGCTCGACGCACTGGTAGTACCGGGCGATCCACATCTTGTGGGCGCCGACGTCGCTGAGCACGATGTCCGCCGGCCCCATCGCCTGTCGCACGTCCCACAGCGCCTTCTGCGGCTTGATCACCCCCTCGGCCGTGTCGTGGGAGTGCTCCTCGATGTCCGCCAGCATCTCCCGGCGGACGGCCTGCTGCTGGGAGAGGTCGAGGTTCAGCGGGTCGGCGTGCACCCGCTCGTTCATCATCCAGAGCGCGTGGGCCAGGTCGCCGACGACCTCCACGTCCACCCGGTAGTCCTCGTCCACCTCGGCGGGCAGGAAGTCGATGTGGACGATCTGGTGGTTCTGCCCGTTCGTGTTCCACAGCCGCGGGTGGTACTCGACGAGGTCGTAGCCGAGGCAGATGACGACGTCGGCCGCGTCGATGGCACAGGCGGCGTGGTCCTTCGCCTGCAGGCCGATCGTGAACAGGCTCTGTTCGGACTGCCAGTCGACGCAGCCCTTCCCCATGAACGTGTTGACGACGCCGATGCCGGTCTGCTCGGCGAACAGCCGCAGCTGCTTGGCCGCCCGTGTGCGAATCGCCCCGTTCCCGGCGAGGATGATCGGCCGCTTCGCCCCGCGGATGACCTCCATCGCCCGGTCGATGATCTTGTCGTCCGGCACCGGTCGCCGCAGCCGCTGCGGCTCGATCGGCACCTTCGTCGCCGGCATCTCGGCGATGTCCTCGGCCAGCTCGATGTGGCAGGCCCCCGGCTTCTCCACCTGGGCCAGCTTGAACGCCTTGCGAACGACTTCGGGGATGTTCTCCGGATGCAGGATCGGCGAGGCCCACTTCGTCACCGGATCGAACATGTCGACCACGTTCATGTTCTGGTGACTCTCCTTGTGCTGCCGACGGCTGTCCGCCTGCCCGGTGATGACGATCATCGGGGCCCGGTCCATGTTGCCGTCGGCGACCCCCGTGACGAGGTTGGTCGCCCCCGGGCCGAGCGTCCCCAAACAGACGCCCGGCCGGCCGGTCAGCCGGCCGAACACGTCCGCCATGAAGGCCGCCGCCTGCTCGTGCCGGCAGAGCACGAACTCGATCGGCGAGTCCTCCAGCGCCATCATGAAGTGCGCGTTCTCCTCCCCCGGCACCCCGAAAATGTGCTCCACCCCCTCGGCCTCGAGACACTTGACGAACAGTTCGGCGGCATTCACGGCAAGGGTCCTCGGGTGTTCGGAGAGCGGTGCGAGAGATGGAGTCGCGAGCAGCGCGTGCATGCTAACCGCGTGAACGCAGAATCACAGCCTCGCCCTGTACCGGAACCGTGGGACGGCTGGGTGGTTCGTCCTCCGTGAACTACGCGCCCGCGGGGGGGGCCTCGTCCCGTTTCGCCTGCGCGACCCCGTCCTTCACCTCTTCGGCCAGCTTCCTGACCGTCTCCTCAGCGGTGTTGAGCATCGACTTCAACGTCGCGTTGGTCACGTCGAGCATCGACGCCGCCGACTCACCCGGTGGGTCGCCGACCGCGACCCGAGCCCCTGTCAGTAGGTTCGCGGCCGTGTTGACGGTCTTCGCCATCTCGACAGTTGCTTGTCGAGCGGCCTTCTTCTTGACGTCGCCGGGTAGACCTCCCGTCACCTTGAAAGCATCCCGCGCAAGCTTCCCAAGGTCGGCGGGTGGTGTCGCGGGGTCGTTCGCCTCGTCGGTCGAGCCGGAGTTCGTCGTCAGTCCTCGAGCGATCTGTAGCGCTTCGCTCAGTCTCCGCACGACGTCGAACCAGAACGGCCCCCCGAGCCCGATCAGCCAACCCGTTCCCAGAACGCCCGTCAACCAGAAGACCACGTCCAGCCAACGAGGCAGTGCCTCGTTCTCTTGTGCCAACGGCGCCTTGTCGTCCGTCCAGCCGACGGTGACTCCCAAACCCTTCAACGCCTCGACTTCCGCCTTGAGCGCACTGATGCTCGCCTCCAGGTTCTTGGCCTCTGGGGCCGGATTCTCGAGGGCATCGTCGTATTTCTCCATGATCTGCTCGGCGCGGGCGACGGCAACGGCTCGCGATGCCGGGTCGTCGAGGTAGGACTGGAACAACATGATCGCGTTCACGTTGAGTCCGATGGCGACGACGAATCCCGCAATCGTGGAGATCCTCTGCGACTTGCGGGCGAACAGTTCCGTGGCCGCCGCACCGATTTCGTCGTAGGTGCTCGCCACCGAGTCGACGAATTCGTCGATCTCCTCCTCGGCCTTCTCCTTGACTCTCTTTCCCAGATCGGTGTTCGCGAGCCTCTTCAGGAGATCGACCGTCGAGAGAGCCACCACCGGCTCGTCCGAGCCGTCCGGACTCAACCGAGTGCGGGTCAACTTCTCGAGGAACTTGTGCCGGTGCTCTTTCAGCGCCTCGTCCGCCTTTTGGAGTTCCGTCTCGACGTGGGGCTTCAGCTCCTCGTCGTAGAACTCGCCCAGCATCTTGGCGAAGTCCTTCGCACGTGTCTTCAGGCACCGGTGGACCACCTCGACGAACAACGTCGAGATCATCGCCAGCGAGAGCATCGTCAGGGCCAGCGCAAGGAACGCCTCGATCAAGGGCATGTCGTCACTCCCGTGCCGTCGTCGGCTGGTGTCAGAACGCGTCCCGAACTCGGGTACCACTGAGTGGACAGTGGACTACTGGACGTTTCGAGATGCAACCGTGCGGCGAAACCTGCCCTCGCGCTCTCACCCCCCCTCGGCGAGCGCCACGATCTCGATACGGTCCCCGGCCGCGACCGCGTGTTCCAGCACCGAGTCGTGTGGCACGCGTTGGTCGCCGTGCATCACGAGGAGGTAGGGGTGCACGGCTCCCCGGGACGTGAGGACTCGCGGCTTCAGGTCCGGGCAGCGTTCCCAGAGTTGCTCGAACAACTCGCCGATCGTGCGGCCGGTGAGGTCGTACGACTCGGCGTCTGCGTACCGGGAGAGTGCCTCGGGGATTTCGACGGTGGGCATCGCGACTCCGTGGTGCAGGCAGAAGTCCGGCGCGTCGATTGTACGGCGGGCCTCCGAGCCGGGGCGATCGTTCCACGGATTAGGACGCACGAGCCGCGACACCGAGCCCGGATCGGGCCGAGTGGCGCGACCGCTGGAGAATGTCGGGCCTAGGTATGTAGCCCGGAGCGCAAGCGATGGGACTTCGCGCTGATGGGGCCGAAGTCCCATCGCTTGCGCTCAGGGCTACTTGCCTGACATTCATCGATAGTCGGTCCACTAGTGGTGCATCTACTCAAGAATGTCAGGCAGAAGAAAACCACGGATGTCACGGATTCTGCGGAAAGCCCATCCGTGGTCATCCGTGTGATCCGTGGTCCTGCCCGACATTTCCCGATAGACCGACCACTAGTCTCCTCGGTGACGGTCCGGCACCACGCAGCGTCGCGAGCTCTGCATCTCCTCCCACACGATTCGCGGGAACACGCGGGCGTCCTTCGCGTAGCGGCCGGCGAGTCGTCGGGGTTCCTTCAGGATGCGGTGCAGCCACTCGAGCCCGCCCCGTTGCATCCACGTCGGAGCACGGGAGACCTCGCCGGAGAGGAAGTCGATCGTCGCCCCCACGCACAGGGCCGCACGCGTCTGCAGTCGGTCGGCGTGGGCGTGCACCCAGAGCTCCTGCTTCGGCGCGCCGAGCCCGACGACGAGCACGTCCGGCTCCGCCTCGGCGACGTGCTCGAGGATCGACTCGCACTCGGCCGGGTCCTTCTCGAAGCCGAACGGCGGACTGTGGACCCCGACGACCTCGACGTGCGGCCAGTCCCGTTCGATCCGGTCCTTCGCCCGCAGCCCGACCCCCGGCATCGCCCCGAGCAGGAAGACCGACAGCGGACGGTCGGCCGTCGTGGCGTTGAACAGGCTGGGCACGAGGTCCGAGCCGGCCACGCGTTCGGGCAGCGACCGCCCCAGCAGCCGCGACACGAGCACCAACGGCAGTCCGTCGGCGAGGACGAGGTCCGCGTCGTCGTACACGCGTCGCAGGTCGTCCCGCGTGCGGAGCATCACCAGGTGGTCGACGTTCGGCGTCACGACGAACCGGCAGCGACCGAGGTCCGGACCGTGCACCCAGTCGAGCACGCGGTCGACTGCCTGCGGCATCCGCAGCGGGTCGATCTCGATGCCGTACAGGGAGAGGCGGTCGGTCCGGGCGGGAGTCGCGGCGATCACGTTCGTTCTCCGAGTTCGAGTTCGGCGGGAGCCGGCCGTTCGTCGCGGGCCGTGCGGACCCAGCGGGTCGGGCCGCGGAACGGCAGAGACGCGTAGATCGGGATCTTGCGGAGCACGAACCACGGCACGAGGACGAAGACCCGCCACGGGACGACCCGCCGACAGTGGACGAGCCAGCCGAGCAGGATCGCGAGTCCGAGGCACGCCCCGGTCCCGCACGCCAGCAGGAACGGCCACGCGGGCACGCCGAGAAGCGCGGCTGCACCGGTGAGTGTCGCCGTCGCGAGCCACGTCGTCACGAGGAGTGAGAGCGGCGGGACGCAGAGGTCGGCGGCGAAACCGAGCAACGACGGCCGCCCGGTCGTGAGTCCGGCCCAGAGGAGTTTCGGAGCGGTCGACCAGGCGGTCTGGAGGTGTCCCTGCTCCCAGCGGGTTCGCTGCGAGACGAAGGCCGAGTTCTTCGTGGGGAGCGGGCTCGTGACGAGGGCCTCGGGCTCGAAGACCGCGGGGCGACCCTCGATCGCGAGTTCGACGCCGAGCTGCATGTCCTCCGTCAGGTGGTCGCCGCCGAACGAGACGCGCTGGGCGAGTTCCCACGGCAGGGCCATGCCGGTCCCCATCAGGTGGCAGGGCCAGCCGAGCCGCGACGCCCCGAGCGTGCGGACGAGGTTCTTGAAGCGGAAGGCGAGTGCGGCGACCGCCTGCAACGGGCCAGGGTTCGGATCGTCCTCCGTCAGGTTCAGGCTCTGCACGGGACGGCCGGACTCGACGGCCGTGCGGGCGAGCGCGGCGACGCCGGTCGCGTTGACCTCGCAGTCGGCGTCGACGACGACCAGCACGTCCGGCCGGGGGCCGACGCGGGCAAGGTGCTCGGCGCCGTACTGCAGGGCGTACCCTTTGCCGCGACGCACGTCGTCGCAGCGCTCGACGACCTCGGCGCCGAGTTGGCGGGCGACCTCGGCGGTCTCGTCGGTGCAGTTGTCGGCGACTACGAGCACGCGGTCGTCCGGTCCGGTCGCCGCCTGGACGAAGAGCAACGTCCGCCCGATGCCGGCCGCCTCGTCGTGTGCCGGGATCAGGACCGCGGCCCGCGGTCGCGTGCCGTCGCCACGGTCCTCGCCACGCCCGTCGCGATCTCGGCCGCAGAACGAGGCGAGCACTTCGAGCAGCAGCACGGTCGACGGGACCGCCACCGCGACCGCGAGGGTGCCGAGCAGAGTCTCCACGAGCACGGCGGTCATCGGAACTCCCTCCACTCCCGCAGGGGGCGGACCAGTTTCGCCGCGACGCCGAGCGGTGTCGCCTTCACGATCTGTTTCGCGCTCTGACCGGCCCTGCGGAGCAGTCTCGTCACGGGGTCCCGGACGACGGCCCCGCCGCGGAGGACGACGGCACCGGTCGCCAGCGTGTCCTTGCCGTGCCCGGTCCCGGGACCGAGGTCGACGCGCCGAATCCCCCGTGCCGCCGCGGACCGCAGCAGGTTCACCAGCAGCACGTTGCCTGCGGAGTACTTGCTCAACTCCGGGTCGTAGGCGGGAAACCACGAGTGGTAGACGCCGTGGCACCGCATTCCGAACTCGACCGCCACCAAGCGGTCGCCGGCTCGCAGTGCCGAGAGGCAGCCGCCGAACTCGTCGTCACGCGTCGCGTGAAGTCGTTCGAGGAGTCGGACCGTCCAGTCGTGCGAGAAGACGTCCTGCAGCCCGGTGTTCCGGTACTGCTGCGACTTCCAGGCGAGCAGCTGCCTGAAGACGTCGGGGTCGTCGACGTCCGGGTCGAACCGCAGCGGGCCGACGTCTCGCTCGAGCCCGCGGCCCTTCCGGTCGATCTTCTTCAGCCGCTTGGACCCGGCTTCCCGGCGGCGGGCGGCGTATGCGTCGAAGCCGTCGGACAGGTCGATCTGCGGTGCGTCGATCGTCCGTTCGACGTGCCACTCCGCCAGCTTCGAACCGGGCAGGACGTGGGTGAACGACCAGGTCGCGAGCCCCGCTCGGGCGACGACCTCGTCGAGTCCGACGTCGACGTACGGCGAGGCGACGAGTCCCTGGTAGTCGTTCAGCCGCCCGGCGACCGGGCGTCCGTGACCACGTCGAGCCTGGAACGGCAGGAAGGCGACCGGCTCGTCGCCTCGGCGGACGACGGCGACCTGCACGTCGTCGCGGACGGCGGCGACGTGTTCCGTGAACCGCGGATGGAGGTACGGCGTGTGCAGCCGCACGTCGTCCCGCTGCAAGGCCTGCCAGACCCGCCGTTCGTCGTCGTGGAGCCCGTCACCCGACCGGACCGTCACCGTGAGCGACGCGGAGTCCACCGTTGGTTGCCGTGCTGTCGTGACCATGTCTACTCGAACTCCGAACGTTCTCGGACCGCTCTCAACAGTCTCGCCGGGCCGCGTGCCGCACACGCGAGGGGAGACTCCTTCACCCAGGCCTTCGTCCGCTGCCAGCCGAACCGCATCAGCGACGAGACCGAGGCTCGCTCGACGACACCCTCGGCGACCGGGATCGACCCCGAGCCGAACTGCAGCTTGTACCGTTCGTCCCCCTTGCCGAGGTCGATTCTCGAGATGCCGTTCTCGGCCGCGTGCCGGGCGACCTCGACGAGCAGGACGAGTCCCGGCGAGCAGTTCTGCCACGCGTCGCCGAAGGCGGGGAACCAGTAGTGCAGGACGTTGCCGGACCGCATGCCGAGGTGCACGGCGAGGAGTTCGTCGTCCGCGTAGAGGGCGGAGAACGCGCCGCCGAAGCCGGGCGTGTCGGCCGTCCGCAGCCGTTGCAGCAGCTCGACGGTCCACGGGTAGGAGAAGACGTCGGCCAGGCCGGTCCGGTGGTACTGCTCGGACTTCCAGGCGAGGAGCCGCTCGAAGGCGTCGTCGTCCGCACGCGGTTCCCAACGGCAGGTGGCCTCGCGCTTCAGCTTCCGCTCCTTGCGGAGAGTGTTCTTCACGTCGCTGGCCCCGGCCGCTCGTCGTTCTTGCTCGTACGCCTCGAAGCCGTTCGAGAGATCGAGGAAACGGGACTCGCCGACGAACCAGTGGTACGGCTCGAACGCCGACTGACCGAGGAGCAGGTGGTCGAACTGCCAAGACCGCAGCCCGCAGCCTCGCAGCAGCTCCGCGGCCGTCCAGCGGACGTCGGCCGACACGACGACCGCCTGGAAGTCCGACAGCCGACCCGCGACCGGGCGGCCGACCCGGTTGTGCTTCTGGAACGGGAAGAAGCCCCGCGGCTCCCCGCCGACCGAGAGCACGGCGACGTACACGTCGTCCCGCACGGCGGCCACGTGCTCCGTGAACTCCGGGCGGAAGTACGGGCCGTCGAACTCGGGCAGCGTCTCGACGAGACCCCGCCAGGCCGTTCGCTCGGCGTCCGTCAGGTCGTCGGCTCTTCGCAGTGTGACTTCGGCCACGAAACGTGTCCCGGTGTGGTGTGGTGTTCGTCGCGTGTCCGTCGCGTCGTCAGCAACCGCCATCCGTTGCGGAGGTAGAGTCGGGCGATCTCGAGTCGGCAGGTGGCGCCGAGGACCCCGTCGGCGTCGCGGCGCAGCTTCGCCCACAGCCAACGCGGCCACAGGAGGACCGCCGCCTGACCGACCCGGGCCAGCCAGACCGCGGGGTACCAACGCCCCCAGGTCCGGTGCTCGTCCTCGGCCATCCCCTCGACCATCACGCCGGAGAGTCGCCGCAGGAACGTCGGTTCGAGCCGTTCCGGCGGGATGACGTGGTGGACGACGGCGGTCGGCGTGAACCAGCCCTCGTCGCCAGCGTCGAGAATCCGCAGCCACAGGTCGGTGTCCTCGCCGCGGTGGGCCCAGGCGGGGTCGAACCGACCGACGCGTTCGAAGACCTCGCGGTGCAGCATCAGGTTGCCGCAGCCCGGCGTGACGCGGCGGTTGTACCGTCGTTCCCGGTCGAGGCCGACCGACTCCCCGAGCAGCATCCGCACGACGGGCGA
>JANQQW010000272.1 GCA_028284885.1 Planctomycetaceae bacterium
GTGGCCACGGAAGGCCACGAACGAAGCTCGTGAGCCGAGCCGTGTTCGGCCGTCAGGAGTACGGCGGAACACGAGCGAGGGGAACCACGAAGTCAGAGCTCGTGAGCCGAGCCGTGCTTGGCCGCTACGAAGTCGGCGGAACACGAGCGCGGGGAACCACTCTCAGGCAGCGGCCTCCTCCAGTCGGTTGCCCGCCTCGCCGCGGACGAAGTTGGAGACGCGAGGGTCGTCGGACGCGTACGCGTCGTCCGGCCGGCCCTCGAAGATGATCTGTCGGTCGTGTGGCTCCAGCCCGGCGAGCGGGTACAGCATCAGCACCCGGTCCGAGACGCGCTGGACGGTCCGCATGTCGTGCGTGACGACGACGCTCGTCACGCCGTGCCGCTCGCGGGTGGCAAGGATCAGCTCGTCGATGACGGCACTCGTGATCGGGTCGAGTCCGGTCGTCGGCTCGTCGTAGAACATGACCTCCGGCGAGAGCGCGAGCGCCCGGGCGAGGCCGACCCGCTTCCGCATGCCGCCCGAGAGCTCCGCCGGCATCTTCCGGCGGACGAAGTCGGACAGCCCGACGTCGCGAAGGCGGTCGACGACGACGCCCGTGATCTCCGACTCGGGCATGTCCGTGTTCTGCCGCAGCCCGAAGGCGACGTTCTCGTGCACGCTGAGGCTGTCGAACAGGGCCGCCCCCTGGAACAGGAAGCCGAGCCGCAGCCGTTCCTTCTGCAGTTCGGCCCCGCTCATCTGCAGCAGCGGTCGGCCGTTCCACGCGACCTGTCCCGAGGTCGGCTGGAGGAGGGCCATCATCAGCTTCAGCGTGACGCTCTTCCCGCAGCCACTCTCGCCGATGACGACCAGCGTCTCGCCGCGGCGAACGTCGAACGTGACGTCGCGGAGCACGTGCTGCTCGCCGAACCGGCGAGAGACGTTCTGCAGCGAGATCACGTTGTCGGGGGGCGAGGTCGTCATTCGGGTCAGAAGAGCGCGGCGGCTCCGGTGCCGAAGAGGAACACGTAGACGTCCTGGAGGAACACGCCGAGGAAGAAGTCCAGCACGAGGATGGCGACGAAGGAGAGGACGAACGCCTCGGTCGCCGCCCGGCCGACGCCCTGCGCCCCGGCCCCGCAGTGGAACCCGCGGTGGCAGGCGGACAGGGCGATCGCCGCTCCGAAGAACGTGCTCTTCACCATGCCGGTGAAGACGTCGAACCAGCTGGCGAACCGCGAGCCGTAGTACCAGTACTCGTACGAGTCGATCCCGAGGACCGTGGTGCAGTACGCCCCACCGGCGAGGCAGCCGATGGCGTCCGCGATGGCCGTCAGCAGCGGGATCATCAGGAAGCAGGCGAGGAACCGCGGCACCACGAGATGGTGCACCGGGTTCGCCCCCAGGGCACGAAGGGCGTCGATCTGCTCGGTGACCCGCATGGTCCCGAGCTCGGCCGCCATCGCACTCCCGACGCGACCCGCCAGCATGACGGCCGCGAGGACCGGGCCCAGTTCGTTCAACAGCGACAGGTTGATCACCGCGCCCAGCCGGTTCTCCATGTTCATCGCGGCGAACTGGCCGTAGCTCTGCACGGCGAGCACCATCCCGACGAACGCGCCCGTGACCATCACCACGGGCGTGCTCTGCACACCGATGCGGTACATGGTGGGGAGCAGGTTCGCCCGGCGACGGTGGAACAGCCCCCCCAGCATCTGCCACGTGAACAGCGTCACGTCGCCGGCGGCCTCCACGACGTGCAGCACCATCCCACCGAGTTGGTGGATCGGCGTCTCGCGAGGAGTCGGGGCAGCCGTGGACACGGTCGGTCGGTCGTCCGAGGAGGGGACGGTGGCCGGGCGCAGCGCGGCCCGGCCGACGGGGGCGGGAGACTAGCCCATCCCCGGAATCGTGGCGAGGGCGATTCCCGAACGGATGAACGCGCCGCGACGGCCGGTTAGACTGGAGCAGATCGACGCCCTCGCGAACCGGAGACCGACCGATGAGAACCCTGCTCGCTCTCACGCTGCTCGCCACGTCCGCCAACGCCTTCGCCGACGAGAAACCGGCCGCCAAGGCCGAACGATCCCCCGCCGAGACGAAGGCGATTGCCGCCGTTCGCGAGGCGGGGGGACAGGTGATGGAGATCGCCCAGACCGACCCGCGGCTCGACGTCGCCTTCCACCTGGCCGACAAGGAGATCGGCGACGACCACCTTGCCCCGCTCGCCGAGCTGAAGAGCGTCGTCTGGCTGAACCTGCGGGGGACCAAGGTGACCGACGCCGGGCTCGCCCACCTCTCCGGACTGAAGTCGCTGACCCGTCTGCACTTGGAGAAGACCGAGGTCGGCGACGCCGGGCTCGCCCACCTGAAGCCGCTGGCGAACCTCGAATACCTGAACCTCTACGGCACCAAGGTAACCGACAAGGGTCTTGGCGAACTGGCCGGGATGACCAAGCTGCGAAAGCTGTATCTGTGGCAGACGGAGGTGACCGACGCGGGCGTGGCGTCGCTGCAGGAGTCGCTGCCCGAGGTGCGGGTGATCCGGGCGATCTCGAACGAGCCGGTGAAGTTCCCCGAGCCGGAACCCGAGCCAAAGCCGGAAGAGAAAAAGCCGGACGCTGAGCAGAAGCCCGAGGAGAAGAAGCCGGCTGAGAAGAAGCCCGAGCCAAAGAAGGAAGCCGAGAAACCGGCGGAGAAGAAGGACTCGCCGAAGCCGGCCGAGGCAGAGAAGCAGCAGCCGTGACGGACCTGCCGGTGCTGGAGCCGGACTCGTGTGAAGACTGCGGGCACTGCTGCGAGGGAATCGGCTCGCCGGTGCTGCTGTACGTCACCCGCGACCACGAGTCCGGCAACCACCCGTTCCGCCCGCCGGGTCTTCCGGCCGAACTGCAGAGCGAGATCGACGCGGCGTTCGGCGGGCTGTTCCGCGGACAGGAGCCACAGGACCGCTGCCTGTGGTTCGACCCCGCGACCCGCCGCTGCCGCCACTACGAGTGGCGGCCCCAAGTCTGCCGCGACTACGAACTCGCCGGCACCGCCTGCCTCCTCCGCCGCCGCGAGGTCCTCGGAGGCTGACGGCAGACGAAACGCATCTTGACAGATCGCCCATGTTGCACAACCATATTTGCAACATAACCGATCGGACACGCGATGAATCAGCCGTGGGACATCTCGGAGGACATGTTTCTCTCGGAGGACGAGGTCGAGCAGCTCACGACCTACCTTCGCGGGCGAGGGGACACGACGGGGGTCGTCGATCGTGTCATCGTCGAGGGCCTTCTCTTCTCCGGGTTGCGGACGAGCGAGTTCTGCCGACTACGAGTGGCCGACACCGTCGCCGGTCATGGTGCCGCAGCGTTCCGAGTCGTCGAGGGCACACGGGAACCACGAACCGTCCACCTGTCCCGCGAGACGAACGAACTCGTCGCCGACTACACCCGCACCGTTCGGCACGAACTGGTCAAGGGCGAGATCGACGACGCGGACAGTGCGCTGATCCTCAACACACGCGGCCGGCCATACGAACGGACCAGCCTGTACCGCCGCGTGGTCAAGATCCTCACAGCAGCCGGGTTCGGCGACCGCGCCAGCGTCCAGCTTCTCCGACACACCTACGGATTCCTGGCCTACAAGCGGACAGGCGGCAACCTGCTGTTCGTGCAACGCCAGCTCGGCCACGCCCACCCGATGGTGACGGCGATCTACGCCAAGTTCGTCGAGGAGTCCTACGACGACCTCGCCGACCGCGTCGGCTCGAGTCCCCCGACCACCAACCGCCCGTCCCGGAGAAGCAGACGATGACTCACGACGAGATCCGCCGAACGGTCGTCGAGAACGTTGCCGAGGCCACCCAGGTCGAAGTGGCCGAGTGCGATCCGGAAGCCCGTTTCTTCGTCGAACTGGGTGGGGACTCGCTCGACATCCTCGACCTCGGATTTCGACTCAACAAGGCCTTCGGACGTGAGATCGGCCTTTCACAGGCACTTACGACGAACGGACTCGAACTCGACGACGACAAGAGGCTGACCGTCGAGTCGTATCGGGACTTCGCCAAACGCGCGCCGTACCTCGGCCTCGCTCCGCTTCCGAACGGCACGACTCCCCCGACCCTCCAAGACCTGGTCACGGTCGATGCCATCGTGCGGTTGGTCGAGCACCGGCTGGCCGCCTCCGGCTGACGGGGCACGAGGTCGGCGCTGGCGTCCTCGGCGGAAGCCGCTACAGTCCGGCTTGGTCCGGAGTCACGCGGGTCGAGGAGAGGGCCCATGTGGGAGTACTGCCCGAAGAGCGTCAGCGAGATCACGCTCTGGGCGTTCAACTTCTCGATGGTGCTGTTCGCCGTCTCGTACTCGGTGCGGGACATGGTCTGGCTGCGCGTCATCGCGGTCGTGGCCGGCGTGCTCGGCATCCCCTACTTCATCTTCTGCGGCGAGGTGCAGTGGTACCCCGTCTTCTGGAACTCGTTGTTCACGCTCATCAACGCCGTCCAGGTCGCCTGGCTGCTCTACGAACGCCGGCCGGTGCACCTCTCCGAGGAGGAACGGCGGTTCCACATGCTCTGCTTCCGCGGACTCGTCCCGCGAGAGATGGCCAAGCTGCTGACCATCGCCCACTGGAAGGACGCCGGCCCGGGCGACCAGCTCGTCACCAAGGGGGAGTCGATCGGCGGGTTGATCATGATCTACTCCGGCATCGTCGACGTGCAGAACGAAGGCCGGATCTTCGCCGAGTCCCGCGACGGGCAGTGCGTGGGCGAGATGAGCTTCGTCACCGGCATGCCCCCCAGTGCCGACGTCGTCGCCCGCACCCCCGTCCGCTACGTCTTCTGGGACAAGGACGAGTTGAACGGCATGATGGAGAGCACCGACCGCATCCGCGAGGTGATGCAGAGCGTGCTCGGCTTCGACATGGCCGAGAAGCTGACCGCCCGCTCGCGGCTCGACACGCCGGTCAAGCGACGCGTGGACGCGGTGACGCCAACCAGTTGAGAGGCAGACCATGAAGCCCCGTGACGGTCGTCACCCAAGCCGCTCCGGGATCATCCTCTTCGTCGGCGCGCTGCTCAGCATCCCGGCCGCTTGGGGCCTCGCCTACCTTCTCGCGTCGCTCGCTGTCGGAAAGGGTGGGGCCCCGCACCAGGGTGTCCTGGTCCTGATGTGGCGGTTCGTCCTGATTTGCAACGCGGTCTCCGTCTTGGCCGCGCTGTTGGGCCTGGTTGCCACGCTTGGAGGCGTGGTCGAACACGCTCGAGCCGGTGCGGGCGACGACGTCGAGTCCGGCCCTACTCCGCCTCGATCGTGATGGCGATCGACTTGAAGGCCGGGGTCTTCGAGTCCGGGTCGACGTCGGTCGGGACGAGGACGTTCGCCTCGGGGCAGTACATCATCGCGTTCCCCTCACGGATGGCGTGCGGCCGGACGAGGATGCGTCGCATCTCCCCCTCGGAACTCTTCACCCGCACCGGCTGGTCCCGTTCCAGGCCGAGGCGGTGCATGTCGACCTTGTTCAGCAGCACGACGTCCCGCCGCTCCTGCCCGCGGTAGATGTCCTCCTCGTCGTAGACGACGGTGTTGAACTGCCCCTCGCTGCGGAGCGTCATCAGCCGCAGCGTGCCGTCGCCGTTCGGCGGCGGCGGGAGCTCGACCGCGTGGAAGCGGGCCTTGCCGGACGGGGTGGGGAACTTGTACCCGTCGACCGCCCGACCCGGCACGTGGAACTCCTTCTTGCTCGCGTTCACCTCCTTCATCCCCTCGTAACCGGGAATCAGTTCGGCGATGAGGTCGCGGATGGCGGCGTGGTTCTCGAGCTTCGACCAGTCGACCGGCCCGTCGTCCCCCAGCACGCGGCGGGCGACGCCGGCGAGAATCGAGACCTCGCTCCGCGGCCCCTCGTACCGCGCCTTGCCGCCGTCGCTCAGCCGGACGAAGCTGAACATCGACTCCTGCGTCGTCGGCTGCGGCTCCTCGTCCCGCGGCAGGACCGGCAGGATCAGCGTCTCGCGGCCCGTCCCGGACGCGTGCCCGGTGTTCAGAGTCGTCGAGAGGTACGTGATGTGGCCGATGTTGCCGAGCGTGCGGTGGGCGAACTCGGCGGCCGGGTTGCTCCCGTAGAGGTTGCCGCCGAGGCAGAGGGCGACGTCCATCTCGCCGCGGCTCGCCGCCTTCATGCAGGCCATCGTGTCGTAGCCGGGTGACTTCGGCACCTCGATGCCGAGTTCCTGCTCGAACCGTTCGAGGATCGCCTTCTTCAGCACGGGCGTCACGCCGACGCTCCCCATCCCCTGCACGTTGCTGTGCCCGCGAATCGGCATGACGCCCGCCCCGCGACGGCCGACCATCCCCCGCAGCAGCATCACGTTCGCCAGCATCCGCACGGTGTCGGTGCCGTGCAGTTGGTGCGTCACGCCCATCGCCCACGCCACGACGACGTTCTTCGCGTCCGCGTACTGCTGGGCGAGCTTCTCGATCTCGGCCCGGTCGATGCCGCTGCCCGCGACGATCGCGTCCCACGACGTCGACTCGACCTTCGCGCGGAAGGCGTCGAACTCCTCGGTGTGCTGGGCGACGAAGTCGGGCGAGTGGGCGTTCCGTTCGAGGACCGCCTTCGCGACGCCGGTGAAGAGGGCGAGGTCGCCGCCGATGTGCGGCTGCAGGTAGTCGCTGGCGATCTCCGAGCCGAACAGGAGACTGCGCACGTCGCTCGGCACGCGGAACTTCTCCAGCCCCACCTCGCGGAGCGGGTTCACGACGACGACCTGCCCGCCGTTCCGGCGAATCTGCATCAGCGACCGCATCAGCCGGGGGTGGTTCGAGGCCGGGTTCGCCCCGACGAGGATGTAGAGGTCGGTCTCGTCGAGGTCCTCCAGCCGGACGGTGCCGGCCCCCGTTCCGAGGCTGCTGCCGAGGCCGACGCCGCTGGCCTGGTGGCAGTAGTACGAGCAGTTGTTGACGTAGTTCGTCCCGAACAGCCGGGCGGCGAGCTGCAGCAGGAAGCCCGCCTCGTTCGACGACCGGCCGCTCGCGTAGAAGAAGCTCCGCTCCGGCCCGGCCGCCTTCAACCGGTCGGCCAGCCGGTCGATCGCCTCCTCCCACTCGATCGCCCGGTACTTCGTCTGCCCCCCTTCGAGCACGACCGGCTTCACCAGCCGCCCCGCGTTCTCCAACTGCCGGGGCGACATCGCCCGCAGCGCGTGCACGTCGTACTTCTCGAAGAAGTCGTCCGGCACGGGGGGCTGCAGGTCCGAGGCCATCGCCTGGAACGACTTCTTGCAGACCTCCGGGAAGTGGCCCCCCTCGTTGACCATCCCGCCGAGCTGCCCCCCCATGCCGACCGCACAGGTCTTGCAGGTGTTCTTGCTCCACAGGCCGGACAACATCCGCCCCCAGCCCACCCGCGTGGCGAGCCTCAGACTGTAACCAACCGCCTTCCAACCCCCGCCCGCCTTCATTTGCTTCATCGGTCTCTCCGGCGACGACTGCGTCGCGTCAGGCTTCTAGAACGTACTGCAGGATCCGCACGACCTGCCCGGGCTCTCGGGCCGTCGCGTTCGCGGCGGCGTCGATCTCCTTGAGGGCGTGGTCGAGTTCGGGGGCGTGCAGCGTGATCAGCGGCTTGCCGAGCGCGACGGCGAGGCCCGCGTCGAAGGCGGCGTTCCA
Organism: Planctomycetaceae bacterium; assembly: GCA_028284885.1. Classification (GTDB taxonomy): domain Bacteria; phylum Planctomycetota; class Planctomycetia; order Planctomycetales; family Planctomycetaceae; genus JANQQW01. The sequence goes on from JANQQW010000272.1 coordinate 7,641, forward strand.
CTGCCGGTACTTCTCGCCGAACCGCACGACCACCACGTCCGCCCGGCCGATCAACGTCCGCGTCCGAATCCCGTTCAGCCCGGCCCCCTTGCGGTCCTTCCAGAAGGCCTCGGCCTCGGCCCCTAGGATCTCCACGCCGCAGTCGTCACTGGCCGCGTGATCCGTCACCGGCCCGGTCGACGTGACGGCGAGCCCCGCCGCCGCGACCCCCGACTCGATCTCGTCCCGCCAGTTCGAGTGGATCTCCCCGGCGAGGTAGATGGTCCAGTGCATGATCGCGAAGGCTTCGGACAAGTGATTCCCCCAGCATTTGATCGACCGCGGCCAACGGCTTCAACCGGACTCCGTTCGCTCGACACCCATTCGGCGAGCGGATAGCCTGCCGTTTCCGAACCCGTCGAATTGCGATCGCGGTCCGCGCCGTCTGGCCTCCGCGCGACACCTGACAAACATCGACTGACAACGGACCACTGCAATGTCCCAGCACGACATCGGACTGATCGGCCTCGCCGTCATGGGCCAGAACCTCGTCATGAACATGGCGAACAACGGTTTCTCCGTCGGCGTCTACAACCGCACGACCTCGACCACCGACGAGTTCACGGGCGGCCTCGGCGACCGTCCGGAGGGTGTCGTGGCCGAGGGGACGCCGGACCGTATCGTCGGGTACCACGACATCGCCGAGTTCGTGAAGAACCTGAAGACGCCGCGACGCGTGATGATCATGGTCAAGGCGGGCGGGCCGGTCGACGCCGTCATCGAGCAGCTGAAGCCGCTGATGGAGAAGGGGGACATCTTCATCGACGGCGGCAACAGCGAGTTCGCCGACACGAACCGCCGTTACGCGGACCTGAAGGCCGAGGGCTTCCGGTTCATCGGCACGGGCGTCTCCGGCGGCGAGGAGGGGGCGCTCAAGGGGCCCAGCATCATGCCGGGCGGCGACCCGGAGGCGTGGCCGTTCGTGAAGGACGTGCTGCAGGCGATCTCCGCCAAGGTCGAGGACGGCAGCCCCTGCTGCGAGTGGGTCGGCGACGCCGGGGCCGGGCACTACGTCAAGATGGTGCACAACGGCATCGAGTACGGCGACATGCAGCTCATCTGCGAGGCGTACTTCCTGATGAAGCACGCCCTCGGCCTCTCCAACGACGAGCTGTACGAGGTCTTCAAGGAGTGGAACGAGGGGGACCTCGAGAGCTACCTCATCGAGATCACCCGCGACATCTTCACCGTGAAGGAGGGGGACGGGTACCTCGTCGACTCCATCCTCGACACGGCGAAGCAGAAGGGGACCGGCAAGTGGATGAGCCAGCACGCCCTCGACCTCGGCGTGCCGACGACCCTCGTCACCGAGGCCGTCTACGCCCGCTGCCTCTCCGGCCAGAAGGACGCCCGCGTCCGGGCGAGCAAGGTCCTCAGCGGACCCGACGGCACCTTCGACGGCGACAAGAAGGCGTTCATCGAGGACGTGAAGAAGGCCCTCTACGCCTCCAAGCTCGTCAGCTACGCCCAGGGGTTCGTGCAACTCGACGCGGCAGCCGAGGAGTTCGGGTGGAAGCTGAACAACGGCAACATCGCCCTCTTGTGGCGGGGCGGCTGCATCATTCGCAGCCGGTTCCTGGGCGACATCAAGGCGGCCTTCGACAAGAACCCCGACCTCGAGAACCTGCTGCTGGACGACTTCTTCAAGCAGGCGATGACCGAGGCCCAGGACGGCTGGCGGAACGTGATCGCGACCGGCGTGAAGCTGGGCATCCCCATGCCGGCCTTCACGGCGGCCCTCTCCTACTACGACGGCTACCGCCGAGACCGACTGCCCGCCAACCTGCTGCAGGCCCAACGCGACTACTTTGGCGCCCACACCTACGAACGCGTCGACAAGCCCCGCGGCGAGACCTTCCACACCGACTGGATCCGCGAGGCGAAGTCGTAGGTCGGACCGACGGAGGCGACGGACCGACCGGCAAGGTCGTAGACCGTCGTGGTCGTCTCCGACTCGGCGTTCGTGGACTCGACGGTGCGACCCGCCAAGTCGTACGAGGCTCCATCGGATCGACGGAAGCGCTCTGACGACCGGCCAGGTCGTACACGGTCGTCGTGCGGAGTTCGAGCGGATCGACGGAGGCGATCACCTGACCCGCGTCTTCGTAGACCGACGTCGTCCGTAGGCCCTGCGGGTCGATGCTGGCGATCGTGCGACCGGCCGCGCCGTTGACCGTCGTCGCACACGCCAATCGTGCGGTGGCCGAGTGGATCGTAGACCGCCGTCGTCTTCAGCCCGAGGGAATCGACGCTCGCCACCAAGCGTCCGGCGAAGTCGTAGAGCATGGAGGTGCGGTGCCCGAGGGCGAGCGACGGCTTGCCGGAGAAGATCCGCGAGGAGTACGACGCCCCGACTGCGGTTCGACTCCTCCCCCGTCGATCTCGTGGAGGCGGCGGACTCCGCACGGCCATCTCCTCGGACTGGAGGATCGAGTCGAATGAGGGCCGGAACTTGACGTCGCGATCGTGAATCAGCAATGCCCCCTCCGCGTCGTCGCCGATCTCGAGCAGGACGCTCCTTGCCTGACAGAGCTTCGCCAGGACGTCTCGCCGCCCGTGCACGAAACCGAGCTCCGTCTCCCGGCTTCTTTCCCTCGTGGCATCCAGACTCGTTATCGTGACGTCGTCCGAATCCACTCGTCCGGATGTCGTCATGACGAAGATGAATCTCGCGTTCCTCAAGTGGGGAGCGGTCGCACTCCTCATCGTGGTGGCGATCGTGCTCAATGTGAGAAGGTGGTCGCCGAAGGAGTCCGAGACCGCCGATGTGGAGGTGCCGGCCGAGGGTGAGCCTGCGTCCGAGGACTCGACGCCACGGCTCGCCGACCCCGCCGACCAGACCTCGACGGAACGCCCGAGCGACGCCGACCGTTCCGAGCGTCCCCGCGGCAAGGTCACTCGGACTCGCCCGCAGGGCACCGTCACGCGAACTCCGCCCTCACCGCCGGAGGTCACGGAACCGCCCGTGGCGGTCACCGATGCCGGGCTGCCCGAGGACAACCTGCGGGGGGTGACGTTTCGTGCGAGTGAACGGGGCACCTCGTGGAAGGACGGGCTCATGCTGACGACGCACGACTCCCCGCCGGGGGTGATCGCGTACCGCGGGATTCTAATGCGGGAGCTCGTGCGTCAATCCGTGCTCGTCGCCGCGCGGGACGAGCTCTCCCTGCCAACTCGTGATCAGTCGCTGAACGAACCGTTCCCGCGAGAACCCGGGGGACGGGCTCCCCTCGGGGTCGTGATGACGACCAACGCCCCGCAAAGCGAGACCCTGGCCTGCCGGATCACGGTCTTCCGTTCGGACGGCGGGAAGGCCGTGCGGCTCTGGGAAGAGGACCTGTTGGGGCTCGGCACCGAGTTCCGACTGCTCGAGGTCGCACGGGAAGCCGAGGCCCTGTCGCGCGAGGCGTTTCCAGCCGTTCTCCGTGAAGCCGGGTTCGTGGGGCGGGCGAACGCGTGGGTGCCGGACGGTTCGGTCGACGAGGAAGTGACGGCTCAACTGCAGGTTCCGAACGTGATCGCCCAGTATGCCGTGATCCGTTCGATGCACGCGGCGATTCGCGAGAGCGGGGAGTCGCCGGGGCGACTCTCGGCCTTGGCCCGGGCCTACGGGAACCTGTCCAGCCTCAGCGATGGACACTGGAGTAGTGCGACGAAGGTCCACGCTGCGCGAGCGCTCCTCTACGCGGAACGACTGGTGGCGCGCACGGACTCGTCTGCGGACTCGCTGTACACCAAGGCGTGGGTCCTGGCCGTGATCGGCCTCCACACCCCCGCGCTCGAGAGTCTGGACGCCGCTGCGGACGTGGACGAGGCTGCTCCACCGGAATGGGCCGCGCTCGTAAGCGCCTACTGTCGTGGCGACGACGTCCTCGTGACGCTCGGCGACGGCGAGAGGTGGGGGCCGTGGGCGAGGTGGTTGCGACTGCTTGCGACGCAGGGAACGGGGGCCACCGACGAGGTGCTCGCGCGGGCGAAGTCGGTCCTGACGGCGACGCCGGACTGTTTCGCGGCCGCGGACTACGCGATCGACTTCGCACCGTCGCTGGGCGTTCTGGCCGAGATGACCAGTCGTGTCTCCGTGGCCTTCCGCGAGCAGGGTTACTCCCGGTTGCGTCGCGTTCCCCGACTCCCAGAGTCGATCGCACGACTCGTCGAGGAGGCCGAGGAGTCCGAGCGGAGCGGGGACCTCGCACCTCGCGGATCGCTGGTCGGGGCCGCGATCGCCGCCGCGGTCGAGGATCGCGTCGAGCCGTCGTTGGCCGTCCTGGGCAACCTCGTCGGGGAACTCTCGCTCGTGCACGCGCTACGGCTGGAGAGCTACCTCGATGACTATCTCGGAGTGGACGCGACAGAGCAGTACGAGCGCATTCTCCCCTCCATCGTCGACCATCGGCTCGTGGCGTTCGCCAGTGCCCTCTACGCGGACGACCGCACCGTCGCTCAAGGGCACTTTCGGAAGGCGGGCGCCCTGGTCGATCCACTCGAGGCGCGGTGGCGGAGGCTCCACTGGTTCCAGACGGCCGCATCGACTCGTCCCGCGGCGGATCGACTCGCCATCCGGGACAGCGCCTTTGCCCATCTCGACGGAGTCTTCGGTGACCTCGTTGCCGTCGCCCCACAACTGACCGCGGACCAACTCACCGGTGTCGCCGAGGCGATGCTGCGGACTTGTCCCGACATGCCTGCAACGCGGTCGCTCGCGATCCGGGGCTCCTGGGAGAAGGCGCGGGAACGGCTTCCCGACTGGGAACGTGACTCGGCAGACGACCCACTCGCACTGGCTGCACTGGCGCAGGTGCTCGTCGCTCAGGATCGACTCACTCCGGCGGCTCGAATCCTGCAACGAAAGGTCGAGATCGCACCGACGCACCAGGACTACCGTCTCATGGCGCGAATCCTGGATCGTGCGGGCGACACACGGTTGTGGTTGGTCGCGATGAAGTCCTCGCTCGAGTATCCGGGCTCGGGCCTCGACCACACGAAGGTGAACGACGACATCGCCCGGCACTACGTGAAGTGGAAGGACTACGAGACCGCCCTTCCTTATGCCGAAGCCGCCGGCGCCTCGTGGGCTGCCTGGGCGATGGGCACGGCTCGGGACGTGCACCAAGGCCTCGGCAACTGGGAACGAGCCGAGGAGTATCAGAAGCGCACCAGCACGCGATACGACAATCAAGCGATCAAGTACCTGTACTGGTGCCTCGAGACCGGTCACGGTGACCTCGAGGCCGCCATCGAGTTGGCGCGGGATGGCCGGAAGACGTTGACGCCGTCAGACCTGGGACTGATGGCACTTCTCGAAAGTGACTTCGAAGAGGCGTTCCGGCAGTACTCGGCGGGCTACCACGACCGCAAACACCCAGCGTACGGACTGCTCGCCGCGCTCCTCGCCGACGAGATTGGGGACGAGGCGACCCGGGACAGACTCCTCCGCATGGTGGAGACCGGCCGGAGTTCGGTGATGAACGAGCACCGGTTGGCCATGCGCGCGTTCGCCAAGCTGCTTCGGGACGACTTCGCGACGGAACCCGAGGCCGACATCGATCTGGAGGAGTTCGAGCGCGTCGTCGCGGAGGCTCCACCATACGCCCCGACACAGCTTTGGCTGCTTTGCGGAGCCTACCTTTCGGCCCACGGCCGCGAGGAGAAGTCTCGCGAGTACCTGCAACTCGCGGCAACGTCTCCCCAGACGGACCGCCAGTGGAGACTGCTGGCCCGGGTCTCGCTCCGGATCGGGGGAGTCGAACCGCAAGCCATGCGGGCTCGTGAGCAGAGGAAGCCCCCAGCACCAGCCGAACGGCCCGGGGCGACGCTGATGAACGAGCACGCGTCGGGCGGGATGGGCATCGCGATCTCGGAGGACGGGCGGCTCGCCGCGTCGTGCGACCAAGGGGGGGAGTTCATCGTGTGGCGAATCCCCGATGCCGAGGTCGTCTCTCGGTTTCGGGACCCGGTCGCCCCGGCGGGGTACTTTGGATTCTCGCCGGACGGCAAGTGGTTGGCCGCCTCGACGGTCGAGTCGAACGTCGTCACGATCTGGGACGTCGAGCGTGGCGAGATCGTCGAGCGACTGTGGGGGCACCGTACCGTGGCCATGACCCCCGCCTTCTCACCCGACGGGTCGTTGCTCGCCGTCCCGTACTCAAGGAAGGACGTTCTGGACGGAAATGCGGCCGACGTGACGCTCTGGAACACGACGACGTTCGAGGAGGTTGCGCGACTCCCCACCGGCAACAGCGTCGGTGGAGGAGCGACGTTCACCTCGGACGGGAGATTCCTGGCCACCCTGACGTTCGGCCGGGACGTACCCTGCCACTTGAGGATCTTCGACGTCGAAACGAAAGAGCAGGTCGCCTCGCTGCCCGGAGAGAGAGGAGGGCTCTTGGCGGTTGGCTTCTCGTTGGACCGACAGTGGGCGGCAGCAGCGTTCAGAACGGGACAGTTCGTGCTGTGGAACGTCGACGAGCGAAGAATCGCGGCGGAGTTCCGCGATGCCGTGCACGCCCATTCCGTCGCGGTCGGTCCCGCGGGACGACTGGTGACGTACGGTTGCCCGGACGGAACCGTTCGCGTCTGGGACGTCGAGAGGGGGAGGGTCTCACTCGTCTTCACCGAGTCGGGCGGACCTTGGACACCGCGCGTGGCCATCGGTCCCGAAGGACGTCGGGTCGCGGCCTCGATGTACGGCGACACGACGGACTGGCTGTGGGACCTCGAGAACCCCGAGACGCGAGCGCGGACGCCCGAACGGGAGCTCGGCCGGTCACTCGAGGTGTTCGAGAACTCGATCGGCATGTCGTTCGTCCACGCTCCCGCGGGGACCTTCCTGATGGGGACGCCGGACACGTACTCACCTCCCCCCGCCTACACGATGCGCGAGTGGCTGTACTCGAAACCGAGTCACGAGGTCGAGATCACGCGTCCGTTCCTGATCGGACGACACACCGTCACCGTCGAGCAGTTCCGTCGATTCGTCGACGAGACCGGTTTCGAGACCACCGCCGAGCGAAAGGGGGCGGGGCGGCACATCACGGTGACCACGAAGGGCTATCAGCCCGTGGCCAGATTGAGCTGGCGTTCACCCGGATTCGACCAGAAGGACGACCGTCCCGCCGTCCTGATCGATCACGGCGACGCCGTGGCGTTCTGCGAGTGGCTGAGTCGGAAGGAGGGTCGAACCTACCGGTTGCCGACCGAAGCGGAGTGGGAGTACGCCTGCCGAGCGGGAACGACCACGAGCTACAGCTTCTACAACGGCGTGCTGGGCTACCAGAAGATCAACGCGTCGGATCGGTCTCTCGCCGCCGCGTATGCCGGGCAGCGGTACCAAACCGGGGGTTGGAACGACGGGTTCGCGTTTACCGCCCCGGTGGGACACTACCCTCCCAACGACTGGGGGCTGTTCAACGTGCACGGCAACGTCTGGGAGTGGTGCAGCGACAAGTACGACAAGGCCTACTACGCGAAGTCGCCGCGCCGCGATCCGCAGGGCCCGGAGAGCGGGAAAGGCCACGTCCAGCGAGGCGGTTCGTTCTTCTGGCACACCGTCAACTGCCGCTCGGCCTCACGGGGCTACGACGTACAGCCGTCAAGCGACTCCGGCTTCCGGGTTGTCCTCGAGCCGGAGACTCCCTGATCCCCCCGGGCCGCGTTTGGTGTGTGCGCCTTGCGAACGGCAACACGCGCGAGACACGTTACGAAGAGAGTTGCGATCGGGGCGGCCTCAAGCACGAGGCGGCGAACCACTTCGTGCTCCTCGAGCCAGCGGCCCCTGCAGCACTTCGTGAGCGAGTCCGTCCGAGACCACAACGAGCGTTGCCCACACTCGGCCAGAGACCACCGGCCGCCGGCAACGACCGACCCGCCCGAGGAGACCGACGTACTCGGTCCGCGGGACGTCGTCCGTCACGAGGAACCCGGAGGACTACTCGTCCACTTCGAGCGGATGGCCGCCTGACTAGGGGACGCCGTTGGGCCTGAAGGGCGCTCTCGGTGCGCGCCTGCTACTTCGTCGACGCCGACCTTGGTCCCCGCTCGGCCGAGACCGGCTGTTCCCTCGGATTCGGCCATACATCGACGTGGACGTCTCCTAGTCGGAAGTGCCGCAGTCCACTGGCTCTTCCCGCATGCAACGTGCGTGTACCGCGCGCTCTCGTACCGCGCGATCCGTCCGATCACGAACCGGGCCTTCCCTGTCGCCACTACTTCCCACCGCGTTCGCCCGCGCTGCCGAAGCATCGAATCGTTCCACCCAGGTCTGCCGCGCACAACAGGGAACCGTCAGGAGAGAACGACACGGAAGTGACCGCCTCCGGGAAGGAGTGAGTCGCGACCAGCATCCCGTCCGAGGCTCGGAGGATTCGGAGTGTGCGATCACGGCCGACCGTGGCAATCCACCGGCCGTCCGGAGACACGTCCAACTCCCAAATTGCCGGTGTCTCGCGATGCCACGCGATCCGGCCGTCCTTGAGAGTCGTTGCGTAGACGGCCCCCTTCTCGGAGGGGCCGTCTACGCCGAAGAAGACAAAGGACAGCTTGTCGTCGTCTGCCAGCGCGACGTATCCGATCGTGATCTCGCGAATGTCCAGTCCGCGGACGTTCGGGAGCTTTTCGCCGCGCTCCCACACCGAAACGGCATTCGCCCCGACGATCCCGACCCTTCCGCGTTGCGACACGCAGAACACACCGTTCTCAGGCTTGTACGGAGTCTCCACGACATCTCCCTTGAGCAAGTCCACTCGTGAGAGCGACTCCTCTCCCCAAAGGCCAATCACGCTGTTCGCCGCACCCGTCGCGGCGAGTGCGGAGCACTCGTCCTCGGCGTCGGGTATCCGGATGCTCTTCGTCGGCGTGAGCTCGTCGACGGGGGCATTCGGCACCTTGAACACGTACACGAGCTCCACACCCCGGCGAGTGCGCGAAGCAGCGACGACGGAGTCCGTCACGAAACAGCAGTGGTCCAAGCCGAACGCCTCTCCCTCGATCCACAGTGTCGCGTGACGCTTGCCGTCCGCCGCACTGTAGAGCGTCTCCCCGACGACGACCCGACGACCGTTCGGTGAGAACGAAACCGACGACTGCCCGATGACGTTCTTCGTCTTCGACTCCCATCTCAGCTCGAAGTGGTCTCCTCCTGGCGCCCGTGACGGCGCAAGCGCGACCGCGACTCCGAGGATCACAGCCAGGCTACTTGACGCGTACATTCCTCGCCTTCGTGTTGATCTCGCCCTTTGTTTGCCACCAGTTCCGAACCTCCGCTCCTTCCAAGCGAAACGCGACACTCTTGCCGGCACAACCGCAGTCCTCGATGGCGGTGGGGTTGCAGCACTCCCACACGCACGTCCCGTTGAGCCTGTACTTGTGCGAGAACTTTTGGAAGGACCGGGGCTTCGTCTTGTCGTCCTCGAGGCACAGGAGCATGGTACAGGAGATGCCCCACGCGGGCTTCTTCGTACAGTCAATCTCCCGTTCGACTTCGATCACGACGCAGTCGGTCTTTGCGAACAGCGTGAGAGATTTCAGGGCTTCGGTCAGAAACTGCTTCCCCAGGGGATTGTCTGCCAAGGTGTCGGTCAACAAGTCCTTGACTGCGTTCTCCCACGCCTTCGGGTCGGCCCATTCCTTGGGATCGACGTTTTTCAACACGGCTCCCAAGACTTGCTTCAGCGTTGCCGTCGCGACTTTGCCCCCGGGAACGAGCTCCAGCGCTTTTGCGGCCGACTCGGCGAAAGCCTTGCCGAAACCGCCCTTCTTCGCGGCAAGCCACATGTGATGCATGATGTGGTCACCGCAATTGCCCTGCCGCTCACGCTGTCCGGCAGTCTTGTCCAAGAGTCTACGAAGGAAGCCGATGGCCTCCGTCGGCGAAAGCAGTCCTGAGGCATCAACGAGTTGAACGGGACTGTTGCCGACGTACGCGAAGGGGTTGCCGGTGAGCAAGAGTCGGCTGATGACGTCGAAACTCACCCATCGAGCCACTGCGGGCTCATATGAGCGCCGGCGCACGTACACGCGCCCCCCGTGCCCTGAGTAGTAGCCGCGTTCCCCGATCCACGTGAACGGCGTCGAGGCAGCACCCGTAGTCGAGTGAGTGGTGCCCCAGGCGTCGTACGTATTCGACCCGACGACGCTCTCGTTCTCATCGGTGATCTCCCGAGTCGAGCCGAGGGCGTCGAAGTGGAGTGTCTCAGTCGTACCGCCAGTGTACTGCGAGACGACACGGCCGTATCGGGTCGGTTCGACGGTGTACGTCGCCGTCGTTTCGTGGTTCTCGTCCGTCTCCATCAGGTAGGAGTCGGTGACAGGGTTCCAGACATAGTTCGTGGTCGCCATCGATCGCGTCCCTCTTGTTGTGGTAGCCTAACCGTTTTGACGTGGCCTCGGGGTCGAAGGAAGTCAGGACTCCAGCCGCGTGCGGCGATTGTCGGCGTTGTAGGCCATCGTCGTCCGGGTACCGTCGGTCTTTCGGATGAGCATCGACTGGTTCTCGTAGTCCCACGCGGTGGTGGTGCGATCGCCGCTCGGTTCGACCACCACGGCTTGGTTGCCGTTCGCGTCGAACTGGAAGCTCGTCACGCCCGTGACCGTCTCGGCCGTCTCCAGCTGGTTGGCGGCGTCGTAGGCGTAGGTGGTGCGGGCCCCGTCCTGGTTCTTGAGCGTGCGGTTGCCCGCCGAATCGTACGCGAACGTGTGGGCATACCCGTCGACGCCACTCCGATGTTCCGCGAGGAGCTGGTTGGCGTCGTCGTAGCTCCAGGTGACACGGTCGCCGTTGGCCTCGACGACACGGGTCCGGTTTCCAGCCGGGTCGTAGCCGTAGTCGAAGCCGGAGATCTCGCTCTGGTCCGATTTGAGGTTCGCGAGGAGCGTCAACTGGTTGGCGTCGTTGTAGGTGAACGAAGCGCGGGTGCCGTTCGCCAACCGCTTGACCGTGCGGCGAGACGCGCCATCGTAGCCGTAGGTCGTTCTCTCGTTCGACGGATTGTGGATCGACGTGATGCGATCCACGTCGTTGTAGGCCTGCGTGAATCGCCCCGCATCGGGATCGACGACCATCAACATGTTGCCGACGCCATCGTAGCCGAAGGTGATGCGTCCCTTGTTCGGCCAGTCGACCATCTCCTGTCGATCGAGGGCGTCGTACGTCGACGTGTAGCGTCCGGTCGGGTCGGCCATGAGGGTGCGGTTGCCGACCTCGTCGTAGGTGAAGGTGTTCCGTGTGCCGTCCGGGTAGCGGCGTTCGGTGAGGCGGTCGACCGCGTCGTGGACGTAGGTGGTGCGGTGGCCGCGGGCGTCGATGCGGAGGTTCTGGCGGCCCGCGTCGTCGTAGGCCATCGTCGTGCGGCGGGCGAGCGGGTCGATCTCCTGGGTGCGGCGGTTGGCGGCGTCGTAGACGAACGTGTTCCGGCCGCCGTTCTGGTCGACGAGGGCGACGGTGCGGCTGGCCGCGTCGTAGACGGTGGTGACGCGGTGCGTCAGGGCGTCGATCTCGGCGATCGTGCGGCCGTCCTTGTCGTAGACGGTCGTCGAACGGTGGGCGTTGGCGTCGATCGTCGCGACCGGCCGACTGGCCCCGTCGTAGACGGTCGTCGCGCGGTCGCCGAGCGGGTTGACCCAGGCGATGGTCCGGCCCGCGTCGTCGTAGATCTGGGTAGAGCGGTTTCCGAGCGGATTCACGCCGGCGATCATCCGCGAGGCGACGTCGTAGACCGACGTGCTGCGGTTCCCGAGCGGATCGACCGAGGCGATCGTGCGGCTCGCCTCGTCGTAGACGGTCGTGCTCCGGTGGGAGTTCGCGTCGACGAAGGCGACGGAGCGGCCGGCTGCGTCGTAGACGGTCGTCGAACGTCCGGAGAGGGCATCGACAGTGGCGATCGACTGGCCCGCCTCGTCGTAGACCGACGTGGACCGGTTCCCCCGGGCGTCGACCACGGCGATCGTGCGGCCAACGCCGTCGTAGACGGAGGTGGTGACGTGACCGAGGGCGTCGATCGACTCGACGACCTGGCTGGCGACGTCGTAGACCGTCGTGCTGCGGTTGCCGAGCGGGTCGATCGTGGCGATGCCGCGCCCGGCCTCGTCGTGGAGACTGGTGGTTCGGTTGCCGAGGGGATCGACGTCCGCGACGGTTCGGCTGGCCGCGTCGTAGACGGTGGTGGCCCGGTTGCCGAGCGGATCGACCGAGGCGATCGTCCGGCTCGCTTCGTCGTAGACCGTCGTACTCCGGTTCCCCTCGGCGTCGACCGAGGCGATGGTCCGGCTGGCGTCGTCGTAGACCGACGTCGTCCGGTTGCCGAGCGGGTCGACCGAGACCGTCGTCCGGTTGCCGAGGTCGTAGACGGTGCTGCTACGGTTCCCGAGCGGATCGACGCTGGCGATGGTCCGGCTGGCGTCGTCGTAGACCGTGGTCCAGCGGTTCTCGAGCGGATCGACCGAGGCGATGCCGCGGCCAGCGAGGTCGTAGACCGACGTGCTGCGGTTGCCGAGCGGATCGACGGCGGCGACGGTTCGGCCGGCGTCGTCGTAGACGTTCGTGGAGCGGTTCCCGAGCGGATCGACCGAGGCGACGGTGCGGTTGGCATCGGCGTAGAGAGTGGTCCAGCGGTTGCCGAGGGCGTTCACGCTGGCGGCGGTGCGTCCGGCGTCGTCGTAGACGGTGGTGCTCCGCTCGGCCCCCGCGTTGACGCTGGCCGCCATGCGGTTGAGATCGTCGTAGACGCTCGTGGTGACGAAGCCGAGGGGGTTCTCCATCGTCACGCGGTTGCCGACGGCGTCGTAGGCGTAGGTCGTGCGGTTGCCGAGCGGGTCGATCATCGCCTCGACCCGGTTCAGCGGGTCGTACAGGCTGGTGGTGATCTCGCCGAGCGGATTCTCGACGCGGATCCGGTTGCCGTCCGGGTCGTAGGCGAAGCTCGTGCGATTGCCGAGCGGGTCGACCGAGGCAACGACGCGGTTGAGGCAGTCGTAGACCGTGGTGGTGATCTCGCCGAGCGGGTTCTCGACGCGGACGCGGTTGTCGCGGACGTCGTAGGCGTAGCTGGTGCGGTTGCCGAGCGGATCGACGGTGGCGGCCGTGCGACCGGCGAAGTCGTGGAGAGTCGTCGTGCGGGCACCGATCGGGTTGATCGTGGCGATCCGTTCCCCGTCGTCGTCGTAGACGTAGGAGGTGCGGTTGCCGAGCGGGTCGATCTGGGCCGTGATGCGGTTCATCACGTCGTAGACGGTCGTGGTGACCTCGCCGAGGGGGTTCTCCTCGGTGACGCGGTTGCCGCTGTCGTCGTAGGTGTAGGTGCTGCGGTTGCCGAGACCGTCGACGTAGGCGATCGCGGTGCCGAGCGTGTCGTCGTAGACGTTCGTCGTACGGTGACCGAGGGGGTCGATCGTGGCGACGACGCGGCCCTTGGCGTCGTAGACGAGCGAACGTCGTTCACCGAGCGGGTCCTCGACTGCGATGCGACTGCCGCTTCCGTCCCAGACGAGCGTGTTGCGGCGGCCGAGGGGATCGATCGTCGTGGCGAGGTTCGAGTCCGTGTCGTAGAGGTAGGTCGTGCGGTGGCCGAGGGCGTCGACGACGCCGGTGAGCATCCGGGTCCCGTTGGCGATCTCGTCGTAGAGAAACGAGGTACGATGCCCCCGAGGACTGATCTGGAAGGCGAGTTCGCCTTCCTCGTAGATCCACTCGGTCTCGTGTCCGAGGGGATCGACACGCGAGGTGACGTAGCCACTGGCGTCTGTGGTGTAGGTGGTGAGGCAGGGGCCGGGCTCCGTGACGCGGAGGACGTCTCCCTCGTACTGGAAGGACGTGACGTTTCCGGCGGGTGTCGTCACCTTCGTGACGCGTCGGTCGGAGTCGTAGGCGTAGCTCGTCCGATGCCCCTCCGGATCGACGGTGACGACCGGGTTGTGGTCACCGTCGTAGACGAACGAGAGGATCGTGCCGTCAAGCTGGGCGATCCGGACCAGGTCGCCGGCGGAGTCGACGACGAGAGTGGTGCGGTGGTTGGCCGGGTTGACGACGGCCGAGAGGTTGCCGGAGTTGTCGTAGAGGTACGTCGTTCGCAGCCCGGCCGGGTCGAGAACGTGGTCGAGTCGATCGTCGGCGCTCGCGTCGCGGACCATCGTCCAGACGCTCCCACCGGTGTCCTGCAGTCGAGCGAGCAGCCCGGACGCGGAGTAGCGACGTTGGAAGTTGTTCGGCTGCGTCTCGACCCAACCGCCTCCCACGATCGTGGCGAGGGCATTCACGACACCCGGACTCGCGGCGTAGTGTCCGGAGGCACCCTGATCGCCGTAGTCCCACTTGGCTCCGCCTCCGTCGATCACCGCGACCGAGGACCCGCTCGTCGCGACCTGTGCATTGAACTGGTCCGACACTCCTCGGCCGTAGAGGGACGCACCGCTCGCCGCCCGAGCATTGAGCGTGAACGCGGGACGTGCTTCATAGGGACCACCCGTCGGCGGAGCGTACGACTGCATGTTATTGCCCGACGGAACGCTGACGTTCTGTGCTCCGCTTGGCGACGAGTAGCACATCAGCTCACCACTGGGGGTGTCGACCGTCGACTCGAGGAACGGTTCAACGTAGACGCTTCCGACGACGTCGTCCCCGCCGTTACAACAGCACGGCTCGTCCTTGCAGCCACAGGAACCCCCACAGTTCCCGCCACACCCACCGCAGGTGGCGTTCTCGCAGTTGTCCATCGTCGCTTCGAACGAGGGCTTGTCCGTGCACCCACAGGAGCCCGGCCCCGGGGCGCTCTTTGCTGCGCTCTCGTTGGCCTGGACGCCGGTGTTCGGTGTCTGCGTCATCTGGACACTGTTGCAGTTGCCGTTTCCCGGCACGTTGCAGTCTTGCATCGTTCACCTCGAGCGGGTCGTGAGTGATCGGTTCGTCGTGTGGTTCTCGTCAGGACTCGTCGGTGTGCGCAGTCTTCGGCCACTTGCCCAGCGGGCAACGTTCGGACCGCCAGGCGGCCTTGGTCGTCACGAAGCAGCCACAGGAGCGTTCGCGGCAGACCATGCGCGTCGTGTCGCAAGACGGGCATGCCTTGCACGCCTCGAGACGCGCCAACAGCACCTGGTGTGAGACCTTGCGGCCACCGTCGGCGACGTGGCGGGCCACGGCTTTCCCGAAGTTGGCCGCCTTGCGGAGCAAGCCGGGCTCGGTGCTCTGCTGAATCCGTTTCTGGCCTGGCCCGCGTCCCTCCTCCCAGAGGGCGAAGTAGTCGGCGCGTGTGCGGCAGAGGACGTGCCAGTGGGGCGTCTTGGCGCACCGGTGCCGCTCGCACCAACCGGGCTCCTTGCACTCGCACGCGGCCGGAGCCGGACGCACGAGGGCGGGCTGCAACCCGTTCGGACTCGTCTCGAAGTCCTCGGTGAGGCCGTAGCCGTCCGGGTTGACCACCGGTCCGCGTTGCCCGAGCCACTCTCGGTTACGGAGGATGGACTCCGCCTTCGTCTCCGACGAGACGAATCGGAGCCGTTCCTCGTCGTCGTGCGGAATGCGTCGCAGTTCGAGGTCGATCAGGCCGTGACTCTGCCCCGCGGCGAGGCTGCGACGGTAGAGATCGATGTCCTCACCTCCGTACTCGCGAAACCCCTCGCAAAAGCCGCGGAGGGCGTGGAAGGACTCGGACCGAATGAGGAACTGGCCACCGATGTGTGGACGCCCCTGCGCATCGACCCCTCGCGAGTGGTTCAGACGCTCGAGGCCGAGGCGTTCCATCTCCGAGACCGCCCGTTGGAGCGCGCCGTCCGGCAGGAGCACGTCGGCGTCCAAGAAGGCGAGGAGCCCCGAACCGAATGCCGCACCGATGTTGCGTGCTCTGGAGAAGTTGAACCGATCGACGTCGTCCCGGACGCGGACGACGGTCAAGCGTTCGTCCGCGAACTTCGAAACACACCAGTCGAATGCCCCTTGGGGACACCCGTAGTCGACCACGACCACCCGGTATCGCAAATCCGTCCGGAACGTCTGTCCGAGAAGCGTCGGAAGCGACTCGGTCAAGTGGTGTAGGCGGCCCTTGCACGTCGTCACAACGGTGAGTTCGGTCATGGAGCGTCCCTCCATCCGCAACCAAGTTCCGCCAGCCAGGTTTCGTACATCGCCCTGTTCTTGTGGTACGAGTTGGGCAGTAGCGTCGCCCGTCGTCCGCCGAGGAGCGCCGCGATCGCGAAGTGCAGACGGTCGGTGACGACGTGCTCGTGCCGTGCTGCAAGCTCCAGGTACTCGCCAGGGTTGCGACAGAGACTCGCGGGATCGCCACTGCTCGGAACGTCTGCGAACCGGGCCTCGCCATCGGTCCTCAGCCAGAGCCCCTCGCCGAGATCGGGCTCACCCGCGGCTCGCCGAGGCAGGCCGAGTGCGAGATCGGGGGCGAGTCGGGCATCGGGGGAGAACCGGAGGCTGGTTCGCTCGCGAACCCAAACCCGCTCGTAGGGCAGGTGCTCGACCGTCGTGAACGACTGCGGGAGGACGACGACCGGGCGTCGGTCGGCCAGCAGGCGTTGGCGGAGATCCTGGCA
>JANQQW010000276.1 GCA_028284885.1 Planctomycetaceae bacterium
CCGACCGGAACGGCGGGAACGCCGTCGTCGACCTCTCCTCGGCCACGTCGCTCGACGACGTGATCACAGCGATCAACGCCGAGGGGGCGATCTCCGTCACCGCCTCCGTCAACGCGGCCGGGACGGGGCTGCTGCTCACGGACACGTCCGGCGGCAGCGGAAGCCTCGTCGTCGCCGACGTCGCGACCGGAACGGCAGCGGCCGACCTCGGGATCGACGGCACCTTCTCCGCGGACACGGTCGACTCCGGGTCGCTCGACCGCCGGTACGTGAACGAGGCGACGACGTTCGAGGACCTGCTGCCCGCGGGTGTCACGCTCGGCGAGGGCGACCTCACGATCACCGACTCGGCCGGCAACTCCGCGACCGCCAGCATCTCCGGCGCCGTCGAGAACGTCGGCGACGTGATCGACCGCATCAACGCGGCCACCGGCATCTCCGTGACGGCCCAGCTCAACGACACGGGTGACGGACTGGTCGTTGTCGACGAGGCAGGCGGCGCCGGTACGCTCGCGATCACGGACGCAACCGGCACCGTCGCGGCGACGATCGGCCTCGACTCGACGGTCTTCACCGGCAGCGACTCCAAGCAGCGGATCTCCGCACGCACCGGCGCGACGATCGTCGAGATCGGCGCGGACGACACGCTGCAGGACGTCGTCGACGCGGTCAACGCGGCCGAGGGGTTCGTCACCGCCTCCGTCGTCGACACCGGCTCGGCGATCAACCCGGTCCGCGTGCAGTTCGACTCGACCAGGACCGGGGCGAACGGCCGGGTCTTCGTGCAGTCCGGCGGCGGGCTCGAGATCGAGGACTTCGCAACCGGAGAGGACGCGTTGCTCCGCGTCGGCAGCGACACGTCGGCCGGCTTCCTCCGTGCCTCCTCGACGAACTCGTTCGACGGCGTCGTCACCGGACTCGACGTCACCGTGCTGCAGGCCGGCACGTCGGCGAGCGTGGTGAACGTGGAACGCGACGTCGGCAAGTTCCGCTCGGCCGTCGAGTCGTTCGTGACCGCCTACAACCGGTTCGTCGACGACGTCGCGACCAAGACCGACTTCGACGCCGAGACGAGCACGCGGGGCATCCTGCAGGGCGACACGACCGTGCTCCGGGTCTCGACGCGGCTCGACAACCTTGTGAACAACTCGCTCTCCGGCTTCGCGAGCTCGACGCTCTCCTCGCTCGGCGACGTGGGCGTTCGCGTGACGACCGGCGGCAAGCTCGAGTTCGACGTCGACGTGTTCGACGAGGCGATCGAGGACGACCCGACCGACCTGGTCGACTTCTTCCTGACCGAGGAGACCGGGTTCGCCGCCGTGGCGGAGACCCTGTTCGACTCGCTGACGGACTCGTTCACCGGGACGTTCGAGCTGGCCGACTCGGCGCTTCAGGAGTCGGTCGACTCGCTCGAGAACCGGATTCTCGACCTCGAGGAACTGCTTGCGACCCGCCGCGAGAGCATCTTCCTCGAGTTCGTGCGGATGGAGCAGGCGATCGCCCTGCTGCAGTCTCAGCAACAGGCCCTCGGCGCGATCGCCCCGCTGAGCGTGGCGCCGCGAACCAACCAGAACTCCTCCTGACCCCCGCGGAGAGAACGTGATGCCCCCGACCGACGACGCCTACGTCGAGACGCGCGTGATGACCGCCGACCCGCACGCGCTGCACCTGCTGGTGGTCGACGGGGCGTTGCGGAACGCCCGGCGTGCCGTCGAGTCGCTCGAGAAGGGCGACGCCGAGCTGACGCACCTCGCACTCGGCGAGGCACGCGACCACGTCTCCGAACTGCTCGGTGGACTCGACGAGGAACGGGGGGGCGAGATCGCCGCCAACGTCAGCCAGCTGTTCGTGTTCGTCTTCCGCACGCTGCTGAAGGCCGAGCTGGAGTCGGACGTGTCGGCGGTTCGGGACGCGGTTCGCATCCTCGAACTCCACCGGGAGACGTGGCTGGAACTGGGCGAGACGCTTCGGCGGGAGCAGACGAAAGGGGCCACGCAGGGCACCGGCCGTGTCGTTCCCGCCCCGCACCTCGACGGTGATCTTGCGGCCCCCCGGGAACCGCGCGAGTGGACGACGTGAACCGGGCGGTGTCGCCCGGCCGAGTGTCGTCCTACACTGGCGTCGCGACGACTCCGCCGCCCGAGGACGCAGCATGCCCCGCCTCCCAGCGTTCCCCGACGACGACTTCCCGCCCGAGGCCGACCGTGTCCGGCAGGAGGTCGAGCGGCGGCTGGGGACGGTCCCCAACCTGCACCGCACGCTCGCTCACGCGCCGGACGTGCTCGCAGCCTTCGTGGCCCTCGAACAGGCGGTTCAGAGCGACCTGCCCCCGCGGTACCGAGAGCTCGCCTTCCTCGCGACGAGCCGGTTGAACGGCAGTGCGTACGGCGAGAGTCGCCATCTCGAACTCGCCGAGTCGGCCGGGATCACGAAGTCGCAGCTCGAGTCCCTGGAGGACTTCGAGTCGAGCGAGGACTTCGACGACCGGGAGCGGGCGGTCCTCCGCTTCGCCGAGCAGCTCGCCCGAGACACGAGCGTCTCCGACGAGACGACCGCCGAGTTGGCGGAGTTCCTGGACGAGTCGCAGCGTGTCGTGCTGGCGAACGTGGTCGGTCTCGCCGGTCTGGCCGACCGACTGGCGGCGGCGTTCGAGGTGGAACCGGACGAGGCGGACGGCGAGTAGCGGCTTCGCGGGGCGACGGGGCGAGACGTCGGGCGTACAATCGGGAAGCGGTGTCCCGCCTTCCCCCGCCTCATTGCCCCCGACCATGCCCACGTCGGAGTCCGAGACACGCCCGACCACGGACGATCCCGTCCTGCTCGACGACACGGCTCGCCTCGACGAGGCCGGCCGAGAGCGGTCGCGTGACCTCAGCCGCCGCACGGCCGAACCGCCGCCGGGCGTGGTGCCCGGCTACCGCATTCTCGAGAAGCTCGGCGAGGGGGCTTACGGATCCGTCTGGCTGGCGCGGCAGCAGAACACGGGCAAGCAGGTGGCCGTGAAGTTCTACTCGCACCGCCGCGGCGTCGACTGGGCCCTGCTGAACCGAGAGGTGGAGAAGCTCGCAGCACTCGACGCCGCCCGGGGCGTCGTCGCGCTCGTCGAGGTCGGCTGGGACCGGGATCCTCCGTTCTACGTGATGGAGTACCTCGAGGACGGGTCGCTCGGCCGTCGGCTGGAGAACGGGCCGCTGGAGATCGACGCGGCGGTCCGGCTGGCCGAGTCCGTCCTCGGTTCGCTGTCGGCGGCACACGGGGCCGGAATCCTGCACTGCGACCTGAAGCCCGCCAACGTGTTGATCGGCCCGGAGGGAGAGCCGCGGCTGTGCGACTTCGGTCAGTCGCGACTGCTGCAGGAGTCGCGGCCGTCGTTCGGAACCCTGTTCTACATGGCCCCGGAGCAGGCGGCCGGGCAGGGCGTGCCGGACGTCCGCTGGGACGTCTACGCGCTGGGGGCGATTCTGTTCCAGATGCTGGTCGGGCACCCGCCGCACCGGAGTCCGGCCAACGAGGCACGGCTGGCGGCGTGCGAGTCGACCGAGGAACGGCTGAAGGTCTACGCCGAACTCGTCGACGTGGCCGGAACTCCGACCGAACACGCGCGACGGCCGGGCGTCGACCGTCGGCTGGCGGAGATCGTGGCTCGCTGTCTCGACCCCGAGCCGGAGACCCGGTTCGCGAACTGCCAGGCCGTCGCCGACGCCTTCCGGCGACGGGCCCGCGAGAAGTCGAAGGCGCCGATGCGGCTGCTCGCGCTCCTGGGGCCGGCGCTGCTGCTGCTGGCCATGTCGCCGTTCGTCGCGATCGCGTGGCAGCGCGCGGTCGGCACGGCCCGCGAGAACATCACGGCCCGCGCTCTCGAGAGCGACGCCCTCTCCGCCTCCATTCTCTCCCGCAGCCTCGAGAGGGACCTGCAGGACCGGATCGCCGACCTGCAGCGACACGCGCGGTACGAGGACCTGCGGCGGGCGATCGTCGAGGCGGACGCCGACGACTGGGCCGACCGAACCGACGTCCAGCACCTGCTGGACGAGTACAAGGCCCGCGTTGACGAACGGCGGGAGGAGCAGGGCCGCAGCCCGGACACGAGCTGGTTCCTCACCGACTCCGAGGGCATTCAACGGTGGCGGTCGCCTGCGAGCAAGGCGACCGACCTGCACAGCTACGTCTGGCGGGACTACTTCCACGGCCTTGGGCACGAGCTGCCGAAGGAGACCCGCACCGGGTCGCTCGACCCGATCGACGAGCCGTACGTCTCCAGTGCGTTCCGCAGCGAGGCGACGTTGCGGTTCATGGTGGCCGGGTCCGTTCCGGTCCGCGACGACGAAGGCAACGTCGTGGCCGTTCTCGCCCGCACGGCCCACCTCGACGGGCTGCTCGCCGACTACCAGTTCCCCGAGGCGTCGACTTCCGCGGAGGTCTCGCCGTCGAACGGCCAGGTCCACCGTGTCGTCGCCGTCGTCGACCGCCGGGACTGGAAGTTCCTGAACCACGAGTGGATGACGACGCCCGGCTTTCGCGACCTGTCGCCGAGAGCGCGGGAGCAGTTGACGCTTCCGGAGCCGTATCGTGCACGAATCGAGTCGCTCGAGCCGGGCGAGATCGTGCTGCTCGAGGACTTCGTCGACCGCTTCGCCGAGTACGAGCCGGACGAGTACGGCGGGCGTTGGCTGGCCGCGTTCGTCCCGATCGGCGAGACCGGCTGGGTGGCCGTCATCCAAGAACGAAGCCGGCACGCGCTCGAACCGGTCGAGAGCCTGCGGAGCGAACTCGTCGCCTACGGCATCACGGCCGTCGTCGTGGCCGCCGGGCTGACGGGGTTGCTGTGGTTCTTCGTCAGCGTCTCGCTGACCGAACGGCCGCGGCAGACGTAGGCACCCGCACGAGCGCCGGCGACGCTACCCCTTCGGCGGCGTGCAGAGTTCGACGATGTGCCCGTCCGGATCCTGGACGAACGCTTGCACGGCCCCGTCGGGTCGCCTCTTCGGCGGCGAGACGAACGTCGCCTTTCCCTCGAGCTCGGCCGCGGCCGCCTCGGCGTCCTCCACCTCGAACGCGAGGTGGTGGGACCGCGTCGTCCGCCGCTCGGACGGCTCGAGGTTCCCCGACATTCCGGACTTGTCGGTCGCCTTGATCAGGTGAATCTGCGTCGGCCCGGCCTGGAACCACCGCCCCTCGAAGTCGAAGTTCGGCCGCGGCACGTTCTCCATGCCGAGCAACCCGCAGTAGAACGCCTGACTCGCCTCGAGATCGTCGACGACGAGCGTGATGTGGTCGATGTGTTTGACGCGGACGGAGGTCATTGTTGGCTCCAATTCGAGGGCAAGTTGGGGCCGAGCGAATAGGGAGTAGCGAGCAGGGAGTAGCCTCTTTGACCGAGGGGCTACTCCCTACTCGCTGTTCGCTACTCCCTTCACAGCCCGTAGTCCTTGATCTTCCGGTACAACGTCCGCTCGCCGATGCCCAGGAGGCCGGCGGCTTCCTCCCGTTTGCCGCCCGTGACGTCGAGGGCGCGGGCGATGTAGTAGCGTTCGACCTCGCTGAGCGGCTGGCCGATGAGGGCGTCGCGGCCGGACTCCGACGTGACGTCCAGCCCGTTCCCCTCCGGATCGGCGAGTTCGGCGATCTCGTCCGGCAGGTCGTCGACGTCGAGGAGGCCGTCGACGTCGAGGACGAGCATGCTCTCGATGGCGTTCCGGAGCTCGCGGATGTTGCCGGGCCAGTCGTAGCTCATCATGGCCTTGCGGGCCGGACGGGAGAAGCCGTTCACCGGTTTGTCGTACTTCTCGCTGAACTCCTTGAGGAAGTGCTCCATCAGCAGGACGACGTCGCCGCGGCGTTCGCGGAGCGGCGGGAGCTGGATGCGGACGACCTTGATCCGGTGGTACAGGTCCTCGCGGAACCTGCCGTCGGCGACCATCTTCTCCAGGTCGGCGTTGGTCGCGGCGACGAGGCGGACGTTGACCGGGAGTTCCTCGTTCGAGCCGATGCGGGTGACCTTGCGGTCCTCCAGCACGCGGAGCAGCTTGATCTGCGTCTCGACCGGCATCTCGCCGACCTCGTCGAGGAACAGCGTGCCGCCGTTGGCGAACTCGAACTTGCCGATGCGCTTCGCCTCGGCCCCGGTGAACGCCCCCTTCTCGTGCCCGAAGAGTTCGTTCTCGATCATCGTCTCCGGGATGGCCGAGATGTTGACCGGGACGAACGGTTTGTCCTTTCGGGAGCTGTTCTGGTGCAGGGCGCGGGCGACGAGCTCCTTGCCGGTGCCGTTCTCGCCCGTGACGAGGACGGTCGCGTCGGTGGGGGCAACGCTCTTCAGCTTGTCGACGACCTGCTGCATCTCCCGCGAGTTGCCGACGACGCCCTCGAACCCGAACCGCTCGTCGAGCCGTCGCCGCAGTTCGGCGTTCCGCCGGACGAGTCGGATCGGCTCGGCCGCCTGCTCGACCGTGCGTCGGAGTTCGCCGACGTCGAGCGGCTTCGACAGGAAGCCGGACGCCCCGACCTGCCCGGCCGCGAAGGCCGTGTGCTTGGTGCCGTGCCCGGTCAGCAGGATGACCTTCGCCTGCGGCAGTTCCTCCTTCACGCGGCGGACGACTTCGAGCCCGTCGATCTCCCCCATGCGGAGGTCGGTCACGACGACGTCGAACGGCTCGCTCTCGATCCGCTGGACGGCCTCCTCGCCCGACGTGACGACCGAGCAGTCGCAACTCGTCCGCTCAAGGCTCTCGGCCACGGCCTGGGCGTGCGGCTCGTCGTCGTCCACGACGAGCACGCGAATCGGGATCTCCGACACGTCCGGGACGTCGGACTTCTTGGGCGGGGGGGACACGGCAACCGGCTCTTGACCTCGGGCGAACCCGCCAATCTAGCGGCTCCCGCAGCGCGCGGCCACTCTGCGACGCAACACGCCTCGCGGCCTCCCCGCATCCGGCGGACCGGCGACTACGGGACGCTGATCGCGGCGCCGTCCTCGATGCCGATCAGCCGTTCGAGCAACGTGTCGACCGTGTTGTCGGCGTCCCAGGAGATGTTCTCGCTGACGACTTGCGCACGCCTTCCCCACGTCGACGAGCCCAGGCTTCGCTCGGTGCCGAGCGTGCTCGACGAGGCGAGTTCGGGTCAGGCGATCAGCCCCGCGATCGCTCCGGTCTGGGGGACGCCGTTCT
The DNA here is from genome assembly GCA_028284885.1 of Planctomycetaceae bacterium. Taxonomy (GTDB): domain Bacteria; phylum Planctomycetota; class Planctomycetia; order Planctomycetales; family Planctomycetaceae; genus JANQQW01. The sequence continues at coordinate 7,170 of JANQQW010000276.1, forward strand.
GCTGCAGTTTCAGGTCGAGGTTGCCGTAGTGTTCGACGGGGTTGCCGAAGGCGTTGAGCCAGGTGGTCCACCAGTTGCCGATGGTGGCGTGGCCGGGCCGGCCGTACGCGGGGAAGCGGACGTACCGGCCGGGGAGCTTGGTACGACCGGCGGTGCCGCCGACGACGACGTACGGCCACTCCTCGAGGTTGCCGTGGTGCTCGTTGCCGGAGTCGCTGAAGTAGAGGATGGTGGTGTTGTCGAGCATGGTGCCGTCCCCCTCGGGCACGGCGTCCAGCTTGGCGGCGAGCCCGGCGAGCAGTTTCACGTGGTGCACGCGGATGAGGTCACGGGCCTCCTCGGGGGTCTTGCCGTTGCAGACCTCGCCGTGGCCGATGCCGTGCACGTTCTTCTCGGACAGGCCGAGCTTGCCGTAGTTCACGCTGATGTTGTCGACCCGCATGGTGACGGTGTTCGTGATGCCGGAGATCAGGGCCGCGGCGATCAGGTCGAAGTGGGCGGCCTGCCGGTCCTCCGGCGTGTCGGTCGTGAAGCGGTCGTCGACCGGCGGGGCGGCCTGCTCGATGCGGTCGCTCATGCCGGCGAGCTTCTCGCGGCGGACCTGAAGTTCCTCGAACGCGTGCAGGTAGTGACCGAGCTTTTCCTTCTCGGACGAGGGGAGCGTCCGTTCGAGCCGCTTGACGTCGTCGACCATGAAGTCGAGCAGCTTGCCGTCGAGCTTCCGACGCCGCTCGACGACGTCCTTCTCGCCGACGACGCTGCCGAAGAGCTGGGCGTGTGCGACGTCCGGGCTGGCCTGGAAGGGGAGTTCCCGGTTGGGGCCGACGGCCGTGATTCCGGGGTAGAGCGTGCCGTTGTACTCGGAGCCCATCACCTTGCCGCGGAGGGCGAGGCCGACGTGCTGGAACGGGGCGGGGCTGAGCTTGGCGAGTTCGGCGTCGGCCGTGGCGCGGAGGACGGTGCCGGAGGTGTGCTCGCCCCCGGTCTTGTAGACGCCCATGGCGCCGAACCAGCTGGAGTGGCCTCCCTTGCACATCTTGCCGGAGAGCCCCTGCACGATCGCCGTGCGGTCCTTGAACGGCTCGAGCGGTGCGAGCGTCTCGGGCAGCGGGCCGTCGGCGAGCGACTCCTCGACGACCCCCTCCGCTCCGGCGAGTTTCGGGCGAACGTGCTCGGGTTCGATGCGGTCGGCGATGATGCCGCTCGACTTCACCAGGAAGACGAACCGGTGCGGCATCGCGGCCCGCTCCACTCCGGCCGCCTGCAGCCCCATGCGGTGCAGCAGCGGCGAGAGCAGCGTCGCCCCGGAGCCGAGCGTGAGTCCCTTCAGGAAGGTGCGGCGGTCGGCGGTCACGGTTCGTCCTTTCGGTACAGGAACGAGTCGGAGGTCAGCAGCGAGACGACGAGCGCGCGGAAGCTCCCCTCGTTCTCGACGTAGGCCCGGTCGGCGGCGCGGAGGGTGACGGAGTCGTTCAGCGTCTCGTTCCGTCCCATCCAGTACCGGAAGGCGTGCCGCACGAACGACTGCCGCGCCCGGTCGGACTTCGCGATCCGGCGGATCATCTCGACCGGGTTCTCCACCTCGCCGTCGAGTTCGGCGTTGCCGGTCCCGGCCAGGAAGCCCGTCGAGTCGACCGGCTTCGTCTCCCGCGGAGCGTGCAGCTTCTCGATCCCGCGGCGGTGGCGGCCGAAGTCGTCGAACGTCTCGAACGGCAGGCCAAGCGGGTTCATCCGCTCGTGGCACCGCCAGCAGGTGTCGTCGTCGCGGACCACCTCGAACCGTTCCCGGAGCGTGTCGTGGGGATTCTCGGGAATGCGGGCGTCGACCGTGATGGGGAGTTCGGGCACCGTGCCTGCCAGCAGCCGTTCGCGAATCCACTTGCCGCGGCGGACGGGGTCGTTGTCGAGGTTCAGCGAGTGGGCGATGAGCCACGCGGGGTGCATCAGCACGCCCACACGGTTGTCCGCGTCCAGCACGAACGGCTGCTGCCACGTGTAGTCGAACGTGCGGTCACTGAGGCTGTAGGCGGTGAGGTACTCGCGACCGCCGTTCATCGGCACGTGGCCGAGCCCGTTCTCCGCACAGTGGGTGAGGTACTGCATCCACCGCTTCGTCACGTTGCCGTTGGCGTGCGTGAACATGCGGTGGTACGAGCGAACCTCCTTCAGGTGCTCGGCCGGCACCTGGTACGGGAACTCCTTCCAGGGCTTGTCCGCGTAGTACTCGTAGAACTTGGCGAGCGCCTCGAACTTCTCCCGCTCGACCTCGTTGTCGCCGGAGTGGGCGACGAAGTACTTCTCCGTGGTCAGCAGCTGCTCGAAGACGTTCCGGTCGACGTCGACGACGTGCTGGACGAGCACGTCGCAGTCGGTGACCAGCCGCTCGGGGACCTGCCGGTAGTCCTTGCCGAACCGGGCCTGGTCCTTGAAGACACCGGGGGCTCCGTCGTAGCCGAAGAACTCGCGGAAGAACCGCAGCACCCGCGGCTTCTCGACCGCCGGGTCGTCCCACAGGCGGGTCACCTCGCGGGCGACGTCCTCGCGGGTGGCGAGCCGGCCGGAGGTCGCGGCCTTCAGCAGTTCGTCGTCCGGTTTCCTGTCCGTGAGGGCGTACGCGACGGCGTAGGCGAGTTCGACCGGGCCCAGCATCCGGCGGCCGTGCTCGTCGACCGGGCCGCGGCCGAGTTCGCTGCGGTAGACGGCGGCCGGGCTGATGGCGATCGTCACGAGGCCGAGCCGCAGCCCCTCGGCGTTTCCGGCGTCGGCGACGGCCGAGTGGACCAGACCGCGATAGCGAAGAACGTCGTCGTCGGACGGTTCGCGTTCGATCACCGAGGCGTACATCAAGCGGACGGCGGCGTCGACCTGCTCGTCGGTCGGGGGCTCCTTCTGCAGGACGATCTCGCGGAACGGTTCAGGCGTCTTCAGGTGCCGGGGGCGGATCGGCTTGCCCCGTTTGTCCTTGGGCAGCTCCTCGTCGGGAATCTCGCCGTGTTCGGCGACGTACGCCTCGTGAACGGCCCCGCCGAGCATCTTCTCGACCACGAGATCGGCGTTCCGCATCATCGTGGAGAGCGTGGCAGAGTCGGCGAGCGTGAGGGCGGCGTAGTCGTTGATGCCGGCTCGCTCCTCGAGCGTGAACGGCTGCTTGACCTTGTTGAACGCGGCCGGCCGGCTGCCGTAACGACCCGGCTTCGTGACTCCGAGGCCGGCGTCGACCGACGCGTCGAAGATGTGCGGATTCCGCTTCCACAACCGCGCCGGCGTGTACGCGGGAGCCGTGATCGAACCGTCGAACAGCTTGTCGTGGTCGACGTAGTTCCCGTACTCGGGCGACCGCAGCTTCTCGCGAAGCCCGGGGTTGTGCCCGTTCGCGAGCAGGGCGAACTCGACGGACTTCACGAACGCGTCCCGCGCCGTGGCGTCCGGACGTTCGGCCTCCCTGGGCGGCATCTCGTCGAAGGCGACCTGCTCCATCGCCCGCTTCCAGAGTGCTGCGGCAAGGTCGTCCTTCAAGTCGAACGACAACCCCTCGAGGACGACCTCCCCCTCCGCCGTCTCACGGTCGTGACACTCGAGGCAGTTCTTCGCGACGAAGGCGACCGGCCGCTCGTCGGCGAGGCTGCCGTCGTTCGACGCGACGACCACTGCCAGAACCACCAAGGCGGGAAAGGAGCGATCGGTCATGGTCTCTCGACGTGGAGTGTACGAGCGTCGGACAAGTCATCTTGCCCGCTTCGCGACTCCGCGTCGAGTCCTTCATGCGACGGTCGCTGTCGAGGATTCGTTCCGAGCGGTCCTGTCGAGACGCGTCCGCAAACGTCCGAGGCGTTGATGGCCGCGCGCTTCCGCGGGATACTCGACGAGTTCGCCGGTCCACGGAGTCGTCCAGATGACGAGTCGTCGCTCGCGTTTCCTGCCGTTGTCGCCCGTCGTGCTCGGGCTGGGTGTCGTCGTTCTCGCCGCCGCCGAGACCCGAGCCGGAGAGGAGGCCGCGCGGCCGAACGTCGTGCTGATGATGGCCGACGACCTCGGGTGGGGCGACTTGAGCTGCTACGGCAGTACGGAGACGAAGACGCCGCACCTCGACCGCCTCGCGGCCGACGGAGCCCGGTTCACGGGCTTCTACGCGGCGTGCGGCGTCTGCTCGCCGTCGCGGGCCGCCTTCATGACGGGGCGGTTCTCCGTGCGAGCCGGCGTCTACAGCTGGATCGCGAACTCCCACCGCATGCACCTGCGGAAGGAGGAGACGACGATCGCCGAGATCGCGAAGGCGGCCGGCTACTCCACCTGCCACGTCGGCAAGTGGCACCTCGGCTACGACCTCGTGGACGGCAGCGGCCCGCACCCCGATCCCGGCGACCACGGCTTCGACCACTGGCTCGCCACCGGCAACAACGCCAGCCCGTCCCACGCCAACCCGAACAACTTCGTCCGCAACGGCAAGGCGGTCGGCAAGACCGACGGCTACTCGTGCCAGCTCGTCGTCGACGAGGCGATCCAGTGGCTGGACGACGGACGCGACGCGGCGAAGCCGTTCTACCTCAACGTCTGGTTTCACGAGCCGCACCAGAAGGTGGCCGCCCCGAAGGAGTACCGGGACCGGCACCTGAAGTCGAAGAACCCGGACTACTACGGCTGCATCGAGAACATGGACGCCGCGGTCGGT
>JANQQW010000294.1 GCA_028284885.1 Planctomycetaceae bacterium
CGACGGCTCAGCCGACGTTCGGCGTGATGGGAGCCGTCGGCCGACCGGGCGCCTACACCTCCGACACCCCGACGCCGTTGCTCGTCGAGATCGTCGGCATGGCCGGGGGACTGACGGAGTCCGCCACCGGGAACGTCCGCATCGTCCGCGGCGGCCGTCGCGGTCAGCAGGCCTTCTACTCGCCCGGCCTCGAGTTCCGACTCCAGCCGGGCGACCTCGTCGTCGCCGACTCGCGGCCGGAAGGCGGCTCGAAGCACCAGGCGTACGGCCAGGTCACCACGGCCTCCGGGACCAACGCCGGCGGCGTCCAACTGGCGTTCCTCGACGTCCTGGACCGGCCGGTCGTGCTGCGGATGCGGCGAGACGACGCTTCGATCCATCGCATTCTGACGCTCCTCAACCAACCTCTCACGCTCGCGTCGTCGGTCCGAGTCGTCGAGACCGGTCCCGCCTACACGCGTGGCACCCGCGACGAGAACACCCAACTCGCGAACGGAAGTGTCCTCGTCTTCGACGGCAAGGCCGTGGATCGCACGTCGCTTCCGCCGCTTCCGCCCGTCGTCAACACGGACGGCACGGCTCCGGCCGACGCGACGCCCGTTCCCCGCAGGCCCGCCGAGTTGACGCCCGAGCGTCCGGAGCCGCGACCGTTCGTCGCGCCTCCGAGCACCGACAGCGTTTCTCGTTCGGACGACGGAGTCCCGGCGTCCTCCGCCTCTCTGACTCGGCGATCGCAGTATCCGCTGCCGCCACTCGGCCTGATGCCGACTCCGGTGCCGGTCCCGTCGCAGGCGACGAAGCCCGCCGAGTCCACGGACGTCGAGGCACGCCCACCGTTGCCCAGTCCGCTCGGCCCGTCGACGAACAGCATCACGGAGGCAGTCGCCGAACCGGTCGAGTCGAGGCCGATTCAAGAGGAGGCCCCGTCCGAACCGGACGTTCCTGCCCCCTCGTTCCTCGACGCCGGTCCCGACACGAGCACGAACGAACTCGCAGAAGCCGAACGTTCGGAGACCGCGACCGACGCCCCGACCGCGACGCCGCCGGCGACGGACAGCGGGTCTCTCGCCATCGTCTTGATCGTGTTGTTCATCGCGGCCGGACTGATCTGGCTGTTGAGCCGTCGGTCCGAGCAGGTCGGTTCGATCCAACTCGGCGACACCACGCCCGAGGACGACGTCCCGTCGGCGAGCCCGGTCCGTCGTCGCATCGACACCGCGGAACCGGCGACCGTCTCGCTGCACTCGCGGCCGCAGCCCAGTTCGAGCCTCGACGACCTGATCGCGGACCGGGTGCCGTTCCAAGAGGAGCCGGTCAGCCTGCCGAGCGGCCTCGAGATGTTCGGCCGCCCCAACTCGACCGTCCGTCACCGCGTGGACGAGCCGGAGGAACCGACGGCCACGCGAGGTCCACGGCGTCCGCACTCCGTCCGACAACTCGCGGCCGCCGTCGCCGCGGAGGAGGCCGCCGCCGAAGCGACTCCGTCGGCCCCGAAGAGGACCGACGACGCCTCGAACGCGATCGACCGTCGGAGTGCTCGACTGTTGGACCGGGCCCTGACCGCCGTACACGGAGCACGCCGCTGATGAGTACCGCTCTCGACGTCGGCGTTCACGACCTGCGATCGCTCCGCCGCAGGCACGCCCGTGTGCTCGGACGCCGAACGCGATCCGCGTACGCCGCGCTGCCCGACACCCCTTCGCGACGCCGTGTGCTCGAGCGGACGCGAATCCCGTTCGCCGTCTGCGAGGACTCGCTGTTGCTGATGGGCGACCACGCGGCCGAGTTCGCGGGCCCGTTCCAGACCCCCTGCCTGCCGCTGCTCGCCGACGGCCACGTTCCGACGGACGACGCCCCGGCCCGGCAGGTGCTCGCGGCACTCGTCGACGCCCTGCTGCCCGAGCCGGTCGAGTCGGACGAGACCTGCTGCGTCGCCCACTCGGGCGACGCGGACGACGTCGCGTTCCTCGAACGGCTGCTGCGGCTCTCCGGCTACCACCCGGTCGTTCTGCCGCGTGGCGTGGCCGCCGCCCTGTCGCAGCTCGGCGACGTGGCGTTCTCCGGCATCGGAATCGACTTCGGAGCAGGATCGACGGAGGTCGCGGTCGTCCACCGCGGAGTCGAGATCGCACGACACGTCGCTCAGCGAGGCGGAAACTGGATCGACGGGCGCCTCGCGAGTGAGATCCCGCGTTTCAAGCAGGAGAACGGTCCGGATCACCGAGTCGACGCCGAGACGCTCGGGCAGTGGAAGGCGGACCGGAGCTCGATTCTGGAGCCGACGGACGAGGAAGGGGAACTGCTGGGCGAGCTCTACACGGAGTTGCTGTCCACGACGATCGAGGAGGCCGCGGGGGCCATCGCGGGCTGCGGCGAGCTGGACGGACTGCCGAGTTCGCTCCACGTCGCCTGTGTCGGCGGCGTGTCGCGCGTGCCGGGGTTCCAAGAACTGCTCTCCGGAGTCTGGAGTCGCAGCGAGTTCCCGCTCTCCGTCGATCGGATTCGCCTCGCTGGCGACCCGGCCTACGCCGTCGCACGTGGCTGCCTCATCAACGCGGAACTCGAGTCCGAGTACCGTCACCGGAACGCCGCCTGACGGGGGACGCGGGTCGAGAGGTGTTCGGCACGGGCGACCGTGCGTAGACTCGAGGAGTCGGTTCCTCCGCCTCGAACGAGTGACGCCTTGCGAATTCCTCGGGAGCTACTCGCGGTCGCCCTGAGCCTTGCGGCCGTCGCCTTCGTCCGCGCGGACGACGGTGTCGCCCCGCTCGTGGAACGGGTGAGCCGACTCGTCGAAGCCCTCGACGCCCCTCGGCGGAGCGAGCGTCGAAGTGCCGAGGAGACGCTGCTCGATCTCGGCCCTGCCGTCCTTCCGTTTCTCCCGCCGGTCGACCGAGTGGAGACGGCGTCCGTCCGGGAGACGCTCCGCCGTGTCCGGCGGCAACTCGAGGTCCGACAGGCCGAGGACTCGCTGAAGGCGACGACCGTTTACCTCGAGGGACCCATGCCGCTCCGACGGGTGGTCGACGAGATCACGCGGCAGACGGGGAACCGCCTCGACCACACGGGCGTCCCCGATGAACGGCTCACCGCCGTCGTGGCGACCGACTTCGACGACGTCCCGTTCTGGCGGTGCCTCGACGAACTCCTCGCGAAGCACGGGCTCCGCGAGGTACCGGACGAGGACGGCAACGTCTTGCGGCTCGAGGTCGCGAAGCCGGGCGGCCGTCCGCGACACGTCGTCTACTCCGGAGCGTTTCGGGTGGAGCTCGAGTCGTTGCGGCGGCGCGCACTGTTCGGCGACGACGGCAGCAACCTCGTCCGCGCCACGGTCGTCGTGCGGGCGGAACCACGACTGCGACCGCTGTTCGCCAAGTACCGTGGCGATGCCGTCAAGGTCACCGGAGACTTGGGGAAGCCCTTCGCCCCGTGGAATCCGGAGGCCGAGTTGGAACCCCCGGTGACACGAGGTTCCATCGCACCTCGGTGGGATCTGCTGTTGCCGAACGGCGACGAGTCGAAGGGGGCGAGCCTGGCCGGGCGCCTGAACCTCGTCGTGGCCGCCGGCAGCGAGACGATTCGGTTCCCCACCCTCGACGAGACGACGAATGCCGAGCGGCGACGGGGCGGCGTCGTCGTGAGGACGACTCGTGCGACGACGGCCAAGGGGCGGGCCGAGATCGACGTCTCGGTCGCCTACGACGCCGGCGGGCCCGCGTTCGAGTCCCATCGCACGTGGGTGTACGACAGCGGGGCACGCCTGGAACGGGACGGGATGCGTTTCGAGCCCGCGACGCCCCCGACCGTGAGCCGGTCGAGCGACGGGGCCGTCGCGTTGCGGTACCGGTTCGAGGAACTGTCGGGCGAGCCGGAGGACTACCGGATGGTCTACGTCCTGCCGACGCTCGTCACCGAGACGACGCTCGACTTCGCGTGGAAGAACGTGCCGATCGAGGGGTTGCCTCGGGTCGGCGGCGACGAGTGACCGTGGCGACCGGTCACTGGAGCTGCATCGCCTCCCAGCCCCGCGGCACCGGCAGTCCGCCTTCGGCTGAGACCGTTCGCACGTTGGACTCGTTGGCCGCGAGCAGGTTGGCGAGCTTTCGGCCGCCGTCGTGGGTGGCATCGCGTTGGCGAATCTCGCGAAGTGCCTCCCGCACCCCTTCGACGTCCCCGGCCGCACGTCGAGCGAACGCGAGACGGTACCAGTCGTCCGCCGTGTTGTGGTTCTCCGTCCCCGTCTCGAGAGCCCGGACGGCGTCGGTCCAGCGACCGATGCGGCCGTAGGCGATGCCCAGCGACCACCACGCCTCGCACTTCTCCGCGTCGTCGGTCAGCGGGCAGGCACACAGGGACCGGAGCACGGGGGCTGCACGGTCGGCGTTCCCGAGGTCGAGGTGAATCCGTGCCACGGCCAGCCGGGAGTCGACGTTGCTCGGGTCGGCGTCGAGCACTCGGTGGTGCGCCTCGAGGGCGTCGAGCGGTCGGCCACCTTCTTCGAGGAGCTGAGCCAAGACCAGCATGGCCGTCGTGTTCGTCGGGTCGAGGTCGAGCGAGCGGTCGGCGGCGTCACCGGCGCGGCGGAGGTCGCCGTGCTCGTGCAGGGCCTCGGCGAGTCGCGCCCAGCTCTCGGCGTCGTCGGACTCGAGCTCGGCGATGCGCTGCAGGTGCCGCACGCAGGCGTCACCGTTGCCCTTCTCCTCGTGGAGGCACGCGAGCTCGCGGTGAATGTCGATCTGGTCGGGATCGCGTTCGGCCGCCTGGCTGAGCAGTCGCATGGCCTCGTCGTCGTCGCCGCCGGCCCGAGCGGCCATCCCGCGGTCCGCCAGGGAGCGACCCAGCCCGTCCCGCATGCGGAGGGCGGTCTGCATCCAACTGCAGCCCGTGCCCGTCACGCACAACGTGGTCCCGAGGACCAGCAGAGAGAGCGTGCGACTGGTTTGGCGAAATGACGTCACGACAGCGAATCCATTCGCTTGACCGAAGGCCGCGGATCGTACCAACTCCTTGCTGGCACGAAAACGGCTGTTCCGTGGACTGGGCCGTGGTGGAACCGTCGTCCACGGAACGGTTTAGGACCGTGGGGGCAGGCGGCCGGCGATCCGTTCCAGTCGCGAGAGCACGCGTGGGTCGGTGTCGATCGCCCAGCCCCTCGAATAGCATCGGTCCAACCAGGTGAGTCCCATCAGCAGGACCGCACTCCGGTCGAGCACGTCGACCAGTTCCCGTTCGACAACCGTCAAACGCCGCACGGCCGTGTACGCCGCCACCGCTGCGTCGCGCGCGGACGAGTCGTCCCCCAGCACGTCCCCCAGCAGGCGGGCCAGATCGACGGCCACGCTCTCGACACGGCAAGCCGAGGCGTCGAGCAGCCCGGTGACACGGTCGCCCTCGTACAGCACGTGCTCGCCGTGCAGATCACGCCAACAAGGCAGAAGCCGCACTCGCTCGCGCGCGAGGGACTCGAGTTCGCGTCGTACGGTCGCTGCGTTCTGGCGGAACCGCTCGACGAACAGTCGGCCCAACTCGGCGAATCGCGTCTGCTCGACCGCGAGCCGCTCGGAGAGTCGTTGCAGTTGGCCGGCCTGAAGGACTTCGATGCGCCGGATGCGTTCGACGACGGCGGGCGGAGGGCCGGTCCGGACGCCGAACCACTCGTGGCCGTGGTGGTCCGGCACGAATGCTCCGGCCGCCTCGTGACACGTCGCGAGACACTGGGCTGCCGCCGCGACGCGGGCCGGTGTCGGCCGCTCCAGCAGTTCGGGGGCCCCGGGCATCCACGGCTCCAGTTGCCACGCCCGACCGGCCACGTGGACGAGGGTGTCTCCGTTGCTCGCCGTCGTCGGCACGGCGACCACTTCGAGTCCCGCGTCGAACACGTGTCGGAGGAACGCGTGCAGACCGTGCAGCCGCGTTGGCGGAAGGTCGTCGCGCGGCCAGCCGCGGAGGGCCATCGTTCTCTCCGGCAGCTCGACGCGGTGGACGACGGCCCCGCTGAAACCGGGGGTGACACCGGTCAGACGACAGCGACGGACGTCGATGCCGTACTCCGACAGGACCCGGGCGAGAACGTTCGGACTCACGACGGTGTGGGCAGGCCGTGAACGGTCGGCTCGTCCGACGCCGAGGAGGAGTCGTCGCGACCCGGTTCGGAGATCGTCGTCGCCTCCGCGGAGGCGAACGTCTTGTCCGGGTCGATCGACCACGTCGCCCCGTAGGACCGCCACCAGTTCGTCGCGTCCTGTCGCGACCAGCCACCGCTCGCGCGACACCGGTCCAGCGCATCGACGAGGTCGCGTGCGGAGGAGGGGCGTTGTGACGGCGACTTCGCGAGGCACTTCAGGAGCAGGGTCTCGAGGTCGGCGTCGATCGTCCGCCCGGCCCGAACGGACGGCGACTGCGGCTCCGCATCGACGTGCTGCTTCAGGATGGAGAACGCATTTCCCTCGTGGAACGGCGGCGTGCCGGTGAGCAGGTAGTAGCCGACCGCGCCGACGGCGTAGAGGTCGCTGCGACCGTCGACGTGGTCCCGGTCGCGAATCGACTCGGGCGACATGTACAGCGGCGTTCCGGTGACGGTGCCGGCGGCGGTCAGCTTCGCCTCCTTCTCCTCGTCCACGACCTTGACGAGCCCGAAGTCGAGAACCTTCACGAAGTCCGCGATGCCGCCGCGAATCGTCAGCATCACGTTGGCCGGCTTCACGTCTCGGTGGACGAGCCCCGTGTCGTGGGCCTCGGCGAGCGACCCGGCGATCTGCTGCAGCAGGTGGATCACACGCGACTCCGGCAGCGGCCCGTGGTCCTTGACGAGGTCGCCGAGATCGACACCCTCCAGGTACTCCATGGCGTAGAAGAAGATGCCCTCGTCCGACCGTCCGTAGTCGTAGATCGCGATGGTGTTCGGGTGGGTGAGCTGGCTGGTCGCCTGGACCTCCCGTTCGAACCGGGCGATCGACTGCTCGGTCGCCTTGTCGACGTCGAGGAACTTCACCGCGGTCGGCCTGCGGAGCATCTGGTGGTGGGCCCGGTAGACCACGCCCATGCCGCCGCGGCCGAGTTCCTCCTCCAGTTGGTACTGGCCGAGCTGCTTCGCCTCGAGGGCGGCCCGGGCCGCGTCCGACTTCGCCTGCTCGGCCCGCACGGTGTAGAAGAAGATGGCGACCGAGGCGAGTGCGAGCAGGCCGAACATCGTCCAGAAGGCGGTGCGGACGATGTACAGCGGGCCGAACGCCTCGCTCGCGTCGATCTCCGTCGCGATGCCGAAGTCCCCCTGCTCGATCCACGCCCACGCCCCCACCACGGGCACGCCGCGGTAGTCTCGGTACGGGTCGGCGGTCGCGCCCCGGTCTCCCGCGACGGCGGCCTCGGCGGAACGGGTCAGCGGTCGCTCCTCGGCCGGTGTGGCCGACCGGTACCCGCGCGTCAGGTTCCCGCCCGGGTCGCGAACGGCGATCGTGAGGATCGACTCCTCTCGGGGACCGAGAATGCCGTGCTCTCGCATCGAGTCGTCGAACCGGCTCTGCGACACCATCAGGCCGTCGCGGTTGAACGCATACGTCTCGCCGGACTTGCCCACCTGGGCGATCTGCAGGATTTCCGTGAACTTGTCCCACGGCTGGATCCGCAGCAACAGCAGGCCGGCAACGTGCTCGTCGTCGTCCCGAACCGGTGCCACGGCGAACATCGTCGGCACGCCGACCCGCGCCGCCCCGTCCCGGTCCTCGAGCAAGAACTGGCTCGCGACCGGCTGCGTCACGATCGGCACGCCGGCTCGCGCACGGGCGAAGAGATCTCGCGACTCGTCGCGCTCCGGCATGAAGCCGACGGCTGCCGGCAGGTCGGCCGCCACCACGCGTCCCTCCGGGAGCAGGATCGCGTACCCGTCGAAGTCGTGCCGGTCCACGTGCTCGCTGATCACCTCTTCGAGTTCGGAGGACTCGTCACTGCTCAACAGGTCGGCCGTCGTCTTCGACTCGTCCGCACCGAGTTCGAGTTGCCGAAGAGCCAGTTCGCGAAAGTCGTCGCTCTCGGCAACGGCCTCGACGGCGTCCTCTCGACTCTCGATCCACAACTCCAGCGCTTCGATCTCGGCGTCGCGAATCGTGGCGAGACTCGAACGGACCTCGTCCCGAAGCTCCGTCTCGATGGCGCCGCGGAGGAACCAGCCGACCGCGCCGAGAACGACGGCCGCCACGACCGGCCACGTCCAGACGTGACGTCGTAGCAGAACGGGCGTCCGGCGAATCGACCGGAACATGCTCGCGGCCTTCGAGCGGGCCGTCTTTGAGAGCGTTCGACTGTCCACGGGCAGGGAACCGAGTACGGGGCGACGCCTGATCCTACCCTCTTCGCGATCCCCGGCCCAACCGCTCACCGGTGCAACGACGACGTTGGCCGCTAGAATCCGAGCACTCCGACCAGGATCGAACATGTCCGCGCTGCCCTACCGACTCGGCTGCCCCGTCTGGGCCTGCGACGCGTGGCGGGGCACGTTGTTCGAGGAGCGGGCCCCGCGGCGGGCGTTCCTCGGCCAGTACAGCCGGGCGTTCGCGACCGTCGAGGGGAACAGCACGTTCTACGGCCTGCCGAGTCTGGCGACCGCGGAGCGGTGGGCCGCCGAGTCGCACGACGGCTTCGAGTTCTGCCTGAAGTTCCCGCGGACCGTCAGTCACGAAGGTCGGTTGGAGCATCCACCCGACGAGACGCGGGCCTTCGTCGACGTGCTGCGTCTCCTCGCCGACGCCGACAGGCTGGGGCCGTCCTTCCTGCAACTGCCGCCGACGTTCGACGCCTCGCGGTTCGACGAACTCACCCGGTACCTCGAACGACTGCCAGCCGATCTGCCGTTCGCCGTGGAGGTCCGGCACCCCGACTGGTTCGACGAGGGCCGGAACGAGCGGGCGTACGAGCGGCTGCTCGGCGACCTGGGATTGGACCGCGTGACGTTCGACAGCCGGGCCCTCTACTCGGCCCCGCCGACCGACGACTTCGAGGCGGCCTCGCAGTCGCGGAAGCCACTCGTTCCCCTGAGGCACACCGTCACCGGTCGGCACCCGTTTGTGCGGTTCGTCGGCCGGAACGACGTCACCTCGCTGAACCGGTGGATCGACGAGTGGGCTGACGTCGTCGCCGGTTGGATCGGAGCGGGGCTGAGGCCGTACGTCTTCACGCACGCCCCGAACGACGAGTTCGCCCCGGCGTTCGCGCGGGCGTTCCACACGGCCTTGCAGACGCGGATTCCGACATTGCCCGACCTGCCGCCGTGGCCGGGCGAAGTAGAGGCTCGGCGGCCGGTGCAGCGGTCGTTGTTCTGAACCGCGACCAGCCGCCGGTGACGTCTCCAGGCCACCCGGAACGCGGGCGTCTCGCCCGCATCGCAGTCGA
>JANQQW010000311.1 GCA_028284885.1 Planctomycetaceae bacterium
TCGCCGATCCAGAGGAACGTCGTCCGGTCGAGCAGACCGCGGTCGTCGAGCTCGGTCATCAGGGTGCTCCAGCCGGCGTCGAGTTCGGCGGAGAGGTCCTTCACGATCTGGAAGTTGCCACGGTGCGTGTCCCAGCCGAGGGCTCCGCCGCCGAACGTGCCGAGCGAGACCTCGACGAACGGCACCCCCCGTTCGATCAGCCGCCGGGTCATCAGGCAGCCTTGGCCGAAGCGGCCCCGACCGTAGGCGTCACGGATCTTGGCGGGCTCCTCGTCCACGTCGAACGCCTTCGCCGCCTCGCTGTGCATCAGGCGGACGGCCCGTTCGGAGACCGTCGCGTGGGCGGCGACCGACCGACTGGCGTGCCGTGGGACGAAGCCGTCCTGCAGATGTCGGAGCAGCTCGAGCCGTGCGGCCGCTTGGTCGTCGGTGACACCGTCCGGGGCGGTCAGGTCGTCGACGCCGAGCCGGGCGTAGTCGCCGTTCGCTCGTTGGTTCTGGAGTTGCTGGAAGTTGTCCGCGGCGGCGACGGTGAGTGCGGCGTAGCGGGGTCCGAGGAAGCCGGGCTGGAAGGCGGCCTGGTTGAAGACCCGGTACGGCGCGATGCTGACGTAGTCGGGGATCTCGGAGTCGTCGTCGCCGAGGGCCTTGGCGAACAGCGAGCCCAAGGTGGGATACCGGACCACGCCACCCGGCTGCTGGCCGGTGCGGGCGAGGTACGTTCCACGACCGTGGTCGCCTTCCTTGCTGCTGAGTCCCCGGACGATCGCGAGCCGGTCCGCCTGCTTGGCGAGTCCCGGCAGGTGTTCGCTGAAGCGGACGCCGGCCGCGGCCGTCTCGATCTCGGCGAACTCGCCGCCGTTCTCGTGGCCGGGTTTCATGTCGAAGGTGTCGAGCTGCGACGGGCCGCCCGTCATCCACAACAGCACGACGTGCCGGCCGGCGGTCTTCTCCCGCGCGATCTCCTCGGCGAGGGTCCACCGCCAGCCGCCCACCGTGCCGAACGCCCCGAGGGCCGCCAGCCGCATCCAGTCCCGTCGGGAGAGGTCGTCGAGTCTCATCGCGGGCTCCGTCAGTGGTTCAGCAGGAACTCGGTCGAGTTGAGCAGTGCCCACAGCAAGTCGGCGAGGGCGGCTCGGCGGTCCGAGGACCGTTCCAGGTGCGTCACGAACCGCTCGCGTTCCTCGCTCGTCGGTTCGCGGACGAGCGTGCTGTAGAACAGGACCTCGACCCGGTCGGAGTCGTTCCGGAGGAAGGGCGACTCGGCGAGGACCGTGACGAGTTCGCTCTCGGCGGGGTTCGTCAGCTCGGCGACGACCCCGCCGTTCATCATCGTCAGCGCCTGCGGAATGCCCCCCTCGAACTCGGTCGCCGACTGCGACGGCGCCCGGAACTTGGCGAGGAAAGCGGTCCGGCGTTGGTCGAATCGCGGATTGAAGAGCCGTCCGCGGACGACGGCGGTCGGCTTGTTCATCGTCGCCCGCTGCAGCGTGTCGTAGATCTGCTCGGGCGTCAGGCTCTTGACGGGCATCGAGGCGTACAGCCGCGGATCGACGTCGGCGGTCGTCTCGCTGGAGAGGGTGTAGACCTCGGTGTTGGCGAGGATTCGCAGCGTCCGCCGCAGGTCGTACCCGTGGTCCGCGAAGTCGGTCGCGAGCAGGTCGAGCACCTCGGGGTGCGAGGGGGCGTTGTGGCCGCCGAAGTCGTCGACCGGATCGACGAGACCGTAGCCGAACAGCGTCGCCCACAGTCGGTTCACCGTGGCCCGGGCGAAGTAGGGGTTCTCGCGAGACGTGACCCACTCGGCGAGCGTCTCGCGACGGTTCGCCGGCTCTTCGAGGAGCGCGGCGGCGGCCCCGAGAAACCTCGGTG
>JANQQW010000320.1 GCA_028284885.1 Planctomycetaceae bacterium
AAACCGACGTGCCACGCCACCGTCGGCTCGCGGATCCCGACCGGCCCGGAACCGAGTGATTCCGTCCCCCGGCCGCCGGGCGTAGAATCGAAGTTCGTCCTCCGATCAACCGACCCCGAGGTGCAGTGATGAAACCCGGAACCATTCTCGCCGTCGTGGGCGGCATCGCGATCGCCACCGGCGGAGCGATCTGGGTCGCCAACCTCGACGGTGCGACGGCCGACTCCGAGACGACGGACGGCTCCGGGAAGGAGCTGCCCGAGGGGCCGCACCCGAAGGCCGTCACGCCCGACTCGGTGTTCGACTTCGGTTCGATGACTGTCATCCCGAAGGAGAGCGCCCGCGTCCACGAGTTCGTCGTCCGCAACGAGGGCGACGCCCCGCTCGTTCTGGAGAACGGGGGAACCTCGTGTTCGTTCTGCACGCGGAACGACTTCGAGAACACGACCCTCGACCCCGGCGAGGAGGCGAAGGTTCCCTGCGCCTACTTCCCGGACGAGGAGCAGGAAGAGTTCCGCAAGCGGTTCTTCCTCAACACCAACGACCCGCTGCGGCCGCGGATCGAGTTCACCGTCGAGGGGCGCGTCGACGACCAGTTCCACATCGAGCCGCGGAGCTGGGAGCAGGGGCTCGTCGAGCGGGACGCCGAGATCACCGTGAAGGGCAAGATCTACTCGCGCGTGATGGAGACGATGGACCCGCCGACCTTCACCTACGACATGGAGGACGAGAACATCCTCTCCGTGGAGGCCGTGCCGCTCGACCAGGAGACGCTCGACGAGTTCGAGGCGATCTCCGGCTACGAGATTCGCGCGCAGGTGCGGAGCGGCAAGTCGGGCGGGTTCACCCGCCGGATCACGATGTTCGTCCCCAACTCGGACGGCAAGAGCGAGTACGCCATTGGCGTCACGGGACGCGTGACCGGCCCGGTGACCGTCCAGCCGCTCGACGGCGTGGAGTACTACCCGAAGTCGGACGGTCTGGACTTCGGCACGTTCGACGGTGCCGTCGGCAAGACGTTCGAGGTGGGGATTCTGTTCAAGGGGGTCGAGGAGCCGATCGCGCTCGAGGTCACCTCGCCCGAAGGCGTGAACGTGAGCACGCGGAAGGACGAGCGGTACGTCCTCCCGAAACGCGAGCGGCACCTCGTGACGTTCGAGTTCCCGGCCGGCACGCCGCCGCAGGCACGCCTGGAGACGGGCCAGTTCCTCGACGTGACCGTCAAGACCTCGCACCCCGAGGTCGAGGAGATCAAGTTGCGTCTGAAGTTCGTCGTCCGGTGAACGACGGCCCCGCCGGACCGCCGTTCCCGTGACCCGACCCCGTGCACTAGACTCGACGCGCCGCCCGTCCGCCCGACGGGCCGTTCCTGCCGGTGGAGTCCGGCGGACGCGATCCAAGGAGAGGACTGACGTGACGAACCGACGATGGCCGTCTGCAATCGCCGCCCCGGCCGGGCTGCTCTGCTGCGTGGTTCTCGGCTGCGGTTGGTGGTCGAACTCGAACGACCCTGACCCGAACGGTGTGGGCGAGACGCCCGTCGAGAAGCCGTTCGAGCCGCCGCCGCCACCGTTCCGAGGCTGGGAGACGCCCGGAGCCGTGCTCGTCGTCAGCGGGGAGCAACTCGGGCACTTGGAGCCGTGCGGGTGCGCTCCGGAGACGCTCGCCGGCGGAATCGCCCGACGACACGACCTGTTGGAGGAGATCCGAGAGCGGGGCTGGCCGATGACGGCCGTCGACCTCGGCAGCACCGTCCGGCGGGCCCGCCGGCAGAGCGCGATCAAGTTCGAGACGATCCACGCGGCCTACGAGGAGATGGGGTACGCCGCCATCGGGCTCGGGACGCGGGAGATCAACCTCGGGCCGGACTACCTGCTCGCGCAGGGGTCGTCCGCGGCCGAGAGCGAGACCGGCGTGCCGCTCGTCTCGGCGAACGTCACGTTGTTCGGCGTGCCCGACCTGCCCGGCGGCCCGGTTCCCTTGGTGACGAAGCAGGTGGGCGACGCGACGGTCGCGATCACGTCGGTCGTCGTCGACTCCAAGACGAGCCCGGAGATCATCTCGCTGCGGGACACCGAGCTGGGCGACGCCGAGGAGGCGCTGCGCGCGGTCGCTCCGAAGATCGAGGAGGCGGAGGCGAACGTGAACGTGCTGCTCGCCCACGCCCGTGAGAAGGAGGCTCGTCGACTCGCCGAGGCGTTCCCCCTGTTCGACGTCGTCGTCTGCACCGGACCGGAGGAGCCCGCCAGCGAGCCGGTCCTCGTCGGCGAGACGATGCTGATCCAGGTCGGCGAGAAGGGGAAGTACGTCGGCGTCGTCGGCTGGTTCCCGGAAGCGGACGTGCCGCTGAGGTACGAACTCGTCCACCTCGACCGGCACCGCTTCGACGAGACCGCCGCCATGCACGACCGGATGGCCGCCTACCAGAAGCGACTGTTCGAGGAGCGTGTCCCCGCGCTCGGCGAGCCGGCGACGCACCCGCGGCAGACGCACTACGTCGGTGCGAAGGCGTGCGGCGAGTGTCATCAGAACGCCTACGCGAAGTGGAGTACGTCGCGGCACTCACACGCCTTCGAGAGCCTCGCCAAGGGGCACGACCCGGAGCACGGCGACTACCCCGAGAGCGAGCACGACTGGATCGACCGAAGTTTCGACCCCGAGTGTCTCGTCTGCCACGTGACCGGCTGGGACCCCGAGAACGTCCTGCGGTACGAAGGCGGCTTCCTGAACGAGGCGTTCGCGACGACGGACGACGAGAAGAAGCTGGAAGCCCTGCTGGGTGCCCAGCAGTGCGAGAACTGCCACGGCCCCGCCGGCGACCACGCGGAGATCGAGTGGACCTACAAGGACGACCCGACGTCGATCGACGAGAAGAAAGTCGAGGAGGCCCGCGCAGCCGTCCGGCTGATGGTGGTCAAGGACCCGGTCACGGGCCAACCGCAGAAGGCCGTTCGCAACGAAGGGGACGACAACCTCTGCAAGAAGTGCCACGACGCCGACAACAGCCCGAAGTTCGACTTTCCCTCGTACTGGGAAAAGGTGAAGCACCCCGGTAAACCGTAGGTCAGGAGTCCGGGGGCAGGAGGCAGTGGCCCGCCAGTCGGTCGAGGGCGAGCGGGATCGTCCTCAACCGTGAACCTTCAACCCTCAACCACCCATGCTCGCACCAACCAGCATTCGCGGCCTCAAGGAGTTCGGCGTCTTCCAGATCGACTGGCCTGACGGCCTGCGGGGCCAGTACCCGTTTCGGCTGCTGCGGCAGCTCTGCCCGTGTGCCGCCTGCGTCGACGAGTTCACCGGCGTCCGCACACTGGACCCCGAGTCGGTCGACGAGGGGATCGAGCCGGTGGAGATCGGCATGGTCGGCAACTACGCCCTCCGCATCCGCTGGACCGACGGGCACGACACCGGACTGTTCACGTGGGAGTACCTGCGTGAACTCCGCGACCACGAGGGCGTCGTCACGAAGTCGCTCGACGAAGTGAACGCGTGACGGTCCGAACCGGGAGACCGGCGTGTACGAAGTCGAGATGAAGTTCCCACTCGCCGACCCCGCTCGGCTGCGGGCGGCGCTCGCGGAACTGGGGGCGACGGCCGAGGAGCCGCTCGAGCAGCGGGACGTCTACTTCGCTCACCCGGCCCGGGACTTCGGCGAGACCGACGAGGCGTTCCGCGTGCGGGTCGTCGGCGAGCAGAACGTCGTCACGTACAAGGGGCCGGTCGTCGGCGACCGCACGAAGACCCGCCGCGAGATCGAAATCCCCTTCGCCGACGGCCGGGCGGACGAGTTCGAGGCGATGCTGTCGCTGCTCGGCTTTCGCGAGGTCCGAGCCGTCCGCAAGCGACGAACGCCCTACCACTTCACCTGGGAGGCCAGACCGGCCGAGTGCGTCGTCGACGAGGTGGACGGGCTCGGGACGTTCGCCGAAGTCGAGGCGACCGCCGACGAGGCGACCCGCGAAGCGGTTCAGGACGCCCTGCTCCGGCTGGCCGAACGACTGGGCCTCGAAGGACAGGAACGGCGGTCCTACCTCGTGATGCTGCTGGAGACGGATGACTGAGGAGTCAGGAGGCAGGGATCAGGGAGCCGGGTCGCGATGACGTGACACCTGACCCCTGCCCCCTGACTCCCTGCCCCGGTGGATTCTTGGCCTCGTTCGCGTTTCTCCGTTACCGTGGGGGCGGGAACCGAACCGGAGAACCGACGATGTCGTTCCGATCCTTTGCCGTGAACAGCTTCTGTGTCGTCTTCTGCACGGCGTCTCTCGCGACCGCCGCGGACGAGCCGAAGCTCGGAAAGGCGTTCGACGCCGCCCTCGGACGTGTCGCCGAGCGGTGCGAGCAGGCAGAGGTCGGGAAGCTGCTCGTCGTCGTGCGACTCGACGCCGCCGTCCGAAACGCCCCGGCCGGGCTCGAGGACACGATCTTCGACGCCGCCGAGACCGTGCTGAAGTCGGCCGCGGAGAAGGTCGAGGTGGAGCGTTGCCCGGTGGCCGCGACGATGGCCGTCGCCGACCGGGCGAGACGCTTGCTCTCGGTTCGCGAGGTCCACGAGCTGGGCGAGGCGTTCGAGTTCGACGGTGTCCTCGCCGCGACGTTTCGTGTGAGCCGCGGATCGCCGTCCGTCCGTCTCGCGTTGTTCGACACGGACCGGCGGCTGTCGCTCGAACACGTCACCGTCGGCGAGAAGACGGTGGTCGCGGCGATCGACCGGTTCCGCCGGTCCGACCCCAGGCCTTCGACACGCCCGACCGGCGGAACGCTCCGCCCCGGTCCGACGGCTCCGAACGGACGCCCCACGACTCCCGCCGGCCGACCGACCGCGGGCCCCACGCCCCGTCCGAACTCCCCCGGTGCGGGTCCGGGCACCACGCCGGGACCCGGAGGCGGCGGCAACGGCGACCCGGGTATGGACTCCGGACCGACACCGCCCCCCGGTGGTGAGGCGGTCGGTCTGAACAAAGGCGTGCTCGAGTTCGCCCAGCGGAATTTCGGCCGGCAGGTCGGGAACGGCGAGTGCTGGACGCTCGCCAACGAAGCCCTCATCGCCGCCGGGGCCCGCAAGGCGAACGGCTACACCTTCGGCCGTGGCATTCCCCGCGGCGACCTCACGCCGGGCGACGTCCTCCAGTTCAAGAGCGTCCGCCTCGAACGGGGCAACCGGTTCTGGACGCTCGGTGCCCCTCACCACACCGCGGTCGTCGAGGCGGTTGCGGGGAACGTCGTGACCGTCCTGCACCAGAACTTCGGCACCCGGAACGTCACCCGGTTCACCTTCGACTTCGGCGACCAGGTCCAGGGCGAGGTGCACGCCTTCCGGCCGGTCAGATAGCCCCGCCGTCAACGCCGGCGGCGTGGTTCCACCGTGATCGGCTCGGCCGAGACCGTGTTCTTCTCGCCGTGCAGGTGGTTGCCGAGGAACGCGGCCACGCGTCGGTCGAGTTCCTCACTGCGGAAACCGTGGCCGCCGTTCTCAATGCGGATCAGCGTGCAGTCGACCCCGGCAGCCTTCAACGCCTTCGCGAAGACGGCCGACTGCGGGAACGGCACGAGCGGGTCCTCAGAGCCGTGGGCGACGAGGATCGGCGCGTCGTCCTTCGTGACGTACGTCAGCGGGGCGGCGGCGCGGGCCTTCTCCTTGTTCTGCTGGATGGCCCCGCCGACGAGCAGCGACTCGGGCGAGTTGTCCGCGTCGTGGTCGATGCGGCCGGGGTGGTCGTTCATCGTGAGGAAGTCGGTCGGCCCGAAGTAGTCGACGACGCACGTCACGCGGCTCGACTGGTCGAGGTGCGGGCCGAGCGTCCCTTCGAGCGACTCGACGTCGCCGGTCGTCCCGAGCATGGCGACGAGGTGCCCGCCGGCGGACGTGCCCCAGACGGCGATCCTGTCGCCGTCGAGGCCGTGCTTCTCGGCGTTCGCCCGAATCCAGCGGACGGCCGCCTTGCAGTCGTGGATCTGGGCCGGCCAGACCGCCTCGCCGCTGAGCCGGTAGCCGATGCTGACCCCCGCGTACCTTCCCGTGGCGACGAGCTTGGCGAGCCGGCCGATCCCGGTCCGCTTGTCGCCGTTCCGCCAGCCGCCGCCGTGCACGAAGGCGACCACTGGCAGCGGCCCCTTCGACGTCCGCGTCTTCGGGAGCAGAAGGTCGAGCCGTTGCCGTGGGTTGTCGGTCCCGGCGTAGGGGACGTCGGTCTGCAGGTCGAACTTGTCACGAAACCCGCCGGACTGGGCGGAAGCAGGATCGGTCGAGATGGCGAGGGCCGCGACGGCGGCAGCGGCGAGGGCGAGTCGTGTCATCGAGGTTCTCCGTTGTCGGGGCACCTTCGATTCAACCCGATTCCAGGCCTGAAGTCTCGGTGGTCAAGGGGCATCCGAGATCCGGTGGCGTTCTCGTCGAAGCGCGCAGCGGGCAGTTCTCGACGCAAAGCCGCGAAGACGCCAAGGATCGCGAAGAAGAACGACTGTCGGTGCCGTGCTCTGCCGATCCCGAGATTCGCCGTGGGAACTCTCTGCGGAACTTCGCGCCTCTGCGGCTTTGCGTCGAAGCCGTGATTGTCGAACCCGCTTCCGGGTACGCGGGTTGGGCCGATCCGAGCCCTGGGCTTCGTTCCGTGACCCCGTTGGGGTCATCCGCCCGAGGACGCGAACGCGACTGACCCCTGACCCCTGACTCCTGCCATTCGCGTCGATTCGCGTGATTCGTGGTCCACCTCTTCGCCGGGTTGCCGGGCAACGCCCGCGCCGCGCCCTCCGTCGTTTCTCCGAAGTTCGCCACCCGACCGCGGATGCACCTCGGTGGTCTCGTTCGGCGGACGACGGTCCTCCGGTTTGATACAATCCCGCCGCCCGAGATTTCCCTGCGGAATCGGTTCGCGCCACGCGGCCTGCGGAACGCCGGAGACGGCCGGGCCGAGACCTTCCCTGCCAGCCGAGACGAAGCACCGTGAGCACCCCGAGAAACATGATCGTCGCCCAGTCGGGCGGTCCCTCCTGTGCCATCAACAGCACCCTCCGCGGCCTCGTCGAGACGGCCCGCGACATGTCCGAGATCGGCACCGTCTACGGCGGCTGGCACGGCATCGAGGGGGTCCTCAAGGAGGAGCTGATCGACCTCTCCGCCCAGTGCCCGCAGGAGATCGCCCTGCTCCGCACCACGCCCGCCGCCGGGTCGATCGGCACCTGCCGGTACAAGCTGAAGGACTGGCAGAACGAGGACTTCGACCGGCTGATGGAGGTCTTCAAGGCCCACAACGTCGGGTACTTCTGCTACATCGGCGGCAACGACTCGATGCACACCGCCTACACCGTCGCCAACCTCGCCCGCGAGCGGGGGCTCGACATGGTCGGCATCGGCGGGCCGAAGACGATCGACAACGACGTCGGCGACAGCGAGTTCAAGCTCGTCGACCACACGCCCGGCTACGGCAGCACGGCTCGCTACTGGGCCCACTACGTGCAGATGGCGAACGAGGAGAACAACGGCAGCTGCCCGGCCGACCCCGTCCTCGTGCTGCAGGCGATGGGCCGAAAGATCGGCTACATCCCGGCCGCTGCCCGCCTCGCCGATCCCAACCGCGAGCTGCCGCTGCAGATCTACCTCGCCGAGCGGAAGGTCACGCTCGAGCAGATTCGCGAAAACGTGAACACGACTCTGAAGGAGCACGGCCGGGCGATCGTCGTCGTCAGCGAGGGGCTCGAGATCGAGGGGCTCGAGATTCCCGAGGAGTTCGTCGTCCGCGACAGCTTCGGCCACGCGATGCTCTCCTCCAGCAAGATCACCATCGCCCAGATGCTGGTGAACGCCCTGAACGACAAGGAGAAGTTCAAGCTGGCCGTGAAGGGCTCGGCCCGCTGCAACGTGCCGGGGACCGACCAGCGGAACTGCATGGCGCTCGCCTCGCACGTCGACCTCGACGAGAGCTACTACGTCGGCCAGAAGGCGGCCCTGCTCGCCGCGAAGGGGGAGCACGGCTACATGTCGACGATCCTGCGGGCCGACTGGGACAACTACGCCCCGGTCTACGACAAGGCCCCGCTCGCCGAGGTCGCCGAGAAGGACCGCAAGTTCCCCGCGAACTGGATCAGCGAGGACGGCACGGACGTGACCGACGAGTACGTCAAGTACGCCCGCCCCCTCATCGGCGACGACGCCGTCTCCCTGCCGATCGTCGACGGCCGCGTCCGCCTCGCGAAACTCGAGAAGATCTTCGCCGACCAGAAGCTGGAGAGCTACGTCCCCCAAGCCGACCGCATGAAGGCGCCCGAATAGCTGCGTTGCCACCGCAACGCAGTCGCAGGCTGTCGGCGCCCTTCTCGCGAACGACCGCCACTCGACATTCGCCTGCACTGCGTGGCAGTGCAGCTACTGACACCTGACTTCTGACACATGACCGCTGGCCCATGTCCCACAACCCGCTCGACACCGACTTCTCCAAGCAGCACGACTTCCTGATCGGCATCGACTCGGACGGCTGTGCCTTCGACTCGATGGAGATCAAGCACAAGGAGTGCTTCATCCCCAACTTCATCAAGTACCTCGGGCTGCAGCCGGTCTCGAAGTACGCCCGCGAGGCGTGCGAGTTCACGAACCTCTACTCCAAGACCCGCGGGGCGAACCGCTTCAAGGCGTACCTGCTCGCCCTCGACCTGCTCCGCGAGTGGGACGTCGTGCAGGCCCGGAACGTCGCGATCCCGGAGTGGAACGAGATCCGCAGCTGGATCGAGCGCGAGGACAAGCTCGGCAACCCGGCTCTCAAGGCGGAGGTCGAGAAGACCGGGAACGAGGAGCTGAAGAACGCGCTCGCGTGGTCGGTCGCCGTGAACGACACCGTGGCCGACCTCGTCACCGGCGTCCCGCCGTTCCCCGGCGTGCGGGCCGCTCTCGAGAAGCTCGCCCCGCAGGCCGACATGATCGTCTGCTCGGCGACGCCGAACGCGGCCCTCAACACGGAGTGGGAGGAGCACGGCATTCGGCCGTTCGTGCAGTGCATCTGCGGCCAGGAGGCGGGCAGCAAGAAGGAGACCCTCGGCCAGGCCCAGGGCTTCGGCTACGAGGAGGGGAAGGTCCTCATGATCGGCGACGCCCCCGGCGACATGGCGGCCGCGAAGGCGGTCGGCGCCCTCTTCTACCCGATCAACCCGGGCCACGAAGAGGAGAGCTGGGCCCGCTTCAACGCCGAGAGCTGCGACAAGTTCCTGGGCGGCGAGTACGCCGGCGAGTACGAGGCCAAGGTCATCGCCGAGTTCGAGACGTACCTCCCCGAGCTGCCGCCCTGGAAGTCGTAGTTCTCGGGCCGCGCGGTCGTCAGCCGAGGAACACGATGCGGAAGATCAGGACGCACATCGCGGCGACGAGCACGAGTACGGAGACCAGCTTGCCGAGATCGACGTACGGGGCGAGACGCTCGACGTGACTCCAGAAGTAGTGCACGTGCAGCAGCGCGGCCCCGGCGAGGACCGCCACGCCGAAGGCGATCGCGTCGGCATCGTGCAGACTCATCGCGCGACCGACCCGACGTCCGGGTAGCCAAGCCCTCTCCGTCGCGATGCACCACAGCCCGTGCGTCGCCAGGAGCAGCGACACGGCCGTTCCCAGCACCCACTTCGACCACCAGTCGTCTGGCGGAGCCTCGTCGAACATCGGCGCACCCTCGCGGACTCGTTGACCAGTAGAACGGCGACGAACGAGCGCGGATCTCGGGAAGTCGAGGATTCCGTGTCCGTCCCGCACCTTTGTCCCGCGGCCTCGGCTTCGCGACGAGTACGACGCATTGGCTGTCGCCGAGACCGAGACCGCCTTGCCGTCCCCGAAGTCGTGACGTTCGAATCGTTCCGACCGGACCGCTGAACCCGAGCTACGCTTTCACGTCGCGTTTCCCGAACTTCGGAGTCGCCTCGTGAAGCCACTGCTCGTTGCGTTCGCCGTGTTGTTGGTTCCGTCCGCACTCTTTGCGGCCGATCCACCGAAACCCGGGTCGGCCGAGTGGAAGCGGCGGTTCCGCGAGCACGAGCGGAAGCTCCAGGAGATGCGACGGCGGTCTGGTTCGACCTCTTCGACGCGTCGCGGCGGCACGAAGCCAACAGCGCTCAAGAAGCTCCCGAACGCCGAGGAGCGGCTGCGGGCCAACATGTCGGCCTCGGAGAAGCGGCTCTACGACGCCGCCTCGAAGCCGCAGCCGTTCGACGAGAAGAACGCCCCGAGCGCCGACAAGTGCCTGTTGATGTTCCGCGACGCGCTCAGAAAGCCGGAGCCGTTCTCGGTCTTGATCCAGTGCCTCGACGCGGAGCACCGCAAGGAGTTCGTTCGTCGACGGGCCGACCCGAACCACTTCAAGCACGGCCAGTCCGAGCAGGACTTCATGGCGAGCTGGCGACGCGTCGTCGGGCACGTCACCAAGATCGAGTCCGTCCGCAGAGTGAGTGGCGTCGAGGGCTGGGTGGACGTGTGGGCGTGGGTGCAGGCCCCCGGCCTGAGCACGGGCCTCTACCGCTTCCGCATGGCGGGCGAGGGCCGCTTCTACCGTGTGCGAGAATTCCGAGCCGACGTGATTCGCGTCAAGTAGGCGGGTGCGTCGAGTGTCGTCGGATCACTCCGTGATCCGAATCCTCAGCGGGATTCGCCGACGAACCGCACCAGCCGTGCACGGCTCCGCTGCCGCGCCTTCCGGTCGGTCGGCCCAACACGACGACGGTCTCGCCGACGGTTCGGCCCACGGAGTGGCCCGACGACGTTGCCGCCTCCCGAGTACGACACGGAACGCATTCGCCGCGTCACGTCGCCTCGGCGAACTCGAGCGACGACGGCTGGTGCACGTCGAGTTTCCGCAGGCGATCGATCGACTCGTCGAAGTCGTCACCGAGACACTCGACGGCGATGATCAACTCCGAGATCGCCGCGAAGGTGAATCCGTCCGTCGCCTCGACCCAGCGTTCGATCTCCTCCGACGGCCGGTCGGCGAGCTTCCGCTGGAGGTAGGCAGTGCGGAGCACTTCACAGGGGGAGTCGATTCGCAGGATGCGGTCGAACCGTCGCGGTCGCGCGATGATCCGTCGGTCGAGCTTCTCCGGGTAGTTCGTGCTCGCCAGGTTCACGGCCCGGTCGACCTGGTGGTTCCCGTCGAGCCACTGCAGCAGCAGGTTGTCGCCATAGTCCTCGATGATCGAGTCGACGTCCTCGAACACGCAAACGAGCGGGCGGTCCGGTTCGACCTTGCGGAACTGCGTGAGGCAGCTGACGAAGTGGTAGGGATGCTGGCAGAAGAACGCGACGTTCCCGTCGCCGATGACACGCGTCACGAGTTGGTGGATCAGCGACGACTTTCCGCCCCCCTGCTTGCCGTAGAACAGATAGCCACGTCGGTGCAGGAACCCGAACTCGCGGTAGCGGTCCCGCAGCGTCCAGAACCGCTCGACCTCCTCGACGACCTGCCCGGCGACGCTCCCGGGCACTTGGAGGAGGTCGTCGCTCTCCAGCCGCCGCTGCGAGAGCAACGGTTTGCCGTGACAGTCCGACGTGCAGGAGTAGCCCCCGGCCGGCAGTCGTTGCACGGTGCGACCGCAGGCCTGGTAGGCACCTTCCTGGCCCACGCTCCACTGAATGCCCTCGTCGTTGCCGCAACCGGCTGCGAATTCGTCGTACACGCGTGATCTCCTTCTCATGAAGTCACGGACACGAAAACGCAGTATCGGTTCGCGGATCCAC
This sequence comes from Planctomycetaceae bacterium, assembly GCA_028284885.1. GTDB lineage: Bacteria > Planctomycetota > Planctomycetia > Planctomycetales > Planctomycetaceae > JANQQW01. Next base: position 11,702 of record JANQQW010000320.1, read on the forward strand.
GGCGCGCAGGTGCAGTTGCGAACGCCGGGCGTCAGCACTCCGTGTAGTTCACCGCCAAACCGCCGCGGGACGTTTCCTTGTACTTGTGGCTCATGTCGGCCCCGGTGCGGCGCATCACGCGGATGACGCGGTCGAGGGAGACGAAGTGCTTGCCGTCGCCGCGGAGGGCGAGGCGGGCGGCGTTGATCGCCTTCACGGCCCCCATCGCGTTCCGTTCGATGCACGGCACCTGGACCAGCCCCTTGATCGGGTCGCAGGTGAGGCCGAGGTTGTGTTCCATGCCGATCTCGGCTGCCTCCTCCACCTGGCGGGGCGTGCCGCCGAGCACCTCGGCGAGGGCTCCGGCCGCCATCGAGCAGGCGACGCCGACCTCTCCCTGGCAGCCGACCTCGGCCCCGCTGATGCTGGCGTTCTTCTTGTAGAGCATGGCGATGCCGCCGGCGACGAGCAGGAAGCGGACGACGCCCGCGTCCGCCGCCTCGGCCCGGAACCGCGTGTAGTAGTGCAGCACGGCCGGGACGATGCCGGCCGCCCCGTTGGTGGGGGCCGTCACCACGCGACCGCCGGCCGCGTTCTCCTCGTTGACGGCGAGCGCCCAGAGATCGACCCAGTCGAGCACGGCGAGCGGGTCGACGTCGTGCCCCTTCTCCGTCAGGCAGCGAAGGAGCTCGGGGGCCCGGCGTTCGATCTCCAACCCGCCCGGCAGCACGCCCTGCGTCCGGCAGCCCCGTTCGACGCACGACTGCATGACCGACCAGATCCGCATCAGGCCGACCTCGATCTCGGCGTCGGACCGGAGCGCCCGTTCGTTCGCGTGGATCACCTCGCCGATGGAGAGTCCTCCCGCCTCGGCGTGCTCGAGCAGTTCGGCCGCCGAGTCGAAGGGGTAGGGGATCTCGGGGCCGCTGTCGTCGCCGATCGGGTGCTCGGTGTCGTCCTCGGCCGTGACGACGAACCCGCCGCCGATCGAGAAGTACTCGCGAGCGTGCAGCGTCTCGCCGACGTCGTCGCTCGCCGTGATCCGCATGCCGTTCGGGTGCAACGGCAGCGACTCGCGGCGGTTGAAGACGAGGTGCGCGTCGACGTCGAACGGGACGACGCGTTCCCCGCCGAGCCGCAGTTCCGCGGACTCCCGGATGGCCGCGTCTCGCGTGACGACGTGCTCCGGATCGACGTCCTCCGGCCGTTCGCCTTCGAGCCCCAGCAGGACGGCCCGGTCCGTTCCGTGCCCGATGCCGGTGAGCGCGAGCGAGCCGAACAGCTCGACCGTGACACCGGCCACGCGGTCGAAGTGGCCGGCGTCTCGCAGTTCCCCGATGAACCGCGCGGCCGCCCGCATGGGGCCGACCGAGTGCGAACTCGACGGACCGATGCCGACGTTGAAGAAGTCGAAGACGGAGAGAGTCAAGGGCCGAGAGTCCAGAGTCTAGAGCCGGAGCAGGTCGTGGGGGGCGTCCGACACGTTTGGGGGCGTGCGCTCGTAGGGTGGGCATTGCCCACCACGAGTGGTGTGTTCGCGACCAACACCGGGGCTGGTGGGCAAAGCCCACCCTACCGTGTCAGTCGGAGTCGGGGGACTCGGGAGCGCGGCCGAGCGTGATGCGGGGCTGGTCGGCCCGCATCGTCAGGGTTTCGTGGTAACGACCGTCGAGGCTCTCGGCAACGAAGACGTGGCCGACGAACGTCCGCGTGTGACGTTTCTCGCCCTCGCCGAAGTCGATGACGTTCGCCCGGGCTCCGTTCGGTCGGATCCACGTCAGGCGGATGGTGCCAGGGTGGCGGTTCTCCCAGTCGACCTCGACGGCAGCACCCCCCGCAGCGGAACGGACCTGCGGGAGAAGCTTCACGTCCTGAACGGGAAGGACCTCTCGCAATCGGCCCTGCAACCGCTCGGCCACCGCCGCGTGCTCGCCGACGACGTTCTCGTTCTCCAGGTGATCGGTCCGGTGGTCGTACAGTTCGCGATGCCTGACGGCTCCGCCCTTCATCTCCCGCCACTCGACGTACCGCCAGTCGTCGGTCCGGATGGCGTTCCCCATCAGGCCGTCCCGTAGGTACTGGCTGAACGCGGCCCCCGTGTGCTGGCCGTTGGGGTCGTCGAGCAGGTGGGCGGCGCTCCTGCCGTCGACGAAGTCGGGAGCGGGGACGCCGATTCGCTCGCAGATGGTGGGGAACAGGTCGAGGCTCTCGACGAGTTGCCCGCACCGCCGGCCGTTCGCCCTGGCACGGGGATCGCGGACGATCATCGGGACGCGGGTGTCGATCTCGAAGTTCGTCATCTTGCCCCAGCCGTTGTGCTCGCCGAGCTTCCAGCCGTGGTCGCTCCACAGCACGACGACCGTGTCGTCCGCGAGTCCCTGCTTATCGAGGGCATCGAGGAGGACGCCGACCTGGGCGTCGACGAACGAGATGGCCGCGCAGTACGCGTGGAGGAACCGCCGGGCCCGTTTCTCGCCGACCTTGCCCTCCAGCGGGGGCGGCAGGTCGATCGTGTCGGCGTAGTGCGTGAGTTCGTAGTTCGTCCCGAGTGCGACGGCCGGGGCGTTCTTCGGAACGTCGGGATTCACGGCGAGCGACAGGTCGTCGCGGTCGTACAGGTCCCAGTACCGCTTCGGTGGGCACCACGGGAGGTGCGGCAGCGTGAACCCGACCGCCAGGAAGAACGGCTCGCCCGCCTCGCCGAGGGCCTTCATCCGCTCGACCGCCATCCGCGACAGCGCCCCGTCGGAGTGTTCCTCGTCCGGGACGTCCGGGGCGTTCGTGATCGGCCCGCGGAGGTTCCTCTTCTGCCACGCGTCGTTCGGCAGCCCGGCCTGCACGCTCTCGACGAACGCCTGCTGCTCGGCCGTGTAGTGTGTGTAGCTCTTGCCGCCCCAGGCGTGCGGCCGGGACCACGACCGCGGGTCCGGCCAGGGGTTGTGGAAGATCTTGCCGTACCCCTCGCAGGTGTAGCCGTGCCTTCGCAGGTACTGCGGCAGCGTGACGGCTTCGGGCCGCGTCTCGCGGAAGTGGAACCGCAGCGTCCAGCACCCCAGCCGGTCGGGCCGCAACCCGGTCATCAGGCTGGCTCGCGACGGATTGCAGACGGCCACCTGCACGTGACACTGGTCGAACACGACCCCGCTCTCGGCGAGCCCGTCGATGTTCGGCGACCGCACGTGCTCCGCCCCGTAGCAACCGAGGTCGGGCCGGAGGTCGTCGACGCAGATCAGGAGGACGTTCCGCGGCTCGCTCGCCGCCGAGACGCTCGTCGGCCGAGACAGTCCGAAGGAAAGCACAAGGGCGAAGCACAGTCCAAGTCGAGCAGAAGTGCCCACGTTGTTCTCCGTCTACCTTGGCATCGACGACGCTTGGCTCGATCACCTCACCCGCGACATCCGTCAGGTGGTTCGGCCGATCGTTGTGTCGGTCCGTCGGCGACCGTCGTGGCGACCTGCTGATCGTACCACGGCCGGCTCGGTTGCGGCTCTTTCCGCCCGGATTCACGGCTCCGCTGTGGCGAGGGTTCGCGACACCGGGCTCGTCTTCGTACGCTCGGTCTTGGTGAGTTCGCTCACAGACCGGGGCCGTGTCGTCGGGTGTGATCGACGTCCTCGGCATCGTGTCGTTCTCGGGACGGTTGAATGCAGTTCGGGTTGGGGAGATCGACTCTGTTCTTCGCCGGGGTCGCGTGCGTCTGGACGCTCGCGATCTGGGCGGTGTTGCAGATCGGTCGGCTGCCGGACCCGGAGGTGGACGTCGTCTGCGGTCCGTGGGGCTGCGGCCCGACGTTGCCGGACCTCGCCGCCTACCACGCGTTCTGGGCGGTCGTCCTCTCCGTCCCGACCGCCGCGGCGGCGCGTCGGCTCTCCGTCCGAACGGCCCGGCGTCTCGGTGCGGCTCTGGTCGTGGTCGGCGTGCTCGCCGTCGCGGCGATCGGCGTGCACGAGGCCGTCTACTGGTCGGGGGACTCGGAGTGGCGACAGGGCTACCTGCTGCAACGCTGGGCGTTCGCCGTCGGCACGAACGTCGATCTGCCGGTCGTCCAACTCGCAGCAGCCGGTGCGTTGCTGTTCTGCCTCTCGCCGTTCGTCCACCGCCGCGTCACGGTGGATCTGGTCGAGCCGGCGACGGCCGTCGAGTAGCAGTCTTTCGGGCGGGCTCGCCCGAGAGTCCGAGAACTCCAGCGAGTCGTTCCGTTCCATCGCGTCGTGAAACACGTCCCGTGGAGCATGACCGACTCGAAGAAACACGAGGCGTTCGACGACACGGTTCGTGCCGCGGGAGTGCTCGCGCGGTCGGTGGCGGCTTGGTGTGTGATCGCTTGTCTGGTCACCGGACTGTGTGCCCTCGTGGCTGACGAGCAGACGTGGACCAAGCCTCTCGGCCCGATCGGGTTCTTCCTGCTTCCGTTGGCTGCCCCGGGGGTGTTCGCGTTCGCCTTCTTGCTCGTCTGGCCACCGCTCGCTCTCGCCACGGCATGGCGGTACCGGTCGGAACTCCTGGGAGCCGAACGCGTCCGGTCCATGGTCGTCACCAGAGCGGTCTTTCCGGCGACGGTCTTCGTCCTGACGGTTCGCAGGGTCTACCTCATCGTCCGCGGGCCGGACGAGCCGCCTCCAGCGCGCGAGCCGTGGAGCGATTTGGCCGCCTTGGTCCTGATCACGCCGATGGTCTTCGTCGTTGCAATGGTCGTGGTGCGCCTTGCACCGCGTGTACCGAAGCGACGCTGACCAGCCCGGACCATCACGCCACGATCGACTCGATCACCTCGCCCGCGACGTCTGTCAGGCGGAACCGTCTTCCGTTGTAGCGGTAGGTCAGGCGTTCGTGGTCGAGGCCGAGGAGGTGGAGGATGGTGGCGTGGAGGTCGTTCACGTGGACCTTGTCGTCGGCCGCCTTGTAGCCGATCTCGTCGGACGAGCCGTGGGTCACGCCCCCCTTCACGCCGCCACCCGCGAGCCAGGCGGTGAAGCAGTGCGGGTTGTGGTCGCGGCCCGGCTTCTTGGAGAGCTGGGCGATCGGCAGCCGGCCGAACTCGCCGCACCAGACGACGAGCGTCTCGTCGAGCAGGCCGCGGGACTTCAGGTCGGCGAGCAGCCCGGCGACCGGCTTGTCGGTCTCGCCGGCGAACTGCGAGTGGTTCCCGGCGATGTCGTTGTGGCCGTCCCAGGACCGCTGGTTCTCCATGCCGCCGGAGTAGATCTGCACGAACCGCACGCCCCGCTCGACGAGCCTTCGGGCGGTGAGGCACTGCTTGGCGAAGTGGTCGCACTTGGGGTCGCCGATGCCGTAGGCGTCCTGCATGTGCTTCGGCTCGCTGGCGATGTCGATCGCCTCCGGGGCGGCCGACTGCATGCGGTAGGCGAGCTCGAAGCTCTCGATGCGGGCCGCGAGCTCGGCCTCGGCCGGGTGCTGGTTCGCGTACTCGGTGTTGAGTTCCTTCAGGAAGTCGAGCCCGGCCCGCTGGGTCGACTCGGCGACGCCGTTCGGCCGAGCGAGGTTGTCGATCGGCGGCCCTTTCGGCCGGAGGTGTGTTCCCTGATAGGCCCCGGGGAGGAACGCGGCCCCCCAGTTGGCGGCGTGCCCCTTCGGCAGTCCACGGCCCTTGGGGTCGCTCATCACGACGAAGCCGGGGAGGTTCCGGCTCTCGCTGCCCAGGCCGTACGTGACCCACGACCCCACGCACGGGAAGCCCATCCGCGGCATGCCGCAGTTCATCATGAACAGGGCGGGCGAGTGGTTGTTCGACTCCGTGTGGCCGGAGTGGACGAAGGCCATCTCGTCGACGTGCTCGCCAAGGTGGGGGAACAGGTCGCTGACCATCTTCCCGCTCTCGCCTCGGGGCCGGAACTCGAACGGCGACTTCATCAGGTTGCCGACGGCGTTCTTGAAGAAGCCGGTGGTGTTGGTGAAGGTCGAGTCGAACTCCTTGATCGACTTGCCGTTCCACTTCTCGAGGGCCGGCTTGTGGTCCCACGTGTCGACGTGGCTGGGCCCGCCGTTGACGAAGATCCAGATGACCCGCGTCGCCTTGCCGGTGAAGTGCGGGTCGACGGGGGCCAACGGGTTCAGCGACCGGTCCGCGGCGTCCGCGGCGAGCAGGCCCTCGTCGTGGAGCAGCCCGGCAAGACCGAGCAACCCGGCCCCGCAACCGGCGCGGGCGAGAAGTTGACGGCGGGAGGCGAGGGGCGAGTGCAGTGGGGGATGTCCGAACACGGAGGACTCTCGTAGAATTCCGGTTGGTCGTGGACTTCAAGTCTACCAGCGGAGCAGAGCTGTGAACAAACCGATCACCGGGACGGTCGTGGACGGCAGGCTGTCGCTGGACGAGGCGATCGACCTCCCGAACCACACGCGCGTCGAGCTGACGATCACTTCGATCACGAACGGCGACCACGATCGACCCGCGGCGACGGCCGAGTTCCTCGAGTTCATCAAGTCGAACCCGATCGACTCGGGCGGCATTCGGTTCACGCGCGACGAGTTGCATGAACGGGATTGACACCAATGTGCTGCTGTACGCGCACGAACCGGTCAAGCGGTCGAAGGCGACGGCGCTGCTCGCCCGCCTCCACCAGACCGGTGCGAGTGTCGTGCTCCCGTGGCAGGTGATTGGCGAGTACCTCGCCGGTTTGCCGCGTTGGGAGAACTTCGGTCGACTGTCCTCGACCGACGTCGAGAGCAACGTGTCGCGACTGATCGCCGGTTACGCCGTCGCGTTTCCCACGATCGACCTCGTCTCACGGGCGATCGATCTCCATCGTCGCCACAGCCTCTCGCACTGGGACTCGATGTTGCTCGCCGCCTGCGTCGAGGCGGGGGTGACGACGCTGTACTCCGAGGACCTGCAGGACGGGGCCGTCTACGAAACCGTCACCGTCGTCGATCCGTTCGCCTGAGCGGCAGGCGGTCAGGACTCGGTCGGGAGGCCGGCTTCCTTCCAGCCGCGGAAGCCGCCGTCCATGGAGATCACGTTTTCGTAGCCCATCTTCTGGAGGGCGTCGGCGGCTAGGGCGGAACGGTAGCCGCCGCCGCAGTAGAGGACGATCTCGTCGGACGGGTCGGGAATCGTCTTCTCGACGTCGCGTTCGATGACGCCTTTGCCCAGGTGGACCGACCCCGGCACGTGGGCCGCGGCGTACTCGCTCTCCTCGCGGACGTCGACGAGGTGGAACGTCTCGCCGGCCTCGAGGCGGGCCTGCACGTCGGCGACGGTGCACTCGCGGACGCGGGTCTTCGTGTCGTTGACGATGTCCAGAAATCGTGGGGCGTGCTGCTTGGCCATGGGCTCTCCTCGTTGACCTCAATCGTACCGGGCTTGAGCGGACGGGGACAAACGGGGCGTCAGTCGAGGTCGGCGAGGAACGACCGGATCGCGGCGTTCGTCGCGGCGGGATCCTCGAGCGGCGTCATGTGCCCCATGCCGTCGATCTGGACGAACGTGGCGTTCGGCGTGGCTTCGGCCATCGCGGCCATCTCGTCGGGCGGGGTGATCTCGTCGTGCTCGCCGCAGAGGTAGAGGGTCGGCACGTCGATGTCGGGGAGGAGTGACGTCGAGTCGGGCCGGTTCGCCATGCCGCCGAGGGCGGCGGCGATCGCCCGCGGTTCGCTGGCCAGCATGACCTTCCGCAACCCGTTGACGACCGAGGGCTGCGTGGAGCGAGTCCGGTCGGCGAACAGCTTGGGGATCATCGCCTCGACGGCCGCCTCCGGGCCGTTCGCGAGCACGCTCTTCGCCATCTTCGCCCGGTTGGCCCGTCCCTCGTCGGTGTCGGCGGCGGCTCGGGAGTCGCAGACGATCAACGCACGCAGTCGGTCGGCGTGCCGTTCGACGAACGGCCAGGCGACGTACCCGCCCATCGACAGGCCGCAGTAGACCACGGGCTCGGTGACGTCGAGTTCGTCGAGCAGGCCGGCCAGGTCGTCCGCGAGGTCCGACATCTCGACGACGTCCCGCGTGCCGCCGCTTCGTCCGAAGCCGCGGAGATCGGGGGCGACGACACGGTGAGTCCTGCTGAAGAACGCGGTCTGCCCCCGCCACATGGAGTGGTCGAGCGGGAAGCCGTGGACGAACAGGACCGGCGGGCCGTCCCCCTCGTCGAGCACGGCGAACTCGGCTTCCCGAACGTGGACGGTCTTCACGGCTTCGCTCCCGAGTCGTTGACCTGCGGCATGACAACGGGGAACGTAGTCCGCGTCCCGCCCCCCGACAACGGGAGAGACCCGTGGTGCACCAGGAACGCCTTCGTGTCGAGACCTCTGGTCACGGCGACATGCACGACCTCACCGACGAGGTCCGAGCGGTCGTGCGACGGAGCGGACTGGCGACGGGAACGGTGCAGGTCTTCAACGTCGGCAGCACGGGCGTCGTCGGGACGATCGAGTTCGAGCCGGGTCTCGTCGAGGACCTGCCGGCGATCCTCGACCGGCTGATGCCGCCGAGCCGCGAGTACGAACACGAACGGACGTGGGGCGACGGCAACGGGCACTCGCACCTGCAGGCGACGACGCTGGGTCCGTCGCTCGGCGTGCCGTTCGCGGACGGCGACCTCGTCCTCGGGACGTGGCAGCAGATCTTCCACCTCGAGTGCGACGTCCGCCCCCGCCAACGCGAGGTCGTCGTCACCGTTCAAGGCGAGTAGCGTCCCGGTTGGTCAGTAGACGGCCGTCATCAGCTCGATGCCCGGGCGGACGGCCTCGCGCCACGCGTCGCCGAGCCGCGGGTCGTACTCGGGGTCGAACTCGCGGACCGCCTCCAGCAGCGTCTCGACCCACGCCGGGTAGAGGTCCGGCTGGACGTCGAGGTTCTCGTGGGCGTGCAGTCGACCCAGTCGTTCGAGTTCGGGCCGGACCGTGCCGTCGAGTTCGGCGTAGTCGAGCAGCCGGCGAATTCCCTCGCGGACGAGGCTGTTCTGCTTCTCCATGTCCACGCCGTGGAACTTCGCGCCGACTCCGGGAATGCGGTCGGCCAGCGTGGCGTAGAAGTGGTCGAAGAACTCGTCCCCGTGCCGGCAGCACCGCTCGAAACTGGGGCGCACGGCGAGCGCCACGAGCAGGGCGAGCGCCCTTGAATGCTCCCCGTGACGGTCGTCCGTGCGGTCGTCCACGTTGGTGCGAAGTCCGTTCGAGTGGTGGTCCCCGGAAGGGTACTTTGACGAGGGGCGGTGCCGGTGTCGACTGCGAGCCGTACGTCGGTGACTCGACGCGGCGGGCGGTGCCGGTCAGCATCGCTGGCGAACCGAACTCGTCGCGGAGCCGAACGTGTCCGACCATGCCGCCGATCCCGCCTCCCACACTCCGACCGCCGTGCACCAGCGGATCGCCACGGAGTCGAGTCCGGGCTATCTGCGGGACTTCGTGTACGGGGCAATCGACGGCTGCGTGACGACGTTCGCCATCGTCGCCGGTGTCGTGGGGGCGGCGCAGTCCGCCTCGTTGATCGTGGTCCTCGGGCTCGCCAACCTGCTGGCCGACGGACTCAGCATGGCGGTCGGCAACTACCTCGGGACGAAGTCCGAGGGGGAACTGCTCGAACGAGCGAGGCGGATCGAGGAACGGCACATCGACGAGGTGCCCGAGGGAGAACGCGAGGAGATCCGCGAGATCTTCCGGCAGAAGGGGTTCGAGGGCGACCTGCTGGAGCAGGTCGTCGAGGTGATCACGGCCGACCGCCGGCAGTGGGTGAACACCATGCTCGTCGACGAGTGGGGGCTGTCTTTGACGCGCGTGCGACCGTTGCGGGCCGCGCTCGTCACGTTCGCCGCGTTCGTCGTGGTCGGGTTCGTGCCGTTGCTTGTCTACGTCGTGATCCCGACGGCGACGTTCTCCGCGTCGACGACGTTCGCCGCCAGCTCGCTGACGACGGCCGCCGTCTTCTTCGCGGTCGGCGCGCTGAAGTCGCGCATCACGGAGACGACGTGGTGGCGGGGTGGACTGGAGACGCTGTTGATGGGCGGAGCCGCGGCGCTCGTCGCCTACGGCGTCGGCGCCGGGCTCGGCCATCTCGCGTAGTCAGTCCTTCGTCCCCACGTCCGACTGCACGGCTTCGAGCACCAGCTCGGTCTCGGCGTGTTCGTGCTTGGAGAGCCGCTCCAGCAGCTCGTCGAGGTCGTGTCCCGCCTCGTCCCAGCCTGAGAACCGCGGTTCGTCGGAGTGCAGGTGCTCCACCAGTCCGGCGAACGCCTCCAGCAGGGTGTCGTGCTGACGTCGCAACGACTCGCCACGCTTCACCAGGTGCGGGGCGTCCTCGAGCACGTCGCTGAGGTACCCGTCTTCCTCCTCCCACGCGAAGTGCTCTCGCAGCCGCGTGCGGAGGGCGTCGACGCGGTCCCCCATCTCGTCGAAGCGCGGGCTGCCGATCTCGCGGCACTCCTGCCACCACGCTCGCAGGGCGTCGATCTCCTCGTGGAGCTTCTCGTGCTCCTGGTCGATGCCGTGTCCACTCATCACACACCTCCCGTTCTTCGCCGCGCGAACGCGGCACCGTGAATGCGATGCGGGGACGCGAATGCGGCTCCCACATCGAAAAACGCCCGGCCGCCTGAGCGGACGGGCGGCAAACGTCACCACGGATTTCTGCCCTGATTGTACTGCTGATAGTTCGAGAACGCCAGAAGACCGAAGAGGATCGACGGGTACTCCAGGCCGTCGTAGAGGTACAGGAAGCCGATGGCGACGAGGGCCCCGACGACGAACCCCACCTTGAGCGCCGTCACGTTCCCGCGGTGCCCCTGCTTCCACACCAGCAGCTCGCGGCAGATGTTCCCGCCGTCGAGCGGCAGCACCGGCAGCAGGTTCACGAGGCCCCACCACAGGTTGATGTACTCCAGCTGGCCGATCGCGTGCCAGATCTGCAGCGGCACCTGCACGGCGACCTCCGGAGAGAGGACCAGCAACTGCTTCACGCCGAAGACGACGCCGAACAGCACGAACCCGGCCCCCGGTCCGGCGAACGAGATCCAGATCGCCCGCCCGGTCGTGTACCGCTTCGCGAACCGGCTGCCGGAGCTCGGCTGGTAGATGGCCAGCCCGCCGAAGTGGTAGAGCACGATCTGCACCGGGTAGCCCGAGTGGTAGGCCGCCAACGCGTGTCCCAGCTCGTGGACGAGGATCGACACGAACAGGCAGAGGATCCAGACGAGCAGGAACTCGATCCCCGCCTCGACGAGCCCCCAGCCCATGATCGCCCCCACCACCCAGAAGCCGGGGTGCACTCGGCAGGGGATGCCGAACAACGAGAAGTGGAGATCGAACGGCGTCTCGCCAACCTGACCGAACACAGTCGTCCTCGCGGGAAAGGGCGCGGCGACTCTACCGCACGTCGTTCCCCACCGCCAAGGCGCGGCCCCGGTCGTCGGCTACACTCCTCGGGACGGCTCGTGGGTCGCACGAGATTCCTTCCCGTCACGCCTGACCGCGCGACGCGAAGCCTGCGGGGGTACCCCGTGGGAGAAGCGTTGTTCGACACTCGACGGTTCGGCGTTCGTTCGTTGCGACCCTGCAACGCAACGAACGCCGGGCACGGGACCAGTCGTGCGACCCACGAGCCCGGTTTCCGACCTTCGACCCCCGTGCCGTGACCTACGCATTCCTGGCTCTCGTCGTCGTGGTGCTCGTGCTGCTCGCGACGTCGCTCTCCGGCTCGAAAGCGGGCGAGTCCCGTCGCCGTCGCGAGCCGGTCCGGCTCGTGCCGCTCCGCCGACGGAGGCAACCGCGTCGACTCTCGGCCCGCGCGGTGACGGAGCAGAAGCCGTACGCGTTCGCCCGCAGGATCACGTCGCCCAGCGGATACCTCGACGACTCCCGGGACGGCAGCGAGACGAAGCTCCGCAGCCTCGGTCTGCCGGTTCTCCGCACGCCGGCCGACGTCGCCGACTGGCTGGAGCTCCGCGTCGGCCAGCTCGCCTGGCTGGTCCACTTCGACCTGCCCGGCCAGGCCCCCACGACCGAGCGAACGGCCCACTACGTCTTCCGTTGGAAGGCGAAGCGGTCCGGCGGGCACCGGCTGATCGAGAGCCCCAAGCCGCTCACCCGACGGGCCCAGGTCCGCATCCTCGACGAGATCCTCCGACGCGTTCCGACGCACCCGGACGCACACGGTTTCGTTCCGGGCCGGTCGATCGTGACGAACGCGCGGCCACACGTCGGCCGCCGCGTCGTGCTGAAGCTCGACCTCGAGAACTTCTACGCCTCCGTCCGGTTCAACCGCGTGGTCGCCCTGTTCCGGTCGCTCGGCTACGCACGGGAGGCGGCCGTCTGGCTCGCCCGTCTCTGCACGTCGGCCGCGCCGTCGAGTCTGCGGTTCCCCGACAACCAGACCGACGCCCTGCGGCCCTACCTCGGCCGGCACCTCCCGCAAGGAGCACCGACCTCCCCCGCACTCGCGAACCTCTCCGCCTTCTCGCTCGACGTGCGGCTCGCGGGGCTCGCCCGCTCCTTCCACGCGAACTACACCCGCTACGCGGACGACCTCACGTTCTCCGGCGACCGTCCGTTCCTGCTGTCGCTGCGGACGTTCGTCCCGCTCGCCCAGCAGGTCGTCCGGCAGGAGCGCTTCGGCGTGAACCGCCGCAAGCGGAAGGTGCTTCGCGACAACCAGCGGCAGCAGGTGACCGGCGTCGTCGTCAACGAGCACCCGAACGTCGCCCGTGCCGACTACGACCGGCTGAAGGCGATCCTGCACAACTGCACGAAGCACGGACCCGCCTCGCAGAACCGGGACGCCCACCCGGACTTCGCCGCGCACCTCCGCGGCCGCGTGGCCCACGTCGCCCAGCTCAACCCGAGGCGCGGCGCGAAGCTGCTCGCCCTCTACGAGCAGGTCGACTGGCGCCGCTGACCAAAATTCCTCTTTGACCAGAGTCCCGCACCGGGAGTGCCTCGTCGTGAAGACCTTCGGATTCGCCCTGCTGCTCGCCGGCGTGGTCGGGCTGTGCACCACGCTCGGGGTCGTCGGCACGCTGGTCTGGGACGCCTGGTCGGTCCACAAGGCCTACCGCGGGCCGCTCGTCGTCGGCGAGGAACTCGTCACCGAGCCGTTCACCGTTCGCGACGACGCGATGCTGCAGGTCGGCGTGCGGGCCCGCATCGAAGCCAAAGCCGATCTCACCGGCCCGCGGGAGACGTTCGACGACACCGACTACGACCTGCTGTACGAGTTCCCGCTCGAATACGACGTCCTCTTCGCCGACGACGAACGGGACGGCGACCTCGTTGCGGAGGACGGCGCCGCGATCGACGGCGGCTTCCACACCGTCACCCACTCGCGGCAGTTCGTCCGCCGGGACGGCGGCTGGATCCACGGCACGTTCTGGTTCCGGAAGATCGAGCCGCCCGAGGGTCTCGAGCGGGTCCGCGTCCGCATCCGCGTCGATCCGGACACCACGACCCACGCGAGAATCGAGCAGACCGAGTTGATCGTGGCGGACGACGCCAAGCCGGTCCTGATGCGGGTCGCGATCGCCGTCGTCGCCGGCGTGCTCGCCGTCCTCAGCTTCGTCGGCGGGGCGCTCTGCATCCTCTTCGGGTCGAACCCGCCGAGCCGCGACGACGAGTTCGAGCCGACTACGGCTTGACCTCGCGGCCGCAGGTGCAGACCGGCTCGCCGCAGTCCGGGCAGCCGCCGCCGTACTTCTTCCGCATCGCCTCGTCGAGATCGACGTCCGCCACGTTGGCGAGCGTGACCAGCCACGCGGTCACGTCGGCGAACTCCAGTTCGAGCTCCTCCCGCGACCCCTCTCGCAGCGCCGTCGCCAACTCGCCGATCTCCTCGGCCAGCCACATGAACGTCCCCTCGACCCCGCGGGCGGCGTCCTTGTGCCCGAACATCTCGCGGATGAACGTCTGCAGTCGGCCGAGTTGGAAGTCGGTCACGTCGGTCGTCCTCTGCTCGGGTCGTCGGCGATCAGGTCTCGGTTGTAGGGAACTTCGCGGTGATCGTCACGCCGCGGGTACTGGAGAGGCGTTCCCGCGACTATCATCGACCCGGCCTCGTTCCGTTCGGTGAACCTCCGTGTCCCAGTCGCACGAACACGACCGAGTCGACGCGTCCGGAGCGGGTTCCGATCTCTCGGACCGGCTGCAGGCGTTCGTCGACGCGTGGGAGGCGGGGGACGAGCCGCCGTTGGCCGACCACCTCCCGTCGCTCGTCGAACCGGAGGCGCGTTGGCAGGCACTCTGCGAACTGGTGAAGGTCGACCTCGAGTACCGCTGGGGGGACCGGAACCGGCCGAAGCGGCTCGAGGACTTCCGGGCGGAGCACGCGGAGCTCGGCAGCCGCGAGTTCCCGGCCGACGTCGTCTTCGAGGAGTTCCTGCTGCGGCGGGCGGCCGGCTTCGAGGTCCGCCCCGAGGACTACTACGAGCGGTTCCCCGAACGGGTCCGTGAGTTGCGGCCCATGTTCGGCGAGTCCGACGCGACGCGGGTCGCCGGGCGGTCGCGGGCCCCGGAGGGCTCGTCGGTCGAGCCGGCCGCGTTCGTCGACCGACTCCACTCGGCCGGGCTGCTGACGGAGGACGACCTCGAACGGTACTTCGGCGAGCCGGACGACGACGTGACGACGCTCGCGAACGGGCTCGTCGACGGCGGCCGGCTGACCCGCCTCCAGGCGGACCGACTCCTCCGCGACCGGCCGATCGTGCTGGGCGAGTACCTGCTCGTCGAACGGATCGGCGCGGGCGGCATGGGCGAGGTCTACCACGCCGTGCACCGCCGGATGGACCGCGACGTCGCCCTGAAGATTCTCCCCGACCACCTCGTGCACACCGCGGCGGACGTCGCCCGCTTCGAACGCGAGGTCCGCGCGGCCGCCCAGCTCGTCCACCAGAACATCCTGACCGCCTACGACGCCGGCGAGCGGGAGGGGGTCCACTTCCTCGTCACCGAACTCGTCGACGGGCCGAACCTCAAGTCGCTCGTCGTTCGCGGCCGGCCGCTGACCGTCACCGAGGCGGTCGACGCGACGCTGCAGGTCGCCGCCGGGCTCGCCTACGCCCACGCCCGCGGCATCGTCCACCGCGACGTGAAGCCCTCGAACCTGCTGATCGACTCGACCGGCTGCGTGAAGATCCTCGACATGGGACTCGCCCGGTTCGACTCGACCGAGATCGAGGAGACCACGCTGACGAGTTCCGGAATGGTGATGGGGACCGTGGACTACATGGCACCGGAGCAGGCGATGGACGCCCGCCGGGCCGACGCCCGGGCCGACCTCTACTCGCTGGGCTGCTCGCTCTTCTTCCTGCTGACCGGCCGCCCGCCGTACCGCGGGGCGACGGCGATGCAGCGGGTCGTCGCCCACCGCGAGGAGCCGATCCCCCTGCTCTCCGACCGAGTGCCCGACGCGCCCGCGCGGCTCGAGGCGGTCTTCTCCAAACTGCTCGCCAAGTCGCCCGGGAAGCGGTTCCAGTCGGCCGACGAACTGCTCGACGCCATGCGTGGCCTCCCCCAACGCCGGATCGACGTCGCCGCGATCACGGGGGACGAACCGACGGACGAACCCGACCCCACGCCCACGGACCGCGACGTCGCCGACCCCGCCCAACGATCGACGTACATCGGCACCGCGAGCGCCGACGCGGCCACCGACGGCGAACGCCCGGACG
Organism: Planctomycetaceae bacterium; assembly: GCA_028284885.1. Taxonomy (GTDB): domain Bacteria; phylum Planctomycetota; class Planctomycetia; order Planctomycetales; family Planctomycetaceae; genus JANQQW01. The sequence goes on from JANQQW010000320.1 coordinate 27,286, forward strand.
ACACCGTGCGAGCCAGCCGGGTCGGGGGCTCGACCAGAGAGGGAGACGGCCTCGCTCGGAACCGGATCGCGGTCGGCCTCGGGGCCCTGCTGCTGGTCCTCCTCGTCGCGATCGGCGTCCGCTCGTTCTTCACGCCGCCCGACGACCCGCCGACGCCCGAGCCAAGCGCCAACCGGGCGCTCCGGTTCGACGGTCGGTCTGCCCACGTCGTCGTCGAGTCCCTCGATCTCGCCGAGCACGACGCGTTCACGGTCGAGCTGTTCGCGACGATCGACCGCTCGCGACCGTCGAACCTCGTGAACTGGTTCGGCCGCAACTGGTTCGTCGTCTACCACGTGAACTCCGCCTGGGGGGCGGGCGTCGAGGGGTCCCGGCCGGTCGAGCTGCTGCAGGTCGACGACCGAGCGGTCCCCGGCCGTCGCACGCACCTCGCCGTCACCTGGGACGGTCGCGAGAAGCGGATCTTCGTCGACGGCCAACCACTCCCGAGCGTCCCCAACGAGTACGACGTCCGGCCCGTCACGAGCCGCGGCCTGTACGTCGGCGGCGCCCCGGCCGACAAGCTCCCCGAGTGGGAGGAGGACCGTTGGTTCAGCGGCCTGATCGACGAGCTCCGCATCTCGTCCGGTGTCCGCTACACGGAGGCCTTCGAGCCGGCCGAACGTCCCGATGCCGACGAGACGACGATCGCTCTGTACCACTTCGACGAGGAGTCCGGCGACGTCGCCCTCGACTCCTCCGGAAACGACCACCACGGCCGAGTCGTCGGCGCCGAGCGGGTCGATGCGCGTGAACCGGTCGGCACGTTCCCCGACCCCGTCGAACCGCCTCCCGCCGCCGAGGTCGATCCCCCGCCGGCCGCCGCGTCGATCACCCGCGACGACGGCTGGTTCGACGTGCTCGCCCTGCACGTCCCGAAGTACGACAGCCCGCCCGGCGGCGGAGAGTGGCGGCAGACCCCCGACTACCTCGAGAGCCCCGCCGCCGAGTTCGCCCGCGTCTCCTTCCCCGTCGTCCCGAACGACGAGTACCGGTTGCGCGTCGAGTTCGAGCGGGTCGAGGGGCATGACGCCGTCGACGTCTACCTGCCGGTCTACACACGGCAGGTGCTGTTCGTCTTCGACGGCTGGGGCGGCAGCGGGCTCAGCGGGCTGCAGGCGGTCGACGGCAAGAACAAGCCCGACCCCCGTCGCCGCGAGGGAGCCGCGAACACGCCGATCGAGAACGGCCGCCGCTACGTGGCCGAGTTCCGCGTCTCCGCGGCGGGTGAGGGACGGGTCACCATCGGCGTCCGGCTCGACGACTGGCCGCTGATGTCCTGGACCGGGCCGGTCTCGTCGCTGCGGCTGATCGACCCGAAGTTCGAACTGTCCGACAAGCGGCGCCTCGGTGTGGCCGCGTGGGACTCCGTCGTCCGGTTCCACCGCGTCGAGTTGATGGTCAAGGACGGCCAGTCGGCCACCATCCTCCGCCCCCGTTAGAGCGCATCTCACGAACCTGTGGCGGTCGTCGTGCGGAATCTCGACGTCCAGAGAACGTTCGAGACTCGACACCTGAGCCCGGGGCGGGCCTAGGTCGTGTGGACAGTCATGTCATGCTGACCAACAGGCGGCGAGCTAGGTGAATCCGAGGTAGTTCTCGGGCTTCTCGTAACCCGTTGCGGGTCACGGAATTCGGCACAAGTACAAGAGAAAAGGCACCTTGCGAAGTTCGCACGGTGCCTTCTGAGTGGAGGATAGGGCTCTCGAACGAGTTGCCGCAACACCCAACCGTTACAGAGGGTTGGGAGATATGACAACTTTGAGCGCTGCAGAATCCGATGCACCAGAGTCCGATTCGGGTGAGTCTGCCCCAGGCTTGGTCGTCATCGTTGAATCGTGGACCCAACTCCCGCCGGCGTTGCGGGAGAAGATCGTTGAGATGGTGGAAACGGCCAGAGGCTAACTGGGACGCCCAATTGGAGACCCTATGGGGGTGCTGGACACCCTATGAGCCTGCTAGCCGCTCCTCGCGCCGGCACGAATTCGGCGCGGAGCAACCGGGTGACGTGCTGTGATCACGCTCCGCCGCTGACTGACTCGAAGATCGCCTTCGCGAGATACGGCAACGCGGTGGCCCGGAATTTCTCATCCTCGAGGTAGCGGGTGACGATCGCGTCGTTGTCGCTCATCCGTTCAATCATCAACGACTCCATCAGCTTCTCGATGCCGAGCTGGAACTTGTCGAGCGTGTTGGCCTTCGCCGTCGAGACGACCCGCTCATCGCTGGCGGCCTTGGCCCGGATCTGCTCGAAGAACAGCCGGTCCTCCTCGGCCAGTTCCGTCCCGAACCGATCGTTGAGCACCTTGATCAACTCGGAGAGCGGTACGTCCTCCTCCTTCGCCTTCCGTGAGCCGACATCCGTCGGCCCCTTCACGCCGTCGGATTCACCGTCCGACAGGTCGATCTCCCCCGAAAACGTCTGCTGCGTGCGGATGTGGGAGAGTTCGACCTCGCCCTCAAGCCGCACGGCGGTGGTGTTCAGCCCGGTGGGGAGGTCGGGGAGAACGAACTTCCCAAAGCCGTAGAGCATCTCCAACTCCCGGTCCGGGTACGGCATGATCTGGCTGAGGAACGAGTACAACTGGACGAAGGCCGAGAGCTTTTCACGAAACTCGATCCGCTCGTCGTCGTCCTCGATCCCCTTGAAACGGTCGACGCAGGGGGCGGTCCACCGCTTCAGGTCGGCGTGGTCCTTGCTCCGCTGGTGCTCGGGGCGTTTGAAGAAGACCTTGGCGAACGCCTCGACCTCGCTCCAGTGGTAGACCTGCTTCTCGCCGAGTTCGTGCTTCAGCGCCTCCAGCTTCTCCGGCTCCGAGACCTCCTGCAGGCTCGTCGCGTCGTAGTACGGCTTGAAGGCGTCGTACACGTCATCGGCCTCGTTCACGAAGTCGAGGACGAAGGGCTCCTCCTTGCCTGATATCTTCCGATTGAGCCGTGAGAGCGTCTGCACGGCCTGCACGCCGTCGAGCCGCTTGTCGACGTACATCGCCATCAGCAGCGGCTCATCGAAGCCGGTCTGGTACTTGTTGGCCGCGATGAGGACTTGGTAGTCGGACGACTCGAATCGCTCGGGGAGTTGCCGTTCGCTGATCGGCTTCCCGGTGACCACGTCCGGGTTCATCTGCGGCTCGGTGTACTCGGCCTCCGTGTCCGGGTCGACCACCTTTCCGCTGAACGCAATGAGGGCCCGCACGTCGTCGTAGCCGTGCTCCTGGACGTACTTGTCGAAGGCCAGCTTGTACTTCACCGCGTGCAGCCGAGAGGACGTAACCACCATTGCCTTCGCCTTGCCCTCCAAGTGGCTCCGCACGGACCGGCGGTAGTGCTCGATGATGATCTCGATCTTCTGCTCGATGTTCGTCGGGTGGAGGACAACGAACTTCGCCAACGCCCGTTGGCCCTTCCGCTTCGGAAGGTTGGGATCCTCCTCAATCTGCTTCACCAGCCGGAAGAAGGTCTTGTACGTCGTGTAGTTCTGAAGCACGTCGAGGATGAACCCCTCCTCGATCGCCTGCCGCATACTGTAGACGTGGAATGCCTCCGGCTTGCCGTCGGTCCCCGGCCGGCCGAACAGTTCGAGCGTCTTCCCTTTCGGCGTTGCCGTGAACGAGAAGAAGCTGACGTTCGGCTGCTTCTGCCGCGACTGCAGCACTCGGTTGATGCCATCCTCCCAGTCTTCGTCCTCGTTCGAGGACGCGACGTTCGCCCCGAGCAGCTGCTTCATTTCGCGGGCCGTGTCGCCAGTTTGGCTGGAGTGAGCCTCGTCGACGATCACGGCGTATCGTCGCTTCGCAATCCGCTCCGCCCACTCCTTGGCCGCCTTCTTGGCATCTTCGTCCGGGTTGTCGATGTCGTCGGCCCCGGCGTGCTTCAGTAGTCCGCGAAGCACGAACGGAAACTTCTGCAGCGTGGTGACGACGATCTTCGTCTCGTCGACGAGCGCCTTGGCGAGCTGGGACGAGTCCTCGTCGATCGCCTGGACGACGCCCTGCACGTGCTCAATCTGGTAGATCGCGTCCTGCAGCTGGTCGTCGAGGACTCGCCGGTCGGTGATCACGATCACCGTGTCGAAGACCTTCTCGTCGGCGTCGTTGTGCAGACTCGCAAGGCGGTGCGACAGCCATGAGATGCTGTTCGTCTTGCCGCTGCCGGCGGAGTGCTGGACGAGGTAGGACTCTCCCGACCCCTCGCCGCGTGCCCTTGCGACGAGCTCCCGCACGGCGTCCAGCTGGTGGTACCGCGGGAAGATCATCGTCTCCTTCTGGATCGTCTTCTTGCCGCCGTGGCCGTCGTCGATCTTCTCCTCGCTCCTTTCGACGAACATGAAGTGCCCGAGGATGTCGAGGAGGCTGTCTCGCTGGAGCACCTCCTCCCAGAAGTAGCCGGTGCGGTAGCCGCTGGCGTGGACAGGGTTGCCAGCCCCGCACTTCACGCTTCCGGGGTCGCTACCACGGTTGAAGGGGAGGAAGTAGGTCTTCTCCTTCCGCAGCCGTGTGGTCATGTAGACCTGCTCGGAGTCCGCGGCGAAGTGGACCAGCGCCCGCTGCTTGAACGCGAAGAGGGGGGCGGTCGGCTGACGATCGTGCCGGTACTGGTGGATCGCGTTCGCCCACGTCTGGCCGGTCTGCGGGTTCTTCAACTCGATGGTCGCGATCGGCAGCCCGTTGACGGCGAGCACGATGTCGACGGTACTCCCGTCGTTGGGATGGCAGGGCACCTGCCGCGTAACCGTCAACTCGTTCGCGGCGTACTTCTCCAGCACGTCGGGGGAGAGCCGGTGGGCCGGCTTGAACTGCGCCGCGCGGAACGTCTTGCCGTAGAACTTGAAGCCGTGCCGCAGGACGTGGAGCGTCCCCTTGAGGCCGAGCTCCTTCACCACAGCCTTGGTGAGCATCGCCTCCAGCCCCTTGCCGTGGAGCGTCCGCATCTCCTCCCACAGCTTCGGCTGCGTCGCTTGGAGGAACGAGAACAGCCGGGCCGGGAACAGGGCATGCTCCTTGTCCCATTCCCCGAGTTCGCCTGGCTTCCAGCCGGCCTTCGTGCGCAGGAGTTCCTCGACGTAGGACTCGAAGGCCTTCTCGGTGTGCATTCCGGGCATCTCGATCCTCCCGCCGACGGCCGGCGTCTGACGATTCTCGATTTCGGCCTGACGATTGTCTGACGATTCCGGCCACTGGCGGAATCTGACGATTTCACGATGCGGTCTGACGATTATCTGACGATTCGCCCGCTCCACGCAGCACGTAGCGAGTCGACCGTCCCGCCCCTTTTCTCGCGGCGATCCCGAGCTTCACGAGTTCCTTCAAGTCCCTCGCCGACGTGTCCCGCGTCACGCCGAACGTCTCGATGCACCAGCCGCTCGTCACCGCCTCGCCCTGCAGCATCACCTCGACGATCTGTCGCTGACGGTCGTTGAGTTGCTCTTCGACCGACGGAGGCACGACGTTCGACGACACATCACCCGGAGTACGGATCCGGTCGAGGTCATCGCCGGGGCCGGCCAGCGTGACCACGAAGTGCCCGCTGTCCGTCCCGAATCGCGGTGGGTCGAGACCGTGGTCGAGCATCTCGGCGTGCATCCGCCGGATCCCACTGCCGCGTTCCTCGATCTTCTCGAAGAACGACAGTCCGAAGGCAATCAGCGGGTTTCGCGAACTCGGGCGGTAGTTGCCGGACCGCAATTTCGACAGCGTCACCGGCTTCGGCGGCAGGCCCGGACTCGAGATGACGACCCGATCCTTGAACACCTCCACGCTGATCCGCTGTCCCTCCTGCTCGTAGTCCCGGTGGGCGACGGCGTTCACCAACGCCTCCCGCAGTGCCTCCTCCGGGTACTCGTTCAGCTTCACTTGGGTCAGCGCCACAACGCGGATCGGGTGCCGCGTGTTCTTCCACACGAAGTCGACGATCTCGCCGATCGCGAGCGGCAGCGGCCCGTTCACCTGATGCGAGTCGTCCGGCCGGTGCGTCCGCTTCGTCCCCCGGTAGGCATCCAGCATGATGCGGCTCTGGGGAAGCACGGCTGCGGGGTCGCTTCCCAGCAGGAGCAGCGCGGCCGCGGTTGGGAAGTCCTCGTCGCGCGACGAGTCGTGCCACACGAGCCCTCGCCGGCGAAGCCGCTCCCGCACGTTCTCACGCGACATGCGGGCCGCACTCACGCCGTCCGCTCCCGAGATGAACCGCCGGCAGAGCTTCAGGTCGAGCGCCGTCCAGGGCACCTGATCGATCTGTCGCAGCCCGAACCCCGAGGCCGACTCGACGGCATCGGAGCCGAGCTGGTTCTCGTCGGAGGTCGGCTCGATCTGAAACTCGTCCCGGAAGACCTTCAGGAGCGACCGTCGCACCTCCTGCTGCATCTGGCCGATGTCGCCGAATCGCTTGTACTTGAAGCCATCCTTCTTGATCTCGGCGAGCAGCTTCTCCCGGACGGACTTCTCACGTCCCGTGTCGCGGGCACCGCGGATGAAGATCAGGATCGGGAGTTCCCGCTCCTTCGCTCGGCGGTACTCGTGGTGCGTGATCGACAGCTCGTCGAACTCGTAGCCGTACTGGTCACCGACGATCAGCACGTACGCCTCGCAGCCGTCGATCAGTTCGAGGCACTCCTTGACCGCCTTCTTCGGGGAGGCCGGCTCGACCTCGTAGAGGACCGCCTCTCCGTGCTCGTGCAGGAACGGATCGATCGTGAACAGGTTGGCGATCGCGAGCCGGTGGTCCTGCAACTCGCTCTGGACGGAGCTGACGAAGACGCGACGACGCGACATCACGCCTCCCCCCGCACGTCGATCTTGCCGGTCACGGCCGCGGTGATCAGGGCCGTGCGGAACTCCTGCAGGCGGTCGATCGCCTCCTCGACCTTCGCAGTCATCGCGTCCAGCTTCTCGGTTTCGATGTCCAAGAAGGATGCGATCGCCTCCTGTTCTGGTAGAGGCGGCCGTGGGAACCTGTAACGCCGCAGCTTCTCGCCGGGAAGGTGAGGAATCGTGTTCGGATTGCCCTCTGCCGTGAAGATCCCGAAGCCATTCGCCCATCGAAGCGTGTAGCAGAAGTATCGGGGTGATTCGGACTCCGTTCGCGGTCGGATTCGATGTAGGGCCTTCTGGTATCCGAGTCCCGCGGAATCCTCTCCTACGATGGCACAGCGACCAAGTTCCCTGCCCTCACACGCGAGGATGTCACCCGGTTCGACGGTGAATCGCAATCGCTCCGCCGGGAGGATGTCCATCTCGGGCAGCCCGACTTTGTGAATCCGATCCCACCGAACGTCAGTGTTTCTCAGATAGCGGATTGGGTGCTCACCGGTGATCCGCTTCGCGTCCACCATCTTGCCCAAGTCCACTCGGAAACGGGCGTTGACGGGCGGTGTCTCCCAGTGTTTCGGCACCTCGCCGAGCCAGTCGATGCCGGAGTCCTTCATCGGGGGGTGGGGGTCGAGGCCGGCGGCGCGGGCGGCGTCGGGGGGGAGGCCGCGGGTGACGGTGCGGGAGATCAACGCCTGCCGCTTCTCCGCCAGCCGCTCGATCAACTCCCGCTTCTTCCCGATCAGCAGATCGACCTTTGCCGTCTCGCGATCGAGGAAAGCCGCGATCGAGCGTTGCTCGTCGATGCTCGGAACCGCGATGCGAAGTGACGCAGCATCTGCCTGATAGATCGTCTTGTGGGTCGAGCCTGACATGAGACGATCGAACTCACCGCGCATCGCGCGGAACGTGTGCAGGAGGTAATCGGGGACGAGCTTCGGCCCGCAGACCCAGTTCCAAAAGTCCTGCGAGGTCGCCATCGGTCGCGGCATGATGCCCGAGAACCCAACCGAGGCTGTTCGAGAGAACACCACCGTATTTGTGGGAAGCAACTCAGCAGCCGAGTTCGCCAGCCCCAACTTGCTGATCGTTTCGGCGGTCTCCCCCAAGAGCTTCTGGCGGCCGTCTCGAAGCTGCCAGATGTCCTTCAGCGTGAACCACGGGATCTCGCAGTCTTCCCAATACGCGCCTTCGGTCCGAGAGGGCGTGTGCCCGGTCCGCATCATCGCGAACCGACGGATGTTGCCGACCTCCCAGTGCTCCGGCACCTCGCCGAGCCACTCGACACCGCTTGCCTTGTAGCTCGGGTAAGCTGCGCGACTCACGCCGTCACCTCCCGCAGCAGGCCGAGGATCTCCTCCTCCAGCTGCTTGATGTCGCCCTCGATTTCCTCCAGCGGCCGCGGCGGCTCGTAGCGGTAGAAGTGCCGGTTCAGCGGAAACTCGTAGCCGACCTTCGTCTTCGACTCGTCGACCCACGCATCCGGGACGTGCGGCAGCACCTCGCGGGCGAGGTAGTCGGCGATCCTCTCCTTGAGCGGCACCGTCTCCGTGTCCCGCAGCTGCGAGTCCGGCTCCGGGTTCCCCTTCTTGTCCCGGCAGATCTCCGCCGCCTCGTCCCGTTCGGAGAGGGCCGAGAGGATCGCCTTCCGCTCCACCGCGACGAGCTTCTCACCCGCCGATTTCTCGTGGGCCTTGAGGGCCTTCTCGAACGCCGTCCGATCCCGGTACAGTTGCCCCTCGGTCGTCGTTGCCAACCTCGCGAGGAAGTCGCGAAGCTCCTGCTGCCGCTGCTCCCCGGCCGCGATCTCCTTCCGCCGCGCGGCCTCCTGCTTCTTTTTGCTCTTCGCGAGGTTCACGAACGTCGTCTCGTCCTCGATGCGGGCGATCCGTTCCTCGCTCGCCTGGAAGTTCAGTCGCAGCGGTCGTTCGACCGTGATCTTGTGGAAGCCGAAGTCTTCGTTGTCGAAGACCTTGCTGACGACGAGTTCCTTCGTGACCGGCTGTCCCTTCTTGTCGGTCAGCGTGAACTCGTGAGTCTCGCCGTCGGAGAAGTTGCCGCGGAGGCGGGTGATCTCACCGACGTGGTCCGGGTCGTTCGGCGAGCCGGGGTCGCTGGGGTCGCCGATCTTCCTTCGCTTGTTCCCGAGGCTCTTCTTCATCGGGATCCAGAAGTTGCGGGCGTCGACGAGCTGGACCTTCCCTTTCCGCTCGTCCTCCTTGCGGTTGGTGAGCACCCAGACGTAGGTGGCGATGCCGGTGTTGTAGAAGAGCTGCTCGGGCAGGGCGACGATCGCCTCCAGCCAGTCGTTCTCGATGATCCAGCGGCGAATCTCGGACTCGCCGCTCCCGGCATCCCCGGTGAAGAGCGGCGAGCCGTTGAACACGATCGCGACACGGCTGCCGCCGTCGTCCGGGCTCCGCATCTTCGAGAGCATGTGCAGCAGGAACAGCAGGGCTCCGTCGTTGATCCGCGGAAGGCCGGGGCCGAAGCGGCCATCGAAGCCGAGCTTCGCGTGCTCGTCCTCGATGGTCTTCTTCTGCTTCTTCCACTCCACGCCGAAAGGCGGATTGGCCAGCATGTAATCGAAGCGAAATCGCTCGCCATTCGCGTTTCTGTCGAATCCATCGCCATGAACGTGTCACCGAGGATGATGTTCTCGGCCGAGTCCCCCTTGATGAGCATGTCCGCCCTGCACACGGCCCAAGCCTCGTCGTTGTCGTCTTGCCCGTAGAGGTGCGGATTCGCGTCGGCGTTGAGTTGGCGGATGTACTTCTCGGATTCCGAGAGCATCCCACCCGTCCCGCAGGCCGGGTCGTAGATTGTCTTCACGACGTGGCTGCGTCGCAGGTCCTGCTCAGGCGCAAGCAGAAGGTTGACCATCAGCCGGATCACCTCTCTCGGAGTGAAGTGATGCCCGGCCTCCTCATTAGATTGTTCCGCCCCAATTCGGATGAGTTCCTCGAAGGCGTAGCCCATCTGGATGTTGTCGACCCGCTCTGCCGAGAGGTCGATCTCCGGCTTGCAGAAGGCCTTCACGACCTCGAAGAGCAGGTTCTTCTCGGCCATGCGGGCGATGTGCGTGTCGAAGCCGAAGCGGTCGATGATGTCCCGCACGTTCGGCGAGAAGCCCGCGATGTAACTGTTGAAGTTCGGTGCGAGCTGGTTCGGATCGTCCAGCAGCCGCGGCATGTCGAGCTTTGAAGTGTTGTAGAACGCTGCCCCAGAGACTTGCTGCAGCTTGTGCCGCACCACGGAGTCCGGCTTCCCCTTCAGCTTCTCAGCCTCGTCGAGCACAGCCTGCTTCGTGGGCGCGAGCAGGCAGTCGAATCGCCGGAGGACGGTCATCGGCAGAATGACCTTGCGGTATTCGTTCCGCTTGTACGGCCCGCGGAGCAGGTTGCAGATGCTCCAGATGAAGTTGGCGATCTCGCGGTGGGACAACGGCGGCATGCGTGTGACCGGGCGCTCTGGCGGATAGTGGATCCGCATCACACGAGACTCGAGGGCGTCGCACAAGGGTTCACGCCGGAGGCACTGGGGAAACCCCATGCACCAGAACCAGCCGAACAGTGCGTCGGCTGGACGATCGTGATCGAAGCCGGAAGACTGGTCGTGCGACGCGGGATAGGGTCGCTCCCGAACGCCGGCCGTCCTACCCGGCTTCCCGCGTTCGCTCCTCGCTCCGTAGGACGCCGCGAGTAGGGCCGGGGCGATGGCAGATGACCAGTGGGGCAGTGTTGAGGGTCGCCTCGAACGCGAGGCGGCTGAGCGCGCTGAGGGGGCGGGCCATGCGGCTCGCATCACCGACTTGCGGAATGCTCTCGACGCCGCGAATCCGTGGAGCGGTGCGGCGTACCCACGGCTCTGCGAAGCGGCTGGGATCGCCACACGACAAGCACCCGACGGCAAGTACCAGCTTGATCCACCGGAGCAGGAGGCGCGTCGGTTGCGAGACGTGTGGATCGATCGACTTCGCCGACTGGCCGGCGTCATCGAAGATCAAGGACTGTGGGAGTGTGTCGGACACGTTCCCGAGGACAACGCTGCGGCGGTCATCGTGCGCATGATCCTCTCCGGCTGCAACGAAACAGAGTTGCATGACGCGATCCGGCGCTACGGCGGCCCGATCGCGCGAGATTGGACAACACTTGAAGACCGGCTCATGCGCGATGGAGAAGCCGATCCGCAGGCCGTCTCGATGGTCGAGAAAGCTCTGGACGAGTCATCTGCTGGCGGTGACGAGGTTCACCAGTATGTCACGCTCGACCAGCTTGCCGCGATCATCGGGAGGAGCAAGAGAACCCTTGAACGGTGGCAACGGGAGAAGACGGGGTTCCCAATGCCTGACATCGAGGGCGGCGGCGGCAAGGCACACGAATGGCGGTGGGATCGTGTTCGCCCTTGGCTCATCAAGGAAGCAAAACGTGATCTCCCCGAGCGCTTCCCGGCAGATCGTGTTGTGAAGTGAGCGAGGCGGACCGACGCAAACCGCCAAGCCCCGCCAACCGCGCCCATCCGCCGACACACCCAGTAGGTTCGCTCCGAAACGCATTCACGCGATCGGAGGGCGAATAATGGACATCTGGGGCCGGCTGATCGAACCGGATGCCATCTACACGGATGGCGACATTCGGCTTGCACTGGGCCTGACCACCGCGACGCTGAGCCGTGCCCGACGCGATGGACGACTGCGCTACTCGAGACAGGGCCGAACGCTGCTCTATCGCGGGTCGTGGTTGCTGGACTGGCTCGAACGCGATGCCTCCGAAAGAGACGGAGGCGAGCGATGAAGCTGCAGGAGATCGTCGCGAAGCTGAGCGGAGTGCGCGAAGTCGAAGGCGGCTACGTCGCTTGCTGTCCGGCGCACACAGACAAGCGGCCGAGTCTCAGTGTCTCCGCTGGGGACGAAGGTGGGGTGTTGCTGTACTGCCACGCTGGCTGTTCGACCTCAGAAGTGGTCGAGGCCCTCGGGTTGAAAATGTCCGACTTGATGCCAGACGACGATCGGCAGCCGGTCGCAACGAAGTCACACGGCACAAGTAAAGTACACAGGTCGAGGACATTCCCCACAGCCGAGTTGGCGCTCACAGCGCTCGATCAACTCGGCAAGCGTACGGGAGTGTGGGTCTACCGAGACGCAAATGGGGATGTGGTGGGAGTCGTCGGGCGTTGGGATACGGATGTCGGCAAGACGATACGCCCGGTCTCCCGAAACGGGAAGGGCTGGAAGATCGCGTTCTTGGGTTCGCCGTGGCCGCTCTACCGGCTGCCGAAACTGGCTGACTACCAAGGGCTGGTCTACGTCGTCGAGGGAGAGAAGGCAGCCGATGCTGGTGTGACCATTGGGCTGAACACGACGACATCTGTTGGCGGCAGTAGAGCAGCGAGCAAGACGGACTGGTCGCCGCTCGCCGGACGCGATGTCGTGATCCTCCCCGACAACGATGACGCTGGGGAGGCATATGCATCTGACACGATTGCTCTGCTGCACGCACTCGAGCCGCCAGCACATGTCCGCATCGTCAAGCTGCCACATTTGCCGGACAAGGGGGACATCGCGGACTGGGTTGATATGCACGATGCGGTGGAGTCGGAACAACTGCGAGGAAACGTCGAGACTCTGGTTGAGGCTGCTCCGATCATTCTGCCGACCGATGGCGGCGGGACGCAGTCCGGCGAAGGAGAACGCAAGAACGGCGTCGTCCGGTGCATGGCCGATGTGGAGCCGCGAAGAGTCTTGTGGCTCTGGCCAGGGCGCATTCCACGCGGGCGTTTGACGCTGATTGTGGGGCGGCCTGGCGAGGGGAAGTCGTTGGTCACGCTGGACCTCGCAGCCAGGGTCTCCGCCGGACGCGATTTCCCTGACGGGAGGCCCTGCGAACCGGGGGCCGTCCTGCTCCTCTCCGCCGAGGACGACCCACATGACACGCTGCGACCGCGTCTCGATGCAGCACTGGCGGATGTGAGCCGAGTGCATCTGTTGTCGGCGGTACGTACTGACGGGGGCGAACGGTGCGTCACTCTGTTCGATCTCGGCGTGATCGAAGAGTCGCTCCGAATGATCAGCGACTGTCGTGTCGTAATCGTCGATCCGATTGGAAGCTATTTGGGGCGTACGGACGCCCATCGCGACAATGAAGTGCGGGCCGTCTTGGCCCCGTTGGCGTCGCTGGCTGAACGGTTCGGGGTAGCAGTGCTTGTTGTTGCCCACCGTCGGAAGGCGAACGCCGAACACGCTGACGACACGACAATCGGCAGCAGGGCGTTCACGGGAATCGCAAGAGCGGTCTGGCACGTCTCCCGCGAACGCGCCGACCCTGACCTCCGCTACTTTCTGGCGGGCAAGAGCAACATCGCACCCGAGTCGACGGGACTGGCGTTTCGCATCGGAGGCGACCCTCCTCGGATCGACTGGCAACGTCAAGCCGTGACGATGAGTGCTGACGACGCACTGCGCGCGGAGAGCGTGATCCGGCAACGCGGACCAAAGCCGCGCGAGCGCGAGGAGGTCGCCGAGTGGCTGCGCGAGGCGCTTTCCGATGGTCCCCGACGAGCGACTGACATGCAACAAGATTGGGAGGAGCAGGGGTTCAAGAGACGCACTGTTGACAGGGCGAAGCGGGCGATTGGCGTCCAAAGCGTCAAGGATGCCAACGAGTGGTGGTGGCAACTGCCCGGAGATGATGAACGCAGCGAACAGCCCTAGAACGATCATCTTGGCGATCTTGGCGATGTTCCCCGTTTTGGAAGGGGCTCCGCGCCATCAGGTGGAAAGGCCGCCAAGTCCCTTCCTCTTGGCGTTCTCGATGGAAAAAACCCGCGCAACCCGAACGAGGACTCGCCTTCATGACGAGCGACGGAGCGACACAGATGCCAACCGATCTTCAGCCAATCTTGCTCACCGCACGCGAAGCAGCGCAGGCGCTCGCCTGTGGGGAGCGGACCTTGTGGAGCCTCACCAGCCCGCGGGGGCCGATCCCGGTCGTGAAGCTGGGGCGGCTTGTGCGCTACCGCCCGAGCGACCTGGCCGCGTTCGTCGAACGACGGCTAGAGCACTCGACGAGTACGGAAGACGGACACACTTGATCCGTACTTGTCGGTACGGTCGGGTAGGAACGCGGCGACAGGGAGCGAGCAGATGGCGAGTATCAGCACCTCGAAGCAGTCCGGCCGCCGGATGATTCAGTTTGTCGGCAGCGATGGACGGCGTCGGACCCTCCGATTGGGCAAGGTGCCCATGAAGCTTGCAGAGTCGGTGAAGCTACGGGTCGAGCGGTTGAATGCGGCAAAGCTCGCAGGGCACGCCGTCGACGACGACACGGCCCGCTGGGTCGGCACGCTCGACGACACGCTGCACGCCAAACTCGCTGCGGTGGGGCTTGTGGAGGCTCGTGGGACGACGACGCTGGCGGCGTTCGTCGATGGCTACATACGTAAGCGGGTCGACGTGAAGCCGGCGACGCTGACGGTCTGGGGGCACACCCGACGCAATCTTGTGGAGTTCTTCGGCGAGCACAGGTCGCTGCGGTCGATCACTCGCGGTGATGCCGAATCGTGGCGGCTCCATCTTGTGGGAGAGGGGTTGGCGGAAGCGACGGTCCGAAAACGGTGTGGCTTTGCCAAGCAATTCCTTGAAGCGGCCGTCCAGCAGGGCTTGCTCCAGACCAATCCGCTCCGAGAGCTCAAGTCCGCCTCTCAGACCAACACCAGACGGCAGAGGTTCATCACGCAGGACGGCATCGCCAAGGTCATTGCGCATGCCCCAGACGCTGAGTGGGCTCTGATCTTCGCCCTAGCCCGGTTCGGCGGCCTTCGCATCCCATCAGAGGTGCTGCCCCTCCGCTGGCAAGACGTGAACTGGGCAGAGGGAACGATCCTCGTGCACTCGCCGAAGACCGAGCACCATGCCGGTGGCGAGACCCGGCTTGTGCCGCTGTTCAGCGAACTACGGCCGTTCGTTGAGGCGGCATTCGACCAAGCCGACGAGGGGGCCAACCACCTGATCGAGCGGCATCGTGGGTCGGCGAAGAACTGGCGGACTCACGCCAATCGGATCATTACCCGGGCAGGGATGGAACCGTGGCCAAAGACGTTCGTGAACCTCCGAGCATCGCGTGCGACTGAGCTGGCTGAACGATTCCCCGCCCACGTCGCCGCAGCTTGGATGGGTCACACACAGGCGGTCGCCGAACGGCACTACTGGCAGACGACGGAATCGCACTTCAGGCAGGCCACAAGTGCACCGACCGCGCTGCAGAATCCGATGCAGTCAGGAGCGGAATCAGCTCGCATCGACTCGCAAGCCGACGGGACCGCGCAAGAAGAACCCCGCGAATTGCGGGGTTTTGCGACTGCTCGCGAGGCGATGCAGTGTACGCGAGTGGAGGATAGGGGACTCGAACCCCTGACCTTCTGGCTGCCAGCCAGACGCTCTCCCAACTGAGCTAATCCCCCGGTGGGTCGGTCGGCGACCGAGCGGGTGAAGCTATCAGTGCCGCCGAAACGTGTCAAGCTGCGGCCTCGCCCGCTCCAACTGGGACACGTCTCCCTTCGATCGGTTCGCGTTCGCCCCCTTCGCCAGTGGGATTCGGGGATCACGAAGGCGAATTCGCCTCGTCGTCTCGGTATCTTCGGGGAGCACCGTACGAGGAGTCCCGGATGATTCGCCTGCTGAGTTTCGCCGCCGTCGCCTGTCTCGCGCTGACCCACCTCCCGACGGCGGCGGCCGACCAGCCGAACGTCGTGCTGATCTTCGTCGACGACCTCGGTTACGGGGACGTCGGCTTCAACGGGGCGGAGGGGCCGGAGACGCCGCACCTCGACCGGATGGCGAAGGAGGGCCGTGTCTTCGACGACTTCTACGTCGGGTGTGCCGTCTGCTCCGGTTCGCGGACGGCCCTGCTCACCGGCTGTCACTACCGCCGGCTCAGCATGGCCCCGGTCCTCTTCCCCAACAGCAAGAACGGCTTGCACCCGGACGAGGTCACGCTCGCCGAGATGCTGAAGGGGGCCGGCTACCGGACCACGTGCGTCGGCAAGTGGCACCTCGGCCACCTGCACCCCTGCCTGCCCACCGACCAGGGCTTCGACAGCTACTTCGGCATCCCCTACAGCAACGACATGTGGATCGACCCCGCGAACGTCCTCGCCG
Organism: Planctomycetaceae bacterium; assembly: GCA_028284885.1. Classification (GTDB taxonomy): domain Bacteria; phylum Planctomycetota; class Planctomycetia; order Planctomycetales; family Planctomycetaceae; genus JANQQW01. The sequence continues at coordinate 43,282 of JANQQW010000320.1, forward strand.
AGAACGCCGTGATCCGCAACGGCCTCACCCGCGAGCAGGTGCTCGCCGGCCACAAGAGGCGGAACGACGTGCCGCTGATGCGGGGCGACGAGATCGTCGAGTACCCCGCCGACCAGAAGACGCTGACGAAGCGGTACACGGAGGAGTCGATCGCCTTCATCAAGAAGGACGACGACCGGCCGTTCTTCCTGTACCTGCCGCACACCATGGTCCACCTGCCGCTCGCCGTCTCGAAGGAGTTCGAGAACCGCAAGCCGAAGCTGATCTGGAACGCCATCGAGGAGGTCGACTGGTCGGTCGGCGAGATCCTCGAGACGCTTCGCGAGACGGGCCTCGCCGAGAACACGCTGGTCGTCTTCACCAGCGACAACGGGGCGGCCGTGGGGAGTTCGCTGCCGCTGCGGGCCAAGAAGGCGAGCGTGTACGACGGCGGCATCCGCGAGCCGACCGTCATGTGGTGGCCCGGCCGGATTCCGGCGGGCACCGTCTGCCACGAGGTGGCCGCGACCATCGACATGATGCCGACGCTCGCCAGGATCTGCGGCGGCGAACTGCCCGAGCGGAAGATCGACGGCAAGGACGTCTGGCCGTTGATGGCCGGCGAGGAGGGGGCGAAGAGCCCGCACGAGGCGTACGTCCTCGCCCACGGGCCGGGGTGTGTTCGCTCCGGCAAGTGGAAGTTCTACCCGTGGAAGGAGGGCAAGGGAGGCCGACGGGATGCGGCGGTCGGCGAGCCCTCGCCGCACCCCGTGCAGCTGTACGACACCGGCGCCGACGTCGGCGAGCGGAAGAACCTCGCGGCCGAGCATCCCGACGTCGTCG
>JANQQW010000334.1 GCA_028284885.1 Planctomycetaceae bacterium
GTGCTCTGCGGAAGCTACTTCGGGTGGACGCCCCCGGCCGGCTCGCCGCTCGCCGCCGTCCGCGTCCTCGACGTCAACGACTACGACCTGATGATGAGCGTGTCGATCACGATCGGCGTGCTGCACCTCGTGCTTGCGAACCTCGTGACCGCCCGGCGGGAACGTTCGCCGGCACCGCTCGGCTGGGTGGTCGCCCTGCTGGCCGGGTGGTCGTTGTACCTGGCCCCGGGGCTGTCGTCGGCCGAGACCGCGGCGGCAGTCGACCGTGCGGCGCCGACCGCGATCGCAGCCGGGCTGGCGGTCGTGTTCCTGTTCTCCAGCCGGCGGCCGGTGTGGCCACTGTCGGCGGGCAACCTGCTCGGGCGTGTGCTCGACGGTCTGCTCGGGCTGACGAGGATCACGAACGCGTTCGGCGACGTGCTCAGCTACCTGCGGCTGTTCGCGCTCGGGCTCGCAAGTGCCCAGCTCGCGGCGACCTTCAACCGGCTCGCCCTCGGCGGCGGGCACGAGGGACACGGCGGCCCCGGGCTGCTGCTGGGACTGCTGGTCCTCGTCGTCGGCCACTCCCTCAACCTCGCGCTCGCCGTGATGAGCGGCGTGGTGCACGGTCTGCGTCTGAACTGCATCGAGTTCTTCAACTGGAGCCTGACGGAGGAAGGACACCCCTTCCGGCCGTTCGCGAGGAGAACGAATCCGACATGAACGAGTTCTTCGTCTCACTCATGGGTTGGACCGGCGTGTACGCGCCGACGGCGCTCGGTGCCGTCGGCAGCATCGTCGGCTGTGCGCGGGCCGGTATGACGGCCTGCAGGGCCATGCTCGACGCCGAGAGCGGCTACGGGCGGTTCGTCGGCGTCTCGGCGTTGCCCTCCTCGCAGATCATCTACGGCATCGTCGTGATGTTCACGCTGCAGGGGGCCGCGACGCCCGAGGGGGGGACCACGCTCACCATGCAGCCGGCGACCGCCGGCGGGCTGTTCGCCCTCGGCATGCTGTCCGGGCTCGCGCTGTTGTTCAGCGCGGTCTTCCAGGGCTCGTGCTGTGCCGCGGCGATCAACGCCAGCAAGAACAAGCCGGAGGTGTTCGGTCTCTCGATCGCCCCGGCCGCGATCGTGGAGGGGTTCGCCGTGTTCGCCTTCATCTTCGCCCTCGTCGTCAGCGGCGGGCTTCCGCAGCCCGTCTGAAACGGAGACCCACGTCGTGAGCGACGCGAAGCAACAGGACGAGGCCCGCACGACCGGCGTGCAGGATCTGATCGACCGCCTGAAAGAGGAGGGGGTCTCGGAAGGGCGCGAACAGGGGGAGCAGCTGGTCGCGGAGGCCCGCCGCGAGGCGGCACGGCTGCTCGAAGAGGCCCGGCGCGAGGCGGGCGCCCTGCTCGCCAAGGCCCGTGCCGAGGCGGACGCGTTCCGCGAGTCCGGTCGGGAGGACGTGCGACTCGCCTGCCGCGACGCCGTCCTCGGACTGCAGGCCCAGGTGTACGAGGGCCTTCGCGACCGGCTCCGCGTGCTGGTCGGGCACACGCTGTCCGACCGCGGCTTCCTGGAACGACTGGTTCTCGAGATCGCCGGCCGGTCGGTTCCGAAGGAGGGCCGGGTCGAGGTCCTGCTCCCGCCACACGTGAAGACCGAGGAGGAGTTGCAGGACCACCCCGAGGACCGCGAGGGCGAGACGCTCACGCGGCTGGTCCTCGACGTCACCGCCGACGCCATGCGCGACGGGGTCACGCTCTCGACCGGCGACGAACCGGGCGGCGACGTGCGCGTCCGGCTGCTCGACGAGGACGTGGAGGTCGACCTGTCCGACGAGGCCGTCGCCCGTCTGCTGCAGCGGCACCTGCGACCGCGGTTCCGGGCCGTCGTCCGGGGGGGAGGGGACGATGTGGCGGGGGCGTGACTACCACCTGCTCGTCGGGAGTCTGCCCGCGTTGCCTCGGACGTTCGAGGTGGAGCGGCTGCCAA
>JANQQW010000366.1 GCA_028284885.1 Planctomycetaceae bacterium
TCGAGGCCCCCGCGAAGGCCCGCAAGGCGAAGACGATCGTCGAGGCCGAGGCCGAGGCCGAGAAGCGACGACTCGAAGCCGAGGGCGAGGCGGCCGCCATCTTCGCCAAGCTCGAGGCCGAGGCGAAGGGCAACTACGAAATCCTCGCCAAGAAGGGCGAAGGTCTCCGCGAGATCATCTCCGCGTGCGGCTCCGCCCAGGAGGCCTTCCAACTCCTCATGCTGGAGCACATGGACAACCTCGCCGAGACCTCCGCCAAGGCGATCTCGAACATCAAGTTCGACAAGGTCGTCGTCTGGGAGAACGGCAGCGGCAACGGCCAGACCAGCACCGCCAACTTCCTCCAGGGCATGTCCCGCACCCTCCCGCCCATGCTCCAGACCCTGAAGGAGATCGGCGGCGTCGAGGTCCCCGAATACCTGATGAAGCTCTCCGGCGAGGAACCTTCGACCAACGGGGCCACGGCCGCGGCGGCCGCACCGGGGAACGGGGTGGCTCGCGGTGGTCTCGACGAGTCCGAACAAGCCGACGAGGAAGAGGCGTAGGAGATGCTGAGGATCGCCGATCTCGACTTCGTCGTTACGAGTTCACAGTTGGAAGCCTACTGCAACGAGGACTCGATGCAGTGGGACCTCGAAGTTCAGTGCGCTCCCAACTCGGGTGGTGCTTGGTACGGCTACCAACCGACTCTGTCGCTCAGTCTGTTCGAGACGCCACAACGTGCGTTCCCGCACTGGACCGACTTGGCTCCGCGCGAGACTCAATGGGAGGAGAAGCACGACACCGACGTCACCCCCTCGGGCTTGCTCTACGTCTTCGAGCATACGCCCGTGTTCCAGTGTCGCGCTCAGGTCTCGAACGAGAACGGTGAACTGAGCGTCACGTTGAAGGGGCTCTGCGACGTGTTTTACGACGAAGCCTACGACACGGATCTGAAACTCCAGCTCGACGCACCGATCACGTTTCGTGGAATCTGGTTCGGACGCTGGCCGGAGTCGGACTGCCGGGAGGACGTTTCGCGATTCCTCGATCCAGACGACTTCGAGTACGTCTGCGACGAGAGTGGCGTCTCGATCCTGACCCCGTCACGCTCCTGAGACTTGGGCGTACGCCGGGTGCCGATGGTCTCCGGCCAGTGCCCTCGGCAACAGCGGCTTCCTTGTCCCTCCAAGTGATCGCTCCGATCGGTTCGTGTGCAACGTCGGTCGAGCGTGCGACGCGAGCGTTCAGAACGATGACGGGACGCCGGTGCCACCCGCCGGAGTGGCTGTCGTTCGATCCGAATTGGAAGCCGCCACGTGATCCTCGGCATCGTCAAGCTGTTCTTGATCGTCGGGTGCTTCCGGCTCGCGGCGGAGTCCGAGGAGTGGACGCCTTCGGCCGTCCTGTACGGAGTGGGGGCGCTGCTGCTCTTCTGGCTCGACGGCGAGTACCAGATCGACGACTTCGCCCAACTCGCCGTCACCATCCTGTTGGCGGCCGGCCTCTTCTACCTGCTGGGAAGGCTGGAGGGGATGGCGTGGTTCCTCGTCGTCGTACTCGGGATCCTCGCGTTGATGCTGCTGTAGAGCGGTGGGTCTGGAGATCGCGTTGGCCAACACCGCCAAGTCTCCGACGGCTTTCGTTTCGCCTTGATCCATGCGAGGCTGCCAGCCGCCAACACGGGATCGGGTCATTGAACGACGATCGTGAATCGCCTGAGAGGCCGCCCAAGCAGGGCACGACGCTGAGCGTGCTCTTGTTCGGGCTGGCCGTTGCGACCAGCGTCGCCTTGCTGTTGGCGTCGTCCGTCGTCGCGGGCGGGCTCAGCTATCTCGTCGCGTGGTTCGCGTGGGGTGGTGCGGCGACCACGGTCGGTGCGGGCGTCGCGGCATGTCTCGGTGTCGCGGTCGCGATTCCCGCCGGGATCGCCCTCTACTGGCTGCTCGTCCCGGACCCGGACGACGACCGCAGCATGCTCCGGACGTTCGCCGCAGTCGCCATGTCGGTCGTTGCGATGATGGTCGACTCGTCCCTCGTGATCGGGGGGACGATCGCGGGCGGCGTCATCGGAGTGGCGTTGTTCCAGTGGCTGTCGCCCGGCTGGGCCGCGGGAACCCTGGCACTCGTCGCCCCGCTGTTCGGCCTGGTCGTCGGGATCCTGGTGGGTTCTCCGCCGAGTGACGACTCCTGAGGGACGGCCGCCGGGTGTCGTCGTCGGCGAGACGCTTCCCGTGGTTGCCGTCCTCTGCGACACTTCGCGTTCGCATTGATCGAGCCGGAGTGAGACGTGACCGAGAGCAGCCGGATTTCCGAGACGTTCAGCCGCCTGTCCGTCGAGAACCGCATGGCCTTCATGCCGTTCGTGACGGCCGGGGATCCGGACCTCGAGACGACCGGGGCGCTGCTCGAGGAACTCGGGCGGCGGGGCGTCGATCTCGTCGAGGTCGGCTTTCCGTACAGCGACCCGATCGCGGACGGCCCGGTCATCCAGGCGTCCTACACGCAGGCACTCGACCGGGGGTTCCACGTCGACGACCTGTTCGCGACGGTCGCCGAGCTCGACACGGACTCGCTGCCGCCGCTGGTCGCGATGGTGGCCTTCCCGATCGTGTTCCGGATCGGGCCGGAGGCGTTCCTGACGAAGTGCCGCGAGGCCGGGTTCTCCGGGCTGATCGTCCCGGACCTGCCGGGGGACGAGGCGGGGGACTTCGGCAACCTCGTGCGCCGGCACGGGCTGGACCTCGTGCAGCTCGTCTCGCCGACGACGCCCCCCGCGCGGGTCGAGAAGATCGTGGCGGCGGCGAGCGGGTTCCTGTACTGCATCTCGGTCGCCGGCACGACGGGCGTTCGCGACGACCTGCCGCCGGAGCTGAGCGAGCAACTCGCGTGGCTGCGGGAGAAGACGGACCTGCCGCTCGCGGTCGGCTTCGGCATCGGCAAGCCCGAGCACGTCGACGTGCTCCGCGGCAAGGCGGACGGCGTGATCGTCGGCTCGGCGATCGTCCGTCGGATGGAGCCTCTGTCCGACGGGGCGGACCGGCAGTCCGTGATCGACGAGATCGGCGCGTTCGCCGCGTCGATGGTCGAGGCCTGCCGCTGAGCCGTCCGTACGACGGGCACTCTTGCCCGTCGATGCAGTCCGTTCGGCGGTCGAATCGTGCAGGCGACGGACAGGAGTGCCCGTCGTACGGAGGGGCCGACTCTGGCCGTTTCGCTCAGAAACCGGGGACGGCCGGGGCCGCGGCGGGCGGGTCGCCGAGGACGCTCTTCGCGTCCGTTCCGGTCTCGACGGCTTCCATGGTCACCTGGATGCGGGCCCGCGGTCGGAACGTGCTCCGCGGTGCCGTCGCCTCCTTCTTCTCACGGATGATCGTCACCTGCCACTTCGCGACGCCGAACGGGACGTTGTCGCCCCGCCAGAAGACGCCCGTGTTGGTCGAGCGGTCCGACCGGCTCTCGGTGACGATCTCGCCGGTGACGCCCGTGGTGGTGCCGACGTCGAGTGCGAGCCCGGCCGGTCCGGCGGTCGGGTCCGGCTGCACGTCGCGGTAGTAGGCGAGCAGCGAGTACGTCGGGTACAGCTGCAGCACGTTGCCGACGAGCGGCGTGACCTGCCCGTCGCCGACCTTCTCCATGCCCTTCACGACGGGGAGGAAGGAGACCGGGATGCCGCGGGCGTCGGTGGTCGCCCCGACGACGGCCGACTCCGGGACGAGGGCCTTCACGACCCGCTTGCCGACGGGGCCGGGGTCGATGCCGACTTGCCCCTGCGGGACGTTACCGGTGACCAGTTCGAACTCCAGCCACCGGCAGGGAACGTCCTCCCCCTTGTAGGAGGCGGTCTGCGAGCCGACGGACCGGACCGTCAGTTCGCGTTTCCAGCAGGTCACCTTCGCCCAGTCGCGGGCCGTGTCCCCGCAGTTGTAGCTCGCCTTCGCGTCGGTCAGGGAGAGCGACGCGTTCTTCGTGGAGTCGAACAGCACCTGCTGGTAGTCGCCGGCGTAGCGAATCCACGTCCCGTCGGGCGGTAGGCTCCAGACGAGCCCTTGGGCGTGTACGGGAGCCGCGACGGCGAGCAGAAGGAGGAACGCGGAGAGTCGAGCCATCACGTTGTCAGTCCGGTTCTCGGGCAGAGAGCGAGTAGTCGAGTGTCGCACACGGCTCGAAGCATCGGCAACCCCGTCGTCCCACCAGCGGGAAGCCGGCACGGATTCGCGGTGAATGGGAGTGGCGGGTCGGCCTCCGGCGACTTTGCCGGTTCCGGCCTTTGCGTGGAGTTCGTTTCGCGAAGTAGACTCGGGGACTGGACGCGGACCCACGCCGTCGCCGTTCGAGCGGCGGATCGACTCGTTGGAGACCTCACGTGACTCGCCTGTTCTCGCTGCTGCTCGTGCTGCCGTTGCTGGCCCCCACGGTTCTCCGGGCGGACGACACCGCCACGAAGAACGCCGAGAAACCCGACGCGGCCAAGGAGGAGACGAAGACCGTCAAGTGGGCCCACATCGCCGTGAAGGGGAACTACCCCGAGGGGCCGGAGCTGCCGGGCGTGTTCGGCGGCGTCAGCGAGACGCTCGGCACGGCGGTGACCCGCATCACCAAGGTCGCCGAGGACGACGACGTCGAAGGCCTGCTGCTGCACGTCCACGACCCGAACATCGGCTGGGCGAAGCTGAACGAACTGCGAACCGCCGTCAAGAAGGTTCGGGACGCGAAGAAGCCGGTCTACGCCTACACGGACACCATCGGCACGAAGGGGTACCTGATCGCCTCGGCGTGCGACAAGGTGGTCATGCCCGAGGCCGGCATGGTGCTGATGGTCGGCCTGCGGGCCGAGGTCGGCTTCTACAAGGGGCTGTTCGACAAGGTCGGCATCGAGCCGAACATGCTCCGCGTCGGCGAGTACAAGTCGGCCGCCGAACCCTACACCCGCACCGAGATGAGCCCCGCCTTCCGCGAGGAGCTCGGCGCCGTGCTCGACGGCTACTACGGGCTGATCACCCGACACGTTGCCGAGGGACGCGGCCTGAAGGCGAAGCAGGTCGAGGCGATCATCGACTCCGGCCCGCACACGGCGACGGCCGCCAAGAAGGCCGGGCTGATCGACCACCTCGCCTACGCCGACGAGATCGACGACCTCATCGAGAAGGCGAACCCGGGCACCGAGGTGAAGTTCGTCTCGAAGTACGGCAAGAAGAAGATCGACACCGACTTCAGCGGCTTCGCCGGCCTCGCGAAGTTCATGAACCTGATGATGGGGATCGAGGACGGCAAGGGGTCCAGCAACAACCCGAAGATCGCCGTCGTCTACGCCCAGGGGGCCATCATGCCAGGCCGGTCCAGTGCGGACCTGTTCGGCGGCGCGACCATGGGTTCCGACACGATCGTCGCGGCGATCGACAAGGCGCGCAAGGACGACAAGGTGAAGGCGATCGTCCTGCGAGTCGACAGCCCGGGAGGGTCGGCTCTCGCGAGCGACCTGATGTGGCGGGCGATCGAACGGGCGAAGAAGGCCGGCAAGCCGGTCGTCGTCAGCATGGGCGACACGGCCGCCAGCGGCGGCTACTACATCTCGATGGGGGCCGACCACCTGTTCGCCGAGCCGGGAACGCTCACCGGGTCCATCGGCGTCGTCGGCGGCAAGCTCGCCACCGGCAAGGCGTTCGAGAAGGTCGGGATCACCACCAGCGTCATCTCCCGCGGCAAGAACTCCGGCGTGCTCTCCGCCACGACAGGCTTCAGCGACACCGAGCGGAAGGCCATGCAGGCCATGCTCGACGAGATCTACGAGCAGTTCACCAAGAAGGCCGCCAAGGGCCGCGGCATGGAGTACGAGAAGCTCGAGAAGCTGGCCCGCGGCCGCATCTACACCGGCCAGCAGGCCCTCGAGATCGGCCTCGTCGACGAGCTCGGCACCCTGGACGACGCCGTGGCCAAGGCACGCGAACTCGCGAAGATCGACGCGGACACCGAGACCGACCGCCTGCAACTCCCCAAGCCGACGAGCCCATTCGAGCAACTCTTCGGCCCCCTCGAAGCCCAGAGCCGCAGCCGCCTCGCCCAAGAGTCCCTCCGCGGCGCCGTCCGCTCGGAACTGGAATCGCTCTCACCGGCACTCGCGAAGCACCTGCGAGCCACGCGGCTCATCGAGATGCTGACGAAGAGCGACCCGCGACTGGTCCTCGTGCCGTTCGAGTTCGACGTTCGGTAGGAACAGCGGTGACGAACGAGAAACCTCCGCTCGACATGGTGTCGGGCGGAGGCTTGGTTCTTGGTCGGCCTTCAGCGTCCGAGAGGCTCAGTTGCCTCGGACGAACTGCTTCAGGCGGGTGAACCGCGAGACCTTCTTGGGAGCCGGCTCCGGCGACTGTCCTCGGGCCGTCAGCTTGACCCGACCGGTCGTCTCCGGCTGCCACTCGTCGGCGACCGGCTTGGCCTGTTGCTCGGTCTTCCAGCGGTAGCGGTCGTCGAACTCGACCTTGGCCGCCTCACGCGACTCGGCACGCACCGGAGTGACGACGGCCGTCGGCTGGGAGGCCTCGGCCCCGAAGTCGTCCCCGTACCAGGCCGGCACGTCCTCGCGAACCGGCGTGGAGACGGGCGACCGAACGGCCGCCGGAGCGACTCGCGTCGCCGGCGTGACCTGGTGCGAAGCCTGCATCAACTGCTGCCGCTCCGCCAGCAGCGTCCGGCAGAGCTGCTTCATCTCGTCGAGCTCCGCCCGCATGTCCTGGTAGCGAGCATCGACCGGCTCCTCGGTCTGCTTGACCTCCCGGAGCAGTCGCGGATCGTAGCCTTCGAGCGACGGTTCCCGCGACTCCACGAGCTGACTCCGCTGAGCCTCGGCGAGCGTGCGGACAAGCCCCTGCAGTTCTCCGATCTGGGCTGTCAGACGATCGATCCGCTGCTCACGTTGAGCCAAGTGACGCGAGTACTGGCCGCCCCGGAGGCTGGACAGGTCGCAACTCGGGTCGTCGTTCTGAGGTGTGAAGTTGTTCTGGGGCTGGAACTGAACTCGAACGGGCTGACGTGACTGAACGGGAACCTCGGACTGCGAGAGGATCGCTCGTGACTCGGTGCGGTTGAGGAATCCGGCGGGGAACTGGATCACGGGAAGCGGAATCGTCAGTTCCGGGAACTTGATCGAGCCGCCGCGGAGCCCGAGGTTCGTCGACTCCCCTTGGACCGACTGGGGCTGGAACTGCGGCGTCACGTACTGGTCCGGCGGATCGTTCTGAGGCTGGAACTGCGGCGTCGTCGGACAACACTCGACGCAGTCTTCGTCGCAGCCACCGTTCCGGGACCACGGACCTGCAGCCGCCGTCGAGGTGACCGCGGCACTGAGCAGCATGAAGCAGAGCGGACGCATGTCGTTGTTCCCTCCCTGTGGAACGGCGTGCAAACGTGTTGGGGTTCGGACTGGCGTGTCAGTTGGGGTTGGGCGTGGGAACGAGAGCGTTCCTGACCCGCTCCGGCCGGTTCACGACCTTGGGCACGTCGGCGGAGGTCTCCTGGTTCTTCTCCTTGACGGCCTCCGCGAGTTCCTCGACCAACTCGTACAAGTCGGCGAGATCCTCTTCGATGTCGTTCAGCCGGTCGTCGTTCTGCTCGGCCTGCGTGAGGAGCCCTTGCGGGAAGGGCTGGTCGCCGTTCAGCTCGAAGCCGATCGGGAACGAGACGCGAATGTTGCGAGGCGGGCGACGCATGCCACAACACTTGTCGTCCTCTGTCTTGCGCTCGCAGCAACAGCGGCGTCGGAACCAGTCCCTGGCCTCGACGTCGGCAACACCGACTGCGGCCAGAACGACAGACGTTCCGAACAGGATACGAAGTCCTTGCATCCCCGATTCTCCAAGTTGGTTCCGAGAGGAGTTCGAGGGTGTCTTCGGCGGCGGTCTTCGACGATCGTGACAGGTAAGACGCGGCAATGTCCGTTCAGTTGGATTGGTGGTCGTGGATGCAGTGGATCCGCTACAACCTGCACGTCCGCTTGCTGGCGCGCGCAGCAAGACGGCCACTGCAGGGTCTGCAGTGGCCGTCTTGGTTCCTGGCGGCGTGGGAGTGCTCGGCTACTTCTTGCGAGCCTTCGGAAGCTGCGCCTCCAACTCCGCGAGTTTCTCCCGTTGCGCCTCCAACTCCTCGTACAACTTGAGGCGGGCGAGCGAGTTCTTGGGGGTCTTGCTCTTCTTCGCCTCAAGGCTAGTGATCTTGGCCCGAACCGGTGCGATTTTTCTGTTCAAATATGCACTTACATCTTGGAAGGCTTGCCGGTTGGCCGCCACGCGATCGGCATCCTTTAGCGCCTCGAAGATCTCTGCCTCCCCCTTCCCCACGACCTCACTCGCCAGTTTTCTGAGGGCTGCTTGGTAGTCGCCCTCGTCCTGAAGCGCGAACTCGGCAGGCGGCTCGCCCTGAATCGAAGTGCACAAATCGACATCGCGACCTAGGTCCCGCAGAACGGAGACGATCCGGGACTTGTGCCCTTCGATCTTGGTCTGCAGCGCCGTGTGAGCCTTGGCCGACTCCGGGTCTCCAACACCGACTCCGCCGTCATCCGAGGAACTGCTGTCGTCCGCCGAGTCTCCGGTGGCGTCGATCCCCCCCGGTTCCCCGGCAAGCACTGCGGCGTCCGGCGCACCCGGGTCGAATCCAACGAGTGGGCCGTCGTCCGCGAGCAGTGCGGCGGGCACGAGGAGGCAGATGGCGAGGGCTGTGATTCGCACGGGTTTCTCCAGGCTTCGGTGTTTCGTGGTTGTCGTTCTGCGACTACTGCGTGTGGAGGTTCATGGGGCCCTCGGCATCGACGAACTCCGCCGTCAGTCCACGCCGTTCGCACGAACCCCGAACGACGTCCCGTTGGGACTCCGTCAGCTCGGGGTCGGCGCGAACCAGAACCTTGCGATCCCCCTCGGAGACCGGGCCGGCGATCTCGTAGACGCCGGCGAGCATCCCGATCTCCTGTTCGATCTCTGCGAGAAGACGATTGCTCACCTCGGACATGGATGGTCACTCCTGGAAGAACCGGTGAACACCCTAGTCTCGCAGGTCCGGGTGCGAAGTCTAGACGGGCTGGTTGACGAAGCGACTTATTCCGAAGATCCGCATCACGTCGACGATTCGGTTGGCGACCGAGTCGGCACCACCTCCACCGAACAGCAGGCCGATCGGTCGCTGTCCGTCCCTCGTGACGACGAGCGACCCCGAGTCGCCTTTCCTGCTGAAGTAGGGGTCACTAGCAGCGCGAATCCAGAGTTGATTACGGAATCGGAAGCTCCTCCGGAAGCCTTCGTACTCAAGTAACGTCCGAAGCCTCCAGCTACGAATCGTACCGAACGTCTCCTTCGTCCGCTGACCGTACTTCTGGACTCGCATGCCGGTCCGGTACTCGGAGACGGGGACGACGTTGGTCGAGAGCCGGAACGTCGGGTGCGAGGGATCGACGAGGCTGAAGGCCGTGTGCGCCAAGGCGGCATCGGCCAAGTTCTCCCGAACCGTGTCGAAGTTGGACCACCACATCGTCTGCCCGATCGTCCTACCCTGGCCGTCATGGACGAGATTGCCGTTTCGTGTCTGTGCCGCGGGATTCGGCGTGAGCACGTGGGCGTTGGAGAGCATGTAGAGGCGACTGTCGCCGCTCCGAACGCAAAGTGCCCCGATGGTGCCGCCGGCTTGGATGTGGCCGTTCAACACGCACTTGCAGGCCTCGCCACACTGGGTGGCCTGCAGTTCGATCGGGGCCGGAACGACGTCCGTCGGAATGCCGTTGATCGTGCTGGGGATCAGGGCCCCCCCGGCCTCGGCCGCCGAACTCGTCTTCTCCCGCACGAGAACGGCGATCGAGAGCTCGCCGGTGAACCGCCCAGGGCCCTGTTCCTTCTCCGCGATCGCGGTCCCCACGATGTTCGACTGGCCGAACGGCCCCAAAGCGAGGGCGTCGGACACGACGCCCGACGACCCCTCGGACTGCGTCGAGAAGGTCGGTGCCGACAATCCCAACTCCGCCTCCAACGCGTCCTGCGCGTCGGCCAGAGCAGCGACATCGGACTCGCTGAACTCTTGGAGAGTCGACTGTTCCGACTGCGTACCGAACACGGGGGGCGGCACGAACTCGGTCAGCGTGGCGAGTTCGGAGTCCGTCTCCGACTCCTCACCGCCGAACTCCTCGAGTTGAGAGTCCTCTTGCGGTTCGACGTTCTTGTCCTTCTTGGAAGACTTCTTCTTGGCCATTCTGAGTCGCTCCCCTCGTCAGTGAATGCGGTCCGCTCAACTCGGCGAAGCCCGAGCGGTACTATGCGTACAGCATTCACCAGGGAAACACAATGGGGTGCATGGGAAGAATGCGTGAAGTGTGCCAGTGGCAGTCACTCACCCCGCTTCGGCCGGGGCACGCGGCTGCGGTTGCCGCCTTTCTTCCCGCGCTTGCCGCGTTGGGTGCCGTACTCCTTGGGGCGGCTTTGGCCTTCGGGGACGGACTGGCCGACCTGTTGTTTCAGCAGGTTGATGCGGTCGCGGAGTTGGGCGGCTCGTTCGAACTCGAGGTTCTCGGCCGCCTGCAGCATCTCGGCCTCCAGTTCCCCGAGGTACTCGGTGGTGACGTACTGCGTCTCCTCCAACCCGGCGGCCCCCTGGGCGATGCGGTTCGCCTCGATCTCCTCCTCGATGCCGCGGCGGATCGCCTTCTTGACGGTCTCCGGCGTGATGCCGTGCTCCTCGTTGTACTTCAGCTGAATCTCGCGGCGGCGGTTCGTCTCGTCCATCGCGTTCTGCATGCTCTCGGTGATGGTGTCCGCGTAGAGGTAGACCTCCGCGTTCACGTTCCGAGCACTTCGACCGATCGTCTGGATGAGCGACGTCTCGCTGCGTAGAAAACCCTCCTTGTCGGCGTCGAGGATGGCGACGAGTGAGACCTCGGGGAGGTCGAGCCCCTCTCGCAGCAGGTTCACGCCGACGACCGCGTCGAAGCGACCTTCGCGGAGCTCGCGGAGCACCTCGACGCGCTCGATCGCGTCGAGTTCCGAGTGCAGCCACTGGACCTTCAGACCTTCCTCCTGCAGGTAGGTCGTGAGGTCCTCGCTGAGCCGTTTGGTGAGCGTGGTGACGAGCGTTCGCTCCCCCTTCTCGGTCCGCTGTTTGATCTGGTCGATGAGGTGGGGGACCTGGCCGCGGGCGGGGACGACGTGGATCACCGGATCGATCAGGCCGGTGGGGCGGATGACCTGCTCGACGATGCGGCCCTCGGCCCGTTCGATCTCCCAGTCGGCCGGGGTCGCCGTCACGAAGATCGTCTGCTTGCGTCGCTGGTTCCACTCGTCGAACTGCAGCGGCCGGTTGTCGAGCGCCATCGGCAGACGGAAGCCGTGCTCGACGAGCGTCGTCTTGCGACTGCGGTCGCCGGCGAACATCGCCCGCACCTGCGGCACCGTCACGTGGGACTCGTCGACGAACAGCAGGAAGTCGTCGGGGAAGAAGTCGAGCAGCGTGTACGGCGGCTCGCCCGGCTTGCGGCCGGCGAGCGGACGGCTGTAGTTCTCGATGCCGGGGCAGTACCCGACCTCCTCCATCAGCTCGATGTCGTACCGCGTGCGGGCGGAGAGTCGTTGGGCCTCCAGCAGCTTCCCCTCCTTCTCGAACTTCTGGAGCTGCTCGCGGAGCTCGGTCTGAATCTCCTCGATGGCGTTGTGCACCCGCTCCGCCGGCAGGACGAAGTGCTTCGCCGGGTAGACGTACGCCTCGCGGAGCACGCGGGTCGTCTCGCCCGTCGTCGGGTTGATGATCGAGAGCTTGTCGATCTCGTCGCCCCAGAGTTCGATGCGGTAGGCGAACTCCTCGTAGGCCGGCCAGACCTCGACGACGTCCCCCCGCACGCGGAAGTGGCCGCGGCTGAGCTGCAGGTCGTTGCGGACGTACTGGATGTCGACGAGCTTCACCAGCAGGTCGTCGCGGTCGATCTCCTCGCCGACGAGCAGTGGGACCATCATCTCCAGGTAGTCCTTCGGCGAGCCGAGACCGTAGATGCACGACACGCTGGCGACGACGATGACGTCCCGGCGGCTGACGAGGGCCGACGTGGCGGCCAGCCGCAGCCGGTCGATCTCCTCGTTGATGCTGGCGTCCTTCTCGATGTAGATGTCCCGCTGCGGGATGTACGCCTCCGGCTGGTAGTAGTCGTAGTACGAGACGAAGTAGCTGACGGCGTTGTTGGGGAAGAACTCCTTGAACTCCCCGTAGAGCTGGGCGGCGAGCGTCTTGTTGTGCGACAGCACGAGGGTGGGCCGCTGCATCTGGGCGATGACGTTCGCCATGGTGAACGTCTTGCCGGACCCCGTGACGCCGAGCAGCACCTGGTCGCCGCGACCTTCCTCGATGCCGCGGACGAGGGACTCGATGGCGGCCGGCTGGTCGCCGGCGGGGGCGTAGTCGCTGGTGAGTTCGAAGGGCATTGTGAGAGCGGAAAGCGGAGAGCGGAAAGCCGGCTGGCGAGACGATGTCGTTCCAAAAGTGTAGGCGGCACCGCTCGGGCGGTCACGCAGTGCGCCACGCTCACGCGTGCATCGACGAACACCCGGACCGCGGACGTCTTGCCCGCACCACAGTCGATCGACGTTCTTGCGGGCGGGACGCCCGCGTTCCGGGGCGGCGAGTCGGACGGTCCCGACTTGTCAGAGCGAAACCCGCGACTAACGCCTTCGCTTCGGGCGCCAGATCGTCCACAGCCGTTCGAGCCGCGCGAGACGGCTGGCCGCGGTCTCTCCGAGCAGACGTTGGCCGAGGCGGCGGGCCCGTTTGCGGAGGCGTTCGCGTTCACAGTCGAGCAAGGCGAGAGTCTCGGCCTCGATCGGCGGCTTCGCGTTGCGACCGCGACGCCTCCTCGGCCGAACCAACCGCTCGCGGAGCACGGTCAGGTCGTGCTCGTCGCCGAGGAACTCGGCCAGGCGTCGGGCCTCGTCGCGCTCGCTGCGCATCACCTCGGGCCACACCCCCTGAAGCAGCCGCAGGTGGTACCAGTGGTCCTTCACGTGCTTCCGCCACTCGTGGTAGTCCTCGTCGGACCCGGTCCGCTCGACCCGTCGCATCGCCCGCCGTGCCCGCCGGTACGTCTTCTCGAAGCCGCGTCCGACGACCTCCAGCCCGCGGCCCTCGACGCGCCAGCCGGGTACACGGTCGAGCAGGTTCAGCAGCGTGGTCCGTGCCTCGCGGATCGCGTCGCGTGTGCCGTCCGCCGGCGACTCCCGGCCTGCTCCGTTCGCCTCGACCAGCACCTCAGGGGGACCGGCCGACTTCGAGCCGTCGCCACCGGTCGTCGCGGCGACGCGGTTCCAAGTGCGAATCGCCACCTCGGCGTCGCGCGACGACGACAGCGTGCGGGCCAAGTCCCGAAGCACACGATTCTCCCGGCGCTGCACCCGTCGGGCTCCCGACCTCACCAGCCGCAGGAGCGCGCGGACCTTCTTGCAGTGCTTGCGAACCTGATGGACAGCCACGCCGAGTTCGACCGTGTCGTCGGCGAGCAACTCGAGCGCTCGTTCGACCTGCTCGCGTGCGATGCGACGCACGCCGGCGGCCACGGACTCGGTGCGTTTCAACCGGTACGACATCGTCGGTCCCGAGACTTCACGAGTCCTTCACAATAGCCGGTCCGCACGGCGTGCCCAACCGACCCCGCGCTCGGCCGTCAGTCCTGCGGCACGGCCCACTCACTGGCGAGCAGACCGAACAGGATGCCGTCCTGCCACTCGTCGCTCTGCCAGTAGTGTTCGCGGACGTGCCCCTCCTCGCGGAAGCCGAGTCGGCGGAGCAGTCGCAGCGACGGCTCGTTCCGCGGATCGGCGTCCGCCGTCAGCCGGTGCAGGTCGAGTTGACGAAAGCCGTACTCGACGACCGCGCTGGCCGCCTCGCCGGCGTAGCCCCGGTTCTGGAAGTCCGGGTGCACGGCGAAGCCCAGATCCGCGCGAGCGTGAAGCGGGTGGACGTCGCAGAGGGCGCACGTGCCGATCAGGCGGTCCTGCGTCGAAGACCGCTCGACGACGCCCCATTCAAATAGCCGGCCCGTGCGACACTCTGACAGAATGCTCTCGATCAGGTCCGCAGCGGCCGACTCCGACTCGAGTCGCGCGAAGCCCCAGTAGCGGGTCACGTCGTCGCGGCCGAAGAGGGCGAAGACGTCCTCGACGTCGTCGGACGTGATCGGCCGCAGCCGCAGCCGTGCGGTGTCTAGGACGGGGAACGGCACGCTTCAGAACAACTCGTCGATCACGGCCCCGTGGTCGATGGCGGCGACCGGGCGGCCGGAGTGGTTGACGAAGTGCAGCGACGGATCGACGCCCAGCACGTGGTAGATCGTGTGGTGCAGGTCGCCGGGCCGCAGTGGGCGGTCGTGCGGCACCTCGCCCTTGGCATTCGTCGAGCCGACGACGCGGCCCCCCTGAACGCCGCCACCACCGACGAGGACGGACAGCGAGTTGCCCCAGTGGTCCCGACCCGGCGTGCCGCGGCCGCTGCCGTCGTTCATCTTCGGGGTTCGCCCGAACTCGCCCATCACGACGACGAGCGTCGTCTCCCACAACCCTCGCTGCGTGAGGTCCTCGAACAGCGCGGAGACGGCCATGTCCACCTTCGGGAGATGCGACTCCATCCGCTCGCGGTGGTCCCAGTGGCTGTCCCAGCCGCCGTAGTGGCAGGTGACGAACGTGGAGCCGGCCTCGACGAGTCGCCGGGCGAGCAGCGTGCTCTGCCCCCACGCGTTGCGGCCGTACCGCTCGCGCAGCCGGGGGTCCTCCGCGGCGATGTCGAACGCCTTCCGGGCCCGCGGACCCGTCACCATCTCGAACGCCCGCTGGTCGAACCGGTCCATCGCGTCGACCACGCCCGTCTGCTCGGCCGACCGCTCGAACGAGTCGAGCGCGGCACTCAGGTCGCGACGACTCTCCAGCCGGTCGAGGCTGAGCCCCCTCGGCAGGCTGACGTTCTTCACGCTGAAGCGGTCCCGGTTCGGGTCGGTCCCCACCTCGAACGGGTTGTTCTCCGCACCGAGGTAGTTCGCGCCGAAGTAACCCGGCCGGAGGCCGACGCTCATCGAGTACGGCACCCCC
This sequence comes from Planctomycetaceae bacterium, assembly GCA_028284885.1. Taxonomy (GTDB): domain Bacteria; phylum Planctomycetota; class Planctomycetia; order Planctomycetales; family Planctomycetaceae; genus JANQQW01. The sequence goes on from JANQQW010000366.1 coordinate 15,069, forward strand.
ACGTAGGCCGGCACGCCCGCGGCCCGGCTGCCCGTGACCTTCGTCGCAATCGCCCCGATGCCGGGGTGCTTCCCGGCCCTCTGGCCGCCGCTGACTCCGGCCCCGTACCCGGTCAGCATCCAGTGGGCACCGCTGAAGTGGTCGCCGTTGTCGTGGTGGATCGACCGGATGACCGAGAAACGGTCGGCCACCTGGGCCTGGAGCGGGAACATCTCCGTGACGTCGAGTCCGGGGACGTTCGTCTGCGTCGGCTGCCAGAACCCGCGGTACTCGGCGGGGGCCTCGGGCTTGGGGTCGTACGTGTCGTGCTGGCTGGGCCCGCCGTCGAGCCAGATCAGGATGACGCTCGTCTCACAATCCGCCGGCCCGTTGGACTTGGCCTCCGCCCGGGCCCGCAGCAGGTCGCCCAGCCCGAAGGAGGCGAGACCGGCCGCACCGAGCGTGAGGAAGTCCCGGCGACGGTGGCCGTCGCAGTAGCGAGGCGTGGTCCCGGCGGTGACGACGGGGCGAAGGTCGGTGTGGTGAGCGGTCATGGGAAGGCCGTCCGGCGGGGAGTCCATCGAAGTCTGCCGATGCAACCGAAGTGTACATCGGCCGTGGAGAACCCCCAAGCCCCAACCGGCCTCGGCGAGCGAATCGGCTACTTGCTCGACGACCGTTCGAGGAGGTCGCGGACGGACCGGTCGAAGGCCCCGGCTCGCTCGCGGTACTCGGCCGGCGGTTGGCTGACCTTGCCACCGAAGCCCTCGACGGCTCGCTTGCGGTCCGTCCGGGCGGTCCGCTTCTCGCCCTTCGAGCGGAAGTCAAGTCCGCGGAGCATCTCCTCGAACTGCCGCTTGCGGGCCTCCGTCTCGGGCCGCCCCTCTTCGACGTCGTAGGCCTGGAACCGCTCCTTCATCCGGTCGACGTAGTTGCGGAGGTCCTGCTCCTTCCAGCCGAGGCGGTCGAGCAGTTCCTGGTCGACCTCGCCGCGGTCGAGCTGCCGCTCGAGTTTGTCGAGCACGAGTTCGGTCGCCTTGCGGGCGTTCTCGACGTTCCGGTCGGCCGGGTCACCGCTGAAGTCGCCGGCCTTCGGGTCGCCTCCCTGGTCGCCGCGGGGCTTGCCCCCGCCCGTGGGGGCGTTGCCGGTCGTCCCCTCGGCGTTCGGG
>JANQQW010000390.1 GCA_028284885.1 Planctomycetaceae bacterium
GGGATCCGCGAGCCGTCGGAGGCGTGCCACGTCGGTTTCCGGGAGCAGCCGGTCCAAGTGCCCCTCCCGTTCGTTGACCGCGTTCAGTTCCAGCGCCCGTCGTGCCTGCTCGGCGGCGTCGGCGGGTCGGCCGAGGTCGGCGAGAAGCCGGGCGTGGGCGGCCCGGGTCGCGGCTCGCGTCGGATAGAGTTCCGTGGCTCGGCGGAAGGCCGCGTCCGCCCGTTCCGCGAACTCGACGTCGCCCGTCGTTTGGATCCCCTCGACGAGCATTCGCGCCAGCGTGTCGTGCCGCGTCGCCGCCAACGGATCACGGCGGACGGCCTCCTCACGACTGGCGACGGCCTCGCGGAACCGCGACGGGCTCGGCCTTCGCGCGGCCTTCCACAGCCCGAACTCGAGGTCGGCCCGTGCGTCCGGTCCGTCGGGGGAGAACGCGTCCCGCTCGCCGGCACGCGTCAGGGCGTCGATCGCAAGGTCCGGGCGGCCGTCGATCTGGGCGACCCGGGCCGTCATCAGCTCGAGCCCGCAGCCGAGGACCGGCACGGTCGCCGTGAGCAGCCCCGCCACGAACAGCCCGCCGGCGCACACGCCGAGCACCCCGGCCAGGGGGGCCTTCAGTTCGACGGACTCCGGTCGCTGCCAGGTCACGATCACGACGGTCGTCAGCAAGACGGACTGGACGGCCGGCATCGCGATTCCGCCGGCCCCCAAAAGGTGGACCAGCACGCCGGCGACGCCCGCACCCACCACTACGACGGGAAGCCGGTCGCCGTTGGAAACCCGCTCGAAACTGCAGCCGGCGGCCAGGCAGACGCCGAGGAGAACGCCGAGTTCCGCCCACTCCGACTCACCGAGAAACGCCCGCCACGCCGCCAGCCCGACGAACGCGACCACGACCCCCGTTCGGAAGTCGTCCCAGCCGGCGCCCGTCGATCGGGGGGCGAACGGGCTCATCGCCTCGTCCCGCGCAGCCAGCGAGAACGTGCGGAGGCCGACCACGAGAAAGGCCGCCAGCGCCAGTAGAGCGGGTGTGCCCGCCGTCGCCCACACGTCCAGCACGAGGTTGTGCGGGTCGGCGATCTCCTCACTCGCCTCGGGCCACTTGTACCGTTGGTAGTGCTGCCGGAAGTTGCCGGGACCGGTCCCGAACAGCGGGGCGTCCCGGACCATCTCGCTCGTCGCCCCCCAGTACTGCAGCCGGAACGCGACCGACCGCGGCGCCTGCGACACGACGGCCGCGTCCAACCCGCCGAACAGCACCGGCACGCCGACGAGCAGCAGGGCGACCCCGACTCCCCCCGCCACCCACCACGTCCGCCGAAACGTCGCCGGGCCACTCGGCTCCCCTTTCGGCTGCGGCTCGGGTTCACGACGACGGACGGCGACCGCCGCCGCCACGACGCCGGCTGCGGCGAGCCCGACGTAGGCGGTCCGGCTCTTGGTCAGCAGCAGACAGACCAGAACGACGCCCAATCCGACGGCCAACGGCCCCAGCCTGTCCCAACCGGCCCGGCGACGCAGCCCGAAGAAGAGCACACCGGCCATCGCACAGACCCCGGGGATCAACCAGCCGGCGAACGTGTTCGCGAGCGCGAACCGCCCGAGCGGCTCGCTGCTGTAGAGCAGCCGCTGCTCGAACGCCTTCCGCCCGGAGCCGTCGATCGGGACCCCCTGGGCGGCGAACATCGTCGAGAGTTCGACGAGCCTCTGCTGTTGCGCGGCCGTCCGCCGCTCCGCCGGGACCGCGACCAACTCGTCGAACTCACCGCTCTCGGCGAGATAGACCGCCCGCAACTGCGGGATCTCGACGGCCGACTGCCAGACGCCGAGCCCGCCGAGGGCGACCGTCGTGCCGACCAGCACGCACAGCAACCGCCGGGCGTCGTCGCGAGTGGTGAAGACCTGCCGGCCGACGAAGTAGACCACGAAGACGGCGACCCACTCCCACGCCCCGTTGACGGCCGCCCGCCGGTGTCCCTCGCCAACCACTACGTTCACGGCCGAGACGACCTGCCAGGCGACGAGCGACAGCAGCGCCCAGTCGAACGGCAGCAGCCGCACTCGCGACGACCCGTCCCGCAGGGCGGACCACGTCCACAACAGTCCGAGCAGCAGCCCCCCTTGGGCGAGCAGGATCGTGCTCCCCTCGGAGGTCCCCTCGGTCGGGACGAGCGCCCGCAGCACGAACAGGGCCACGAAGCCGATGCGGCAGAGTCGCCGGACCGGGTCGTCGAGCGTCTCCGCACCCACGGGCCCGGCCGACGGTGCGGTGCGGGAACGAGTCACGGCACGTCACCGTCGGTCTTCGAGTCCCGACCGTGCCACTCGAGCACGGCGATCAGGCCCAGTTGGCAGGCGACCATCGCCAGCACCAGCCACGCGGCCGCCCAGTCCGGCAGTTCGTACAGCACGAGCGCCCCGAGGCCGGTCGTCAGCGTCGCCAGGTGGATCGTGCGGACGGCGTTCGTCCGGGACAGTCCGAGTTCCACGAGCCGGTGCGAGAAGTGGCTCTTGTCCGGCTGGAACGGGCTGCGGCCCTCCGAGAGCCGGATCACCATCACGGAGGCGAAGTCGTACAGCGGCACGGCGAGGATGCAGAGCGGGGCGAGGATGACGTGCCGCCCCGCCGTCGACTCGTCGTAGAAGGTCCCGAGCACGGTCGTCGTCGCGAGCAACGTGCCGATGAAGTAGCTGCCGCAGTCCCCCATGAAGATACGGGCGGGGGGCAGGTTGTGGCACAGGAAGCCCGCCAGCGACCCGGTCAGCACCAGCAGCACGCCGCCCACGAGCCAGCGGGGCTCGCTCGTCGAGCCGAGCATCACGCAGGCGAACAGCCCGGCCGCCACGAACGCGATGCCGCCCGAGAGCCCGTCCATGTTGTCGAGGAAGTTGAACGAGTTGACGAGCACGAGAATCCAACCGAGCGTGAGCACGGTACCGACCCACGGCACGGGGACGAAGATCGTCCCTCGCACGCCGACGGCGACCAGCAGGATCGCGACGAGAACCTGGACGGCGAGCCTCGGCCCCCAAGGAATGGGGCGGGCGTCGTCGGCGAGTCCGACCGCGGCGAGCAGCGTCGCGGCCCCGAGGATCGCCCACATCTGCCCGGAACGGTACAGCACCCCGTCGACGTGAACGGCCACCTCGTCGGGCAACCACGACGGAACGGCGTTCGTGCCCGCGATCGCCAGGCACGCGAGATGCGCCGCCGCGACCGGCAGCACGACGCCGCACCAGATGCCGATCCCCCCGCCGAGCGGCGTCGGGTTCTCGTGCACCTTGCGAGCGGCCGGCTGGTCGACCAGTCCCCACGCCGGCGCAACACGACGCACGGCCGACGTAACCAGGAAGGACACGACGAACGCGGGAAGCAGCGACGCGACGACGAAGAAGGACACGACGGGGCTCGGGCGGGCTCGGAGAACGAAGTGTTGCACGAAGCCCGGTCGCGCGGAAGCTTCGCCCCCCGCGCGGCCGCCCCGCGAAATGGTCCGAGAAGGATCTTGCACCGTTGCGCGAACCGGGACTACGGTAGGGCGCACGGACGTGGGAGCAGTTGATGGACGGCACACGCAAGGCGTCGGCGACGGAGGCGACCGCATGGGGAACCGGGTTCCTCGTCGTCGGGCTGACGTCCTTCCTCCCGCCCGGTCGGCTGCCGGGCACGCTCGAGTCCGTCGGGTCCGTCGCGCTCGTGCTGGCCGGTGTCGCGGTCGTCCTGCGGCCCCGCTGGGCCCGAGCGGCCGGACTCGTCGCCTGCCTGTGCCTCGTGTTGTCCGCGGGTGTCGGGGCCCTCGTCGTCGCCGACCCGTTCCGGGAGGTCGGGCTGCTCGTCGCGGCGGCCGTGCTCGCCGTGGGAACCTGGCGGCTCGGCTGGACGCACGCGGCCGAGGCACGCGAGCCGATCGTCTCGCTCGTCGCGCTGCTGGACCAACCGGCCCGGCTGGAGAGCACGGTCCTCGCCGTGCGAGCGTCCGAGGCGTGGCAGATCGAGGTGGGGACCGAGGAAGACGAGAACGAGTCCGCCTACGCCGTCGGGCTCTCGCCCCACTTCCTCGTCAAACGGGACGACTGGCTGTTCGCCGTGCACGACGTGGAGGAGTCGTACTTCGACGACGCCGACCGCGTGGCGCGGTACACGCCGGACTGGCGGGAACGTCGGATCGTGGCCGAGCACCGGGCCTGGATGTCGGTCGATCTGCTGTACGCCCCGCCCGAGGCCTCCGACGCCGAGGCCTACCGGCTGATCGCACGACTCCTCGCCGAAC
>JANQQW010000394.1 GCA_028284885.1 Planctomycetaceae bacterium
GGTCAACGCCCGCCACCGAGACTACAACCCGAGAAACGGCCTCTTCCAGAGCCCGGACCCGAAGGTGGGCGAGGAGCTGGAGTTCTACAAGTACGTCGCCAACGACCCGGTTAACAAGATCGACCCCAGCGGCTTGCGTCGCGTCGTCTTGGACACCTACTCGTTCGGCTACTACAACACCTTTTGTTCGCCCACGTACGACTACGACTGGAAGATGGTGGCGGAGAAGGTCTCGGCGCCCGGTGTCTGGCAGGTCGTCTGGGAAGGCGAGTCCGAGAAGCGGAACGGTGGCGACTACGAGTCGTTCAGTCACCCGCTCGGTTTCATCAAGTGGAAGGACAACGGCAAGACACCGACCAAGTGGGACTACGTGGCACGTCGTCTGCCCATTGCCGTGGGGACCACGCAGACACAGATCCGCGCGTCCACGGTCTGGAGCCAGATCACGCGCGACTACGGTTCCTACTTCGACCGGCCGAAGTCGGAGGACGGCCTCACCCGGAAGATATCGAGGTGGTGGGGGCGGGAGACGGACGTCGCCGTCGACTTCGGTGACCAGTCGACGGGCAGCATCCTGCTCGACTGGCTGGGTCAGCTGACCGAGTCGGTGAAGGACCCGTTCTGCACGGTCCTCAAGTACGCATTCGGAACGCCGGTCTGCCAGCTGGTCAACGACCTGTTCTCGAACTGCGGAAGCGTCCTCAAGAACATCCCGAAGCTGTTCGACATCCTGATCGGCAAGGTCTTCGAGGGCGGACCGCAGTTCGCCGGGGATCTCGTTGCCGGCGTCGAACAGGGTGTCAAGGACTTCGGGCTCGAAGGGGTGATTCGGGGCCTTTCGAAGTCGGTCGGGTTCTCGGTGGACAAGCTGAAGACCTTCTGGGACTCCGTCACCAGCGGGAACCTCGGGAAGATCGCCCAGGGGACGTTCGACGTCCTCGGTCTCTCGGTGTCCGACCTGATGGCTCGGGCGTTGGGGGCGGCGGGGATTCCGTTCTCGGTCGTGATGGCCGGGCTGGGCGTCGTGGACACCTTCTTCGAGAAGGGCCTGCAGGGGGCGATGGACTGGATCCGCGACGTGATCGGCGAGAAGGTCGCCGACGTCGAGGCGGCAGTGAAGACGTTCTTCTCCACCGACCTGATGACGACGGTGGGCGAGCAGTTGCAGAAGATGGCCATCGAGATCGTGCCGAAGCTGATCGCGAAGACGATCGCGGCCCTGATCCCGGGTGCGAACGTCGTCGAGCTGGTGGTCTCGCTGCTGAACGGATTGAACACGGCCTGCGAGTCGGCGAAGCACGTGGTCGGTCGGATGATCGACGTCTTCTCGTCGAGAGCGGAGACCCGTGCCGCGATCGCCAAGGGCACTGAGTTCGCGTTGTCGAAGGTCGTGACGACGACGGCCCGCTTCGTGGACGCCGTGACGAAGCTCGGCCTGCTGAAGAACCTCCGGAACCTCGGCGACGCCATCCGCGAGTGGATCGGCAACACCGTCGAGAAGATTGGCGCCAAGGTCGGCAGCTTCGTCAAGAAGATCGTCGATGCCGTCGCCAACAAGCTGCCGTTCGTCAAGAAGTCCCCGGTCCCACCGGTCAAGGGACAGAACGAGAAGACCGGGGATCAACTGAGCATTGCAGCCGACGCGACGGGCGAAGTGTTCGTCGAGTGGAATCCGAAGATGTCCCTGTCGGAGTTCCTCGACTACATCGAGAGCCCGGACAACAAGGCCTGCCACGACCAGTTGAAGACGCTCTTGGGGGATAAGAGCATGAAGCGTTATGTGAAGACGCTCATGCGAGAACGGGACCGCGCGGCCGCCGCCTCGGCGAGTGCGAACGCAACGGGCACGGTTGACAAGAATAAGTTCAAGGTCGCACCGAGTGCGAAGAAGGCCTACAAGAATGCCGTCGAGCAACTCAACAAGGTTCTCGCCGCCGTCAAACAGTGCGACCTCGACGCGATCTCGTGTGCCGGTGACTCTGCGGGAGAAGTGAAGCTGCAGTCGCGGCTCACGCCTGTCGACGTGGTCCGGACGGCCGACTACGTCAAGCCCGGCGCGGACAAACGAAAGGGGGCCGGAGAGGGCTCGGACCTCTACATTGGCAAGAAGAACTTGGGCGTGCTCTACTACAGGAAGAAGAGCGATTCGGCTTCGACGCGAATTCGGCTCCCGGCGTCCGGCTTTGCGGTCGGGACCGGTGGGCCCCCGTCCCATTCGGAACAGTTGCTCATCACGATGTTGCCAACGGACGAGTGTGTGATCATCCTCGAGGTCTACACCGAACGCTGGCCTTGCCCGAAGTGTGACGACGAACTGAGCGCATTCGCCCGGGAAAGCAACTCCGGCGAGGACATTCCGGTCTATTTCATCACGGCTACAGGCCCCGGGGACTACGACCACTCGGAGCTGAGCTCGGCAGACTACCTCCGCGAAGGTTATCAGGACCAATTCGACTTGGCGTGGTGGGAGTGAGAGTGAGAAATGAAACTGAGTGACTGGAACACGCTGACAAAGCCTCATCGCTTGATGGCCAGGCTGGACGACGCCTCAGAGAGGAAGCTGAGATTGTTCTGTTGCGCCTCCGTTCGCCGCGTGTTGGGCACGGACTCGCTATCCGACTTGTACGAACGCGCAATCGAGTGCGCCGAACGGTTCGCGGACGGTAGCGCCACGGAATCTGAACTGCACGAGCATTACCAAGCCGTCGACGAGTCGCAGAGTGCCACGGTCTCCTACGAACAGCGTATGCTCGTGCACGCGGTTCGGTGGACCGTTGGCAGGGAGATGAACGGGTCGAGCATCTGTTATTCCGTCGTTGCAGCCGCGGAGAGGTCCGTGCCGCGGTCGGAGTACGAGGCGGAGTCGCTGGCTCAACTGCACCTAGTGCGCGACATCTTCTATCTCTCGGCCCACGAGGTGGAGTTGCCGGGGGAGGAGGACGAGGCGGTGCGCTTGTTGGCGCGGGAGATCTACGAGTCGGGGGACTTCTTGCGGGTCCCGGAACTGGCTGAGACGCTTACAGCAGGCGGGTTTCCGGAGGCGATGGTCGAGCACTGTCTGGACGGTGCGCCGCACGTCCGAGGATGCTGGGTCGTCGATCTCCTTCTGGATTACGAATAGAGGTAGTTTCTGTAGGGAGGAAGGAAAGGGGACAGGTCCGTTTTCGGGCGGGCTCGAACCGGGTGGGCTCGGGGGTGCTTGAAGACAGGTTCTCGCCGAGCGGCGTGCAGTAGGTGGAGGGGTGGACCTGCGTCCGGTCCGGACGGCTACCGACCGGCACGCGTGTGCCGGCCGCCGTGAACCCACCGGGGGAGTCGTCTCGTGAGTGAAGCGAACCGATTCGAGGTGGCCTGTTGGAGGCTCGAGC
>JANQQW010000399.1 GCA_028284885.1 Planctomycetaceae bacterium
CACCCGGCTGCCCCATCGGCCCGTCACCCGGCTGTCCCCCCTCCATCGGCTGTCCCCCCTCGCCCGGCTGCGGCTCCCCGCCCTCCATCGGCTGGCCGCCTTCGCCCGGCATCGGCTCTCCCCCCTCACCCGGCTTCGCTTCCGTCGGGGCGCCCTCGCCGGGCTCGCCCGGCATCGGTTCGCCCGGCTTGGGATCGCCCGTCGGATCGCCGTCGGCCGGTCGGCCGTTCTCCAAGTCGTCTCGTTCCTTCTTCAACTCCTCGATGCGGTCGTCGAGTTCCTCGCCGCGCGGGTCGCCCGGCCGCTCCTCGCCGCGGGGGTCGCCTTCCCGCTGCCGTTCGAGTCGCTCGATCTCGCGGTCGAGTTGCTCCTTCGCCGAAGGATCGCCCGCACGGGGTTCGCGCTGCGGCTCCCCGTCGCCGGGACGTTTCTCCAGTGACTCCGGTTCCCCTTCCGGCGGGCGTTCGCCGGCGGGCCGCCCGTTCTGGACGTCGTCCCGCTGCTTCTTCAACTCCTCGATCCGCTCGTCGATCTCCTCGGGCGAGACCGGGTCGCCGTTCTTCGGCTCGCCGGCCGTCGGGTCGTTGTCGCGACGCTTCTGAAGCCGCTCGATCTCGTCGTCGATCTTCTCGAGCGTCTCCTCCTTGCCGCCTGCTCCCTCGCCCTCGCCGGGCTTGTTCAACTCCTCGGGCTTCTCGAGCGTCTCGCCCGGTCGGCCCTTCTCGCCACGACCCTCGCCCATCGGCATCGGGTTCCCGTCGGGAGTCGTCTCGCCGGGTTTCCCGTTCCCGCCCTTCGTCGGCTGGTTGCCGCCCGCGGACTCGCCCCCCATCGGCTCGCCCTGCTCGCCGCCCGACGTCTCGCCACTGCCGCCGGCCATCGGCTCGCCACCCTTCGGCTCCCCGCGGTCCATCGGCTGCGACTCCCCCTCACCGCCGTTGGGCGGCTGGCGGTTCAGTTCGTCGCGTTTCTTCTCGAGCTGCTCGATCTGCTTCTCGAGTTCCTCGGGCGTCTCCGGGTCGCCCGGCTGCTTCTCGCCGCCCGGCTGTCCCTGCTGCTGTTTGCGAAGCCGGTCGAGCTCGCGATCGACGTCCTCCTTGGTCTTCAGCTTGTCGTTCGGGTCGTCCTTGAAGAGCCGTTCGACGTCGCTCTCGCGGGGGTCGGCGTTGTCCGGGTTGCGTTGGCTGGGATCGTTGAACTCGCTGTCGAGCGTCTCCTCGGTGTCGCGGGGGGGCTTGTTGTCCGGACCCGCACCCTGCGGCGGTTGCCCAACCTCACCCGGCTTCTTCTCACCACCCTGAGTGCCGCCCTTCGGCTCGGTTCCCTCGCGCGGCTGCATTCCTTCGTTGGGTTCGGTGCCCTCGCTGGGATCCGTGCCCTCTTGGGGCATCGGTTCCCCGCCGGACGGTTCGGTTCCGCGTTCGCCTCCCTCCGGGTTGCCACCACTCGGATCGGCGGGCTGTGGAGGCTGCTCACCACCCGTTGGCTTCGGATCGGGCGGATTGAGCTTCTCCTCGTCGTCGAGCAGGCTGTCGAGCAGGTTCTGCGTGACCTCGTCGTCGCTGGTTCCGTCGTTGGGCGTCGCGTCCGCCGGGCGTTCGTCGGTACCACCGGCCGGGTCGCGCGGCTGCGTCCCTTCGGCTCCGCCGCCGTTCGGCATCGGTTCGCCCTCGCGGGGGCCGTCGGGGCGGTCGCCGGCCTCCGGGGTGCCCCCGTTCGGAGCACCCTCGGGCGTTCCCTCGCCGCCCGGTTGGCCCTCGCGCGGCTCACCGCCGGCGGCTCCCTCCATCGGCTCGCCCGCGGCCCCTTCGCCGGGTTGGCGTTCACCGGGTTGCCCGGCCTCACCCTCTCGCGGCTCGCCACCTTCGGCCCTGTCGGCCGGTTGCTGGTCGGCCGCCTCGCCCCCTTCGGCCTGGCGTTCCTCGCGTCGCTGTTCGACTCGCTCCTGCCGGCGGACGTCGTCACGCCGTGCCTGCTCGGCGAGCTGCTCCGGGTCGGCCGGCTTCACGATCTCGATCCGCAGCGGCGTCGTCGGCGGGGAGACCTGCGAGTGCGGCTCCTTGTTGTCCCGCGCCTGCAGCGTCAGCTCGATCACGTCGCCCGGCTTCAGGCCGAGCTTGGCGAGGTCGAAGACGTACGGCTTGTTCGGGACGTAGACCCGCTGGTCGAGCTCCGTCAGCGGCTCGTGCAGAATCGTCTCGTTCTGCTTCTGCACCTTCAGACGGATCGACTTCAGCCCGTAGTCGTCCCGCGCCTCGACGGTCAGCGGCACCTTGCCGTTCGCCGGGCGGGCGAGCGGGCCGACGAGGTCCTCGACCGGGTCGACGAGCAGCACCTCGGGGGGCAGGTCGAGCTTGACGTTCACCCGGTAGGCGGTCGGCTCGGGATCGCTGTCGCCCCGCTCGTTCCAGACCTGCACGCGGTAGTACTTCGGGTAGGGCGGGCGGTCGCGGACCTCGCGTCGCTTCCACTCGTCGAGCGTCGCGGTCAGCATCCGACCGTCCGGCGCGACGATCATGCGGACCTCCTCCGCGGCCTGCTCGAAGGACTCGTCGTCGGAGAACTGCACGACGGCCCGGGCGACCTTCTGGTTGGTCATCGCCGACCAGCGAATCGTGCTCCCCTCGAAGGCATCGACGTGCCCGCCCTGCCGGGTCTTCTCCGGATGGCCGGTGTACGCGGGCGGGGTGACGGTGACCTCCTGCATGGTGGCGGCCGGCGGCTGCAGCACGGTGACCGTGAAGGTCGGGCTCGTCGCGTCGCCCGCCTCGATGCGGTAGTCGAGGTTCTGCAGGATGCCCCGGCCGTTCTCGCCGACGAGCGTCCCGCGGTACCGCTTCGGGAAGTCGTCGTCGGCCCGCAGCTCGACCGGCTCGTCGACGAACCGGCGGTCGGCCGTCGTGTACTTCAGGACGACCGACTCCGGCTCCTCGCCGGAGACGTCCACCTGCACGTCGATCCGCGAGCGGGCGAGCACCTCTGTGTCGCCGGGCAGCACCTCGAGGATCTCGGTTCGGGTGGCGACGCCGACGTCGGCCGTCGGGGCGAGGGCCCGCCAGATCGACGTCGAGACCTTCTTCGGCGAGAAGAGCACGTAGCCGCACGTCAGCACGACGACCGCGAGGAGTGCGTACGTCACGTGCATCAGGCGGGTGCGGTCGACCGTCCCGTCGACGTCGATCTCCGTCATGTGGAGGGCCGCCCGCTTCTCCATCGTCCCCTTGATCGCCTCGGGGGCCGGACGGCCCGCGCGGCGGAGGTCGACGAGGTTCCGCAGGTTGCCGGCCAGCTCCGGCTCGGCCTTCTCGATCATGTCGGCCGCGTAGAGTTCCGTCACCCGCCGCCGGGCCGGCAGCACGACCTTCCAGACGACCCAGGCGACCGCCGCGACCACGATGCCCAGCAGCATGGCGACGCGGGCCGTCTGGCCGAAGCCACCCGGGACGAGCCAGTGGTCGCAGACGACGAACACCAGCAGGTACCCGAGCACGAGCGCTGCGATGCCGGCCGCCGCGGTCAGCACGTCGGTCGTCTTCACGCCGACGCGGACCTTCTGCAGGTGGTAGTCGACGTACTCGTCGAAGTCGACGTACTGGCTGGAGCTGTTCGGGGGACTCTTGGTCGTCGACATGGCGTCCTCGGTCCGGGGAACCGCCGTCGGTTTGGGTCGTCGGCGGTCGCGGATGCGGTGCTCTGGATTGTATCGACTGGGGCGAGTCGGGGTACGACTCGGATCGTGCCGTCGGTTCAAACGAGGCCGCGGCGTTTTCGGATCAGCCATTCGAGCGACAGAACCGCCACGAACAGCAGCAGAAACCACCAACGGTCCCACAACGGCAGCGCGATCGGGGGATTGATCGCCTCACGGGCCTGAAGCCCCTCCTCCAACAGACGCTTCAACTGGCTGCCGAGTTCCTCTGGAAGCACGAACGAGCCGCCGGAAGACTGGGAAATCTCGCGCAGCAACCCGTGGTCGGCCGCGGGGTTGTCGAGTTCGAGGTCCCGTTCGTCCACGATGAACCGCGTGGTCGCCGTTCCGTGCCGCTCGCCCTCCACCTCGGCACGCACGGTCACCCAGTAGTCGCCCGGCTCGTTCGACTCGAGGAAGTCGGCCACGTCGCCGTCGGTGCGGCGGCGGGGCGTCGGGTTCGACTTCTTGCCGTCGGGCCCCAGCACTTCGACCTCGAACTTCGCCCCGTCGATCGCCGCTCCCTCTTCGTCCCGAGCTCCGAACTCCAACTCGACACGTTGGGCCGGGTTGAAGTTCCGCGGTTCGACGGTGGCCCAGACGAGTTGGTCCCCCTCGAGCTCCTTGCGGGCGAGGAACAGCATCATCTGCCGCCAGAAGCGCTGGTGGTCCGCCTCGAAGCCGTTCAGGAACCAGCGGTAGGTGGTGTCGGCGGCGAAGACCATCACCCGGGCCGGCCGGAGTTCCTGGAGAAACAGCAGCGGGATGCCGTCGGGCGTCTCGGCGAGCACCTCGACGGCCTCGTTCCGCGGCTCCAACAGGTTGGCCCCCTCCATCGGAGCGAGGTTCCGCCAGTGTTCCTCGTTGTTCGCCGGCGTGTCGAGCCGCATGACGTAGTTCTGCAGACCCCGACGCGTGGGCACCATGCGGAGCGGCTGCTGCCGGTGGAAGCGGGGGTCGGGCGCCGCGTCGAGCGGCTGCTTGCGGCCGGCGATCGTGACGGGCAGCAGCCGTTCGATCGGCGTGTCCCCGTAGCCGCCGGGGCCGAAGTTGTGGTAGCCGCCCGTCATCAGCAGGCCGGCCCCGTCCCGCACACGGTCCGCCAGTCGCCTGAGGTTCTCCGGTCCGAACGCCTCGGCCGGCACGTCGCCGATCATGTAGACGTCGTACGCGCCCGGCTCGAAGAACTCCGCCTCGAGCTGCGTGACGTTCGGGAAGAAGCGGACGAGCCGGAAGTCGAGCTGAATCTGCTCGTCGGTGTTCACGCCCTTCAGGAAGTGCATCTCCGGGCGGAGCTTGTCGAAGTAGGCGATGCGGACGCCGCCGCGGCGCACGGTGAGGATGGTCTGCCGTTCGTTGTTGGCCGTCTTCAGTTCCCCCTCGACAGGCTCGACCTCGACGCCGATCTTGATCTCGCCGGTCCGGCTGGGGACGAAGGAGAGCTCGACGGGGATGGTCGCGTCGTTGGAGTCGGGGACGATCACCGCGGTCGGCGTGGTGGTGCGCGAGGCCCCGGCCGGCTTCATCTCGCCCGACTCGCCGAACCGCTTCCCGGTCCGGTCCTCGACGAGTAGCCGGACTCGCAGCTCCCGCCCGGCCGCCCCGAGGGCTCTCAGACGTGCCTGGACGGGGACGACCTTCTTCTCGAACTCGACGGGGTTGACGAGCAGTTCGTCGATCGCGAGGTCGAAGGTGTTCTCGCCGATGCCCGAGCCTCCGTACCCGACGGTGTAGATCGGGACGCCGGCGACCGCGTAGTCCCGCTCGGCGACGTCCCGCGGGTCGGCGTCGTCCGGCGGCGTGGCCCGCTGGGCTCCGTCCCCCAGCAGCACGACGCCGAGCACGGGCCGGCCGCGGAGTTCGTCGGCCACCTGCTCCAGAGCCGTCCCGATCGCCGTTCGCGTCGCCTCGCTCTCCGCGGTGAATTCCTCGTCCTCGACGATCGCTTTGAGCTCCTCGCCGAAGTCGTACCGCACGATCTCCAGGTCGTCCGAGAGGTCGCGGAAGACGGCGTCGTGCTCGGCGAGCGTGGCGAGCAGCGCCTCCCGCCGGGTGACGCCGCCCGGCCCGTCGGGCGTGCCCATGCTGCGGCTCGCGTCGGCGAGCACCACGAGCACCGGGTCCTCGTCCTCCTCCGACGGGTACCGCACGACCGGCTGCATCGCTGCGACGACGAGCAGCAGCGCCGCGAGCAGCCGCAGCCCGAGCAACATCCGCCGCCGCCCCGCCGGCAGGTGCCGCACCCGCTGCGGATACGTCAGCAGCACCAGCCCGAACAGCAGGACTGCCACGACGCCCACGACGGGCCAGGACCAGATGGGATCGAAGTGCAGACTCACGGATCGATGGAACCACGGAGGCACAGAGACACGGAGGACAAGTCTAGAGGATCTTTCTTCTCAGGCCGTTTCGCAGGACCGAAACGTGGAAGTTGAGCAGCAGGCCCACGGACTTCCTCGCCAGCTTCATGTACGTCAGCAGCTGGGCGTCGAACACGTCGTGGTGGTCCTTCACCGCCTTCAACTCGACGACCACGGTGTCCGCGACCAGCAGGTCCATCTCGTAGCCACAGTCCAACTTCAGCCCCTTGTACTCCACGGGCAGCGGCACCTGTTGCTCGAAGCGGACGTCCCGCAGACTCAACTCGCGACAGAGGCACGCCTGGTACGCCGACTCCAACAACCCGGGGCCCAGCTCGCGATGCACTTCGATCGCGGCCCCGATGACCTGGTCGGTCAGTTCTTCGTGCTTCAGCATCGAGTGCTCCTTCCGACCTCCGTGCCTCAGTGTCTCTGTGGTTCAGTCGTCAGGCGGCCGCGGCCTCGGCTTGGTCGCCTTCGTAGAAGCGGTTGGCGACGAGGTGCTCGCCGGCGAAGGCCGCGATCACGATGGCGAGGAGCATGCCGAACACCTCGGTCGGACGGCCGCGACCGACCTCACGTTCCAGCGTGCCCAGGTCGCGGGCGAGGGCGTACCGGTCCTCGCCGAGGAGCTGGTCGAGATCCGACTTCTCCAGCCGCTGCAGCCGCGTCTCCGCGCTGCGGACGTTCACGCTGAACCCGAGGTCGAGGGGCAGGGCGTCGTCGGCGGACTCCACGTCGTAGTGGCCCGGGTTGACCACGTCCGCGATCACCAGCCGGTCGGCGTCCGGGGCGATCTTGCCGGGCCGTTGCTCGAAGCCCGGCATGCGGAGCACGTACTCCGCGGGATGCGGGTCGGGCAGCGGCAGCAGCACGGGATCGCCCGCCTCCACGCCGTACACGTCGCTGCCCCGTTGTCCCAGGAAGCGGAACAGCTGGTCCGCGAACACGAGGAACTGCCACCGCGCGTAGACGAGGTGCGACCAGGTGTTCCGCCGCGCGTCCTGCGGGGGCAGATCGACGGCGGTCGTCAGCATGACGACCCGGCCGCGTCCCACGGCTCGTTCCAGCAGGGCCGGCGTTCGGCGGGTGTCCGTGAACGTCGTGATGACGCTCGCCTCGGGGTGCGGATCGACGACCCACGAGAGGTAGACGTCCACGTCGGAGATCAGGTCGGTGCCGAAGTCGTCGAAGCTCTCGAGCAACGGGTGTTCCAGGTTGGTCAGGTCGAGCACGGCCGGCTCGCCGAATCGCCGCCACGCCTCGACCTTCCCTGGCAGCAGCTTCTCGGCCGACTCGCTGACGTAGCCGGCGTCCGTGTTCACGTCGAAGCTGCCGAGTGCGAGGAACATCCCGCCCCCCTGCTCGACGAACGAGTGCAGCTTCGACCAGCTCGACTCCGGCAGCGACGGCACGTTGACGAGGGCGACGCTCTCGTACTTCTCCAGGTCGATCCGGCCGAAGTCGCGGTAGTCGGCGAAGTCGGTCAGGTACTGCGAACGGTTCTCGTCGACGAGTTCCGGCGGCGCGAGAGCCGCCTGCAGGTAGACCGTGTCGACGCGGGTCGGCCCGACGAGCAGCACCCGTGGCGGTTCGACCACGCGGACGCTGAAGTACCGCACGTCGTCCTCGACGAGCGGGTCGCTGCTGACGAGCTTCAGGTACCCGTGCGCGACCGGGGCGTTCAGTCCGCGGACGAGAAACTGCACGGTGTCCTCGGTCTTGTCGGAGAAGTCGACGGCCCGCTGCCCCTGCTTCACCATCTGCCCCAGCTCGTTCTGCACGTGGACCTCGACGACGGGGGCGGTCTCCGCCGGAGCGGCCGAGGTGACCGTGCCGTGCACGTACAACTCCGCCCCGCGGCCCAGCGTGTGCTTCGAGAGCCGGAGGTCGGAGACGGCGAAGTCGATCGGCTCCTCGACGCCGACGTCGACGACGTACACGCGAACGCTCTCCAGCTCGTTCAGAAGCCGGCGGAGTTGGTCGGTCGAGCCCGTCCGCCACGCCGAGCGGGTCAGGTCGGTGAAGACGTAGATCTCGCGGAGGTAGACGTCGTCGCCGCTCTGCTCCGCCTCGGTGCGCTCGATGTCGGCCCGCTGCAGCCGGAGCGCGGCGAGCAGTCGGTCGTCCAGCGTGGCGGCTCCGGGGAGGACCTCGCGGTCCTGAAGCTGACGGGCGGCACTGCCGCGGTCGGCCTGGAAGATGACGGCGTCGTCGTCGCCGGTGTCCGTGACGGCGACCTTGCTGGCCCGCGGGAACCGTTCGAGCTGCGCCATGCCGAGTTCGACCGCCTTCTCCAGCCGCGTCGCCCCTTCCTGCTGGTAGGCCATGCTGGTCGAGGTGTCGAACAGCAGGACGGCTGCGACCGGAATCTCGCTCGCGGTCGCCGGCAGCGGCGAGGTCATCTCCGCCCCGACCCGCCGGGCGTACGGCCACAACACGAGCAGCAGCGTCAGCAGGAACACGCCGACGCCCGTGCCGCCGCGGAGCATCGTGCGGCGGTAGGCCATCTCGTGGTGGGCGAGGTTCTGCCGTCGCCAGAAGTAGAGAACGCCGAAGTAGACGCCCACGCCGACCGCGGCGACGGCCGCGAGGGCCAACCACTCCGACCAGACGAACCCGTACCGCGCGGCGGGCAGCTTCGGGCGTGCGAGGGCCAACACGAAGAGCGCGACGACCGCCATCCGCAGCAGCAGCAGCCATAGGTGCTTGATTCGCATCCGCCGCGAGTTGTGCTTCCGACGCTGGGCCAACAGCCGCAGGGCCGGGAACAGCAGCTTCTTCGGCTTCGACTTCAGCAGGAAGTGCAGCAGCACCGGAACCCCGGCCAGGAGAAGCCAGCCGAGCAGTGCAGGGTTGATGAGTGACACGCGAATCCCTCGGCGACTCGAGACGTCGTGAGCCTCGATCCGATTCTACTCATCGAGGCAGCCCGGGACAGCAGACGAGTTCCCGGGGGGGCGGAGGCAGGTGTCGATCGTAGCCGGCTGCCGCTCCGATTCGGCAGGTCGCTGTGCTGTCGGTCGTTCCGCACCACAGAAGGGAAGTGCACGTGAAGTCCAGATGGGCTCGACAGGGCGTGCGATACTCGGTTCGGGCTCACCGCATCGTTCGTCAGGAACCGCCCGCCGCCGATGGAGACTTCACTCACCGCCTCCCGCGAACACCGGCCCTCTCCCCGGCGACCGTCCTCGAGGAACTGCAGGTCGAATCCGGCTTGAAGGTCAAAGTCGTCGCCGGCAAACCGGACATCGTCGATCCAATCGCGATGACGTCCGGCGAACAGGGACGAGTGTTCGTGGAACGGGCCGTGTTCGCAATGCTGTGACTCGTGTCAAATCCTCGCGGGGCTCGCTGGCGGCGGCGTGAAGGGAGGCATCCGTACGGGGCCGGCTGGACTTCGCTCTCACCGACGTCGACGGCGAAGTGGTCACAACGAACCTCACGCAAGAGACGACGATCCGCTCCGGCGTTCAAGTTGAGCGTTGACGAACGCTCGTAGAATCGGTCCGAAGGAGCGGCAGTCGTCCCGACTCCGCGACCCCGGCCGTCTCTACACGGACGAGCCGACTTCGATCGAGCGGACCGCGGCCCACTGCTGGAGCACCTTGCGCTGCACGGTGGTGGGGCCGGCGTTGCAGTGGCCGCTGGCCTGTACGACGCGGCGGCGCTTCGGATCGACCTCGATGGTGAGCACGCGGCGAGGCTGGCCGCGGCGTTCGAGCTGCATGCTCCAGATCGTCGAGCGGCCCTCGACGCAGTCCTCGACGTAGGTCACCACGCAGTGCTTCATGCGGGCCCCCTCCACGCGGAGTTCGCGTTCGGTCAGCAGCTCTCGGATGGACCACCGTCGCGGCCGTTGCCGCTGGCCGTCGCGTTCGACGAGTTCGTAGCCGACGATGCCGGACGGCCTCCAGCGTCGTCCCTCGTTCGTGGTCCGCTCGGCGATCGTCTCGGCGAGGTCGTCCCGCCAGTTGGCCATCAGGTGCCGAAGCGAGTGCAGCGTGCGACCGCGGAGCGAGAGGTCCGGCTGCAGCGGGCCGCCGCCCGCCTCCGGTCCGAGCACGACGTCGGCGTCCTCGAACCGTTGCTCCTGGACGAAGCCGACGACGGCGGCGACCTCGTCGGCCGGGATCGGCCACTCGCGGACGAGGAACGGCAGCACGTCGTTCAGCCAGAATGGATCGTCCATCCACCGCGTCTTCTGACAGTCGGCGTCGGTCACCACGTGGTCCCGGTCGGCGGCGATCAGCGCACGGGCGAGTCCCGTCGTGCCGCGTCGCTCGCGGACACGGGTCCAGATGACCGCCTCTCGAAAGGAGAGGTCGGCCGGGGCCGTCATGAAGTACCGGACCCCCGCCCGCGTGAGCCGAGGCCACTCCAGCCCACGCGGCGAACCGCCGGCGGCGAGGTGTCGGTAGGCCGCGTACTGGTCCCAGCCCAGCAGCCCGTGCGACAGGAACGCCGGCACCGGGTACTCGGCGAGCAGATGGTCGACGAACGACCGGAACTGCGTCAGCCGTCGCCCCCGCGGCGGCCGCCAGTCCCAGAGGCGGCGGACCCACTGGCACCGCCGCTTCGCCAACCGGGGAAGCACGGCCAGCATCCGCGCGGGCGTCGGCTCGTCCCACCGCATCCGCGGCCGCTGCGAGAGCAGGTCCGACCGGTCGCGAAGGCAGGCCACGAGACCGGGCAGGTCGTGCATGCTGGGATGTTGGCGCAGCAGATCGGAGATCCGCACGTCGAGCATCGAATGCGAAGGGGACATCGTCGTTCGTAACCAGTTCGACCGGGAGACCGAGAGCGCGCACGTCGTGCGCGGAACGAAGCCGGGGGATCGGCTCGGCTACTCGGGCAGGCGGACGACGACGAACACGGGACGGTCCTCTGACAAGAGACGGTGCGAGAGACGGACAGCTCGGACGGCCACGGGTTCGCGGATTCGAACGGGACTTGCCCGGACGGACGGTGCGGGTACGCTGACCGAGTTGCTCACCACCGACGGAGACGCCCGATGTCCCAGCCGTCCGCCCGCGTCACGCGTCGCACGCTGCTCAAGCTGGGAGCCGGCACGGCTCTGCTCGGTTCCGCGAACGTCGGCTTCGGCGGTTCGACGGCCGACGTCGCCGCGACGACGGTGATCAGCCCGACGGGCCGCTACAGCGGTTGGCCGACGCTGACGCGTCGACGGAACGGCCAGTTGTGGGTCGTCTGCTCGGGCGGCCGCCGGGCCCACGTCTGCCCGTTCGGTCGCGTCGAGGCGATGACGTCCGACGACGACGGCAAGACCTGGACCTGGCCCCGCGTGCTGCACGACGGCCCGATCGACGACCGGGACGCGGGCGTCGTCGAGACCGCGAAGGGCTCGCTGCTCGTCACGACCTTCACGTCGCTCGCGTACAAGCCGATCCTGGAACAGGCACGGGAGGTGGGGAACTGGCCGGACGAGAAACTCGCCGCCTGGAACGCGGTCGACGCCCGCCTCGACGCGGAGCGCCAGCAGGCGGAACTCGGCGTCTGGATGCTCCGCTCGACCGACGGCGGCGTCCACTGGTCCGCCCCGTACCGCTGCCTCGTGAACAGCCCGCACGGCCCCATCCAACTCGCGGACGGCCGGCTGCTCTACGCCGGCAAGGAACTCTGGACGAAGGCGAACCGCGTCGGCGTCGCCGAGTCGAAGGACGACGGCCGCACCTGGAACTGGCTCGCCACCATCCCCACGCGACCCGGCGACGACCATCGCCAGTACCACGAACTGCACGCCGTCGAGGCGAAGAGCGGACGGCTCGTCGTCCACGTTCGCAACCACAACCCGAAGAACGCCCGCGAGATCCTCCAGTGCGAGTCCGACGACGGCGGCAAGACGTGGACCGAGCCGCACCCGATCGGGGTCTGGGGCCTCCCGTCGTTCCTCACCCGGCTCCGCGACGGCCGGCTGCTGACGTCCTACGGCCACCGCCGCCCCCCATTCGGCAACCAGGCGCGGGTCAGCGACGACGAGGGAAGAACGTGGTCCGAGCCGATGGTGATCTCCGGCGACGGAGCCGGCGGCGACCTCGGTTACCCGTCGACGGTCGAACTCGGCGACGGATCGCTGCTCACCATCTGGTACGAGAAGCCGAGGTCCGGCCCGAACGCCGTGCTCCGGCAGGCCCGGTGGTCGATCGTGACGTGACGGTGGCCGCGCGAACGGCCGTTTCGCGTCCACGATTGGACAATCGCGCACCGGGCGGCGACGATGACGGGAGAGGTTCGAGGCCGTTCGCCCTCGGGCACGCCGATTGCTGCACGCGGTGGTGGACGTTCCCACCGCTCGTCAGGAGATCCGTGATGCGTGTTGTACCGTTGGCCGCTTTGGTTCTGGGGCTCGTGTCGGTCGGCGTCGCGGACGACGCCCCGAAGCCGGCCGAGGGGAAGCCGGTCCCGCTCAACAAGAAGGGAACGCTGCGGCTCGACAAGGCGAACAACCGGTTGCTGCTGGACGGGGAGGTCTGCCTTCGCGAGGGCGTGCTGGAGATGTTCGCCTGCAAGAAGGGGACGAAGGAGCACGAGTCGGTCGTGTCGTTCGACGGCCTCGCGCGCGACGTGAAGGTCGGGCTGATCGCGATCGGGGCGAAGCCGGGCGAGCCGGTGAAGTTCGCACCGGAGTTCCGGCCGCCGACCGGCAGCAAGCTGGAGATCCACGTCACCTGGAAGGACGCCGAGGGGAAGCCGCGCCGCGAACGCGCCCAGCGGTGGGTCCGCAGCGTCACCCGGCGGTACTACGTGGAGAAGCTGGCCGGCGGACTCCCGAAAGGCCTCGTGATCCCCGAGGGCAGCGAACTCCGCTGGGACAAGCGGCACGAGGAACTTCTCTGGTTCGGCCCGATGAGCGAGCAGGAGAAGAAGCAGCTGCTGGCCCTGTCCAAGGACGAGAAGTTCCGGAAGGTGGTCGAGACGTTCTTCGAGCGGAGCCAGACGAAGCCGATGACGGCCGACTTCGTCTTCCCCGGCAGCAGCACCTACGTCGATCCGGAGACGAAGGAACGGTTCTTCCAGGCGGAGTCGGGCGACCTCATCTGCGTGGCGAACTTCGCGAGCGCCCTCGTCGACGTGGCCGAGAAGAGCACGGCCCAGGGCGAGGCGAACCTGCTGTACGAGTCGTGGACCGAACGGATCCCCCCCCTCGGCACGAAGGTCACGCTGGAGATCACGGTCGCGAAGGAGAAGAAGCCGGCGAAGGACGGCGAGCCGGAGAGCGAGTGACGGGATTTCGACGCAAAGCCACGAAGACGCAGAGTTCCGCAAAGAGGAACGGCAAGGCACTGTCTGACGCGTTGCCGGACGATCAGCTGGTGTGAGTTTGACTGCCGCGGGTGGAACGTGACCTGTCCGTGTCGATTCTCTTTGCGATCCTTCGCGTCTCTGCGACTTTGCGTCGAAAATCCCGGGAACTGACATCGCAGCGGGAATTTCCTCCATGCACCGCCGGATCTGATATCTTGAACGGCTGAACGGTTCCGGCCGTCGGCTGGTTCGTCGTCCGCGGTCGCCATTTTGGAGGAGGTCGCCGTGAAGTCGCTCGTCGTGGTGTTGCCGCTTGTGGCCCTCGTGGCCGTGTGTGCCCTGTTGGGCGAGCCGGAGCGGGAGACGGTTCCCGCCGGCGTCGCCGACTTGGAGATCGGACGGCCCGTCACGTCGGGCAATCTGACGATCTTCCCCGTGCTGTCCCGCACCCCGCGTACGGCCGACCGCTTCATCACCCTCGACGAAGGCCTCGCAGCCGGCACCATCGAGGTCGTCGAAGTCGGTGCCGACGGTCAGGAGATCGAGCCGGAGACGCCGAGTGGCGACGACGCGGCTCCGGCGAACGACGTCGCCCCAAATGCACCAGCGGAAGTCGGGCAGCGAACGAACGCCACCGAATCGCTACTGGTCGCGGTCCTGGAGAATCCACCGATCTCACCGCCCTCCGAATCCAACACGAACAGACCGCCAGCGACGCTTCTCGCAGACGTGTATCTCGAACCGCAAGACCGCCTCGACGAGCTCGAGGCCCAGCGAGCAGCAGCAGAAGCCGGGAATCGGACGACGGACGACGGCCTTGAGGCCGTTCTGGAGCAGTCCATCGACCTGCGACCGGGGAGTCCTGCGGAGCCCGCGGTCTTCGAGAACGAACCGGCCGATGAATCGCCATGGCTGGAAGGCGAGCCGAACGTTGCGCCGGAGGTGGGCCGGGCGGCGCGATTGGCGATGCAGTTCGACGGCAACCCGTTCTCGTTGGGCGGTGGTGACGAAGTACAGCAGGGCTTCGGACAGGGGCGACTTGGGTTCGGCGGCGGGCCGGAGGTCAACCGGCTGCTCGTCAGGAACACGTCCGGCAAGCCGCTCTACCTGATGCCGGGCGAGGTGGTCGTCGGCGGGCAGCAGGACCGGACCGTCGCCGAGCCGACCGTGCTCGCGTCGTCCGACGAGTGGCAGTCGATCGACGCCTTCTGCGTGGAGAGCGGTCGCTGGGAGGCCCGCGGCGAGGCTCTCGCCGCCTCGTACTTCTCGGAGATCCAAGGCGGCTCGGTCGACGACGAGGTCGTGACCCGGCTGGCGACGGAGGCGAATCGCGGCAAGTTCGTCGCCTCGAACATCGCCCTCAACGCCGACATCCGCCGCACCGTGTTGACCGGCAAGGGGCAGGACGCGGTCTGGGAGAAGGTGTCCGAGCAGAACGACAAGGCGGGCGTCGCCGACGAGACCGAGTCGATGGCCTTCACCGCGAACTACGCGAGTGCCGACGTGGTCCGCGAGCTGAGCGGCTACGAGCGGGACCTGCTCGAGTCGATCCTGCAGCAGCCGCGAGTCGTGGGGGTGGTCGTCGCGATCGACGGCGAGGTCCGGGCGAGCGACGTGTTCGAGTCGACCCCCTTGTTCCGCAAGCTGTGGCCGAAGCTCTTGAAGAGCTACGCCCTCGACGCGTACAGCCACGCCGTCGACGAGCAACCGCCCGCGGAGGAACGACTCGCGACCGCCGAAGTGGACGCCGAGGCCGCCCGCACGTTTCTCGTGAAGGCGTTCTCCGGCCGCGGGCGGGCGACCGGGCGAGGCCGTGGCATCGAACTGCACGAGAAGACGGACGACGGCGTCACGGCGTTCGGAAACGTCTACGGCTCGCCGTCCGGGGGGGACTTCCTCGGGGGTGGCCTCGGCGGATTCGGCGGGGCCGTTCAGAGCAGTGCCTTCAAGTAGACGGTTGCCACGGCAGCCGGTTTCGCGGACGACTCGAGAGTTGCCGGAGAAGGAGGGCGGCAAGGCGGGTTTCGGTTGGTCCGGAACCCGTTCGGTCGCGTTGAGACGAGGGTGGCGACGCGGGGCGTCGTCGAGCGGTTCGGAATCGGGGTTCTTCCAAGGAGACTCGCCGTGAAGAAGTTCCTGCTGGTCGTGTCGCCGGTGCTGTGCGTGGTCGGGTTCTTCGGGGCGCTCTGGTGGATGACGGACCCTGGCGAGCAGCCCGCGTCCGCTCTGGGCGGTCGCGACGTGACGGTCGTGTGGGGCGGCACGGAAGGGCTCTCGGTCGCCGAGCCGATCCAGTCGGGGAACATGGTCGTGTTTCCGGTCGTCTCGGACGTGCCCCGCACGATGGACCGCTTCGTCACGCTCGACGAGGGCCTCGCGGCCGGGACCGTTCAGGTCGCGGAGACCGGATCGGTTCCGGGGGCGGTCTTCGCCGCGCCGCGGCGGGCCGGGCGAGGGAACGGCAACCCGGTCCTCGGCGGGACGCCGCTGCTGAGCCCCCAGCCGTCGAACCTCGACGACGACTGGCTCGACCTCGACATCGACCTCGACTCCGCCAACGTGGACACGCTGATGGTCCGCAACCAGTCCGGCAAGCCGCTGTACCTGATGCCGGGCGAGGTGGTCGTCGGTGGTCAGCAGGACCGCACCGTCGCCGAGCCGTCGCTGCTCGCCTCGACCGGGAAGTGGCAGCCGTTCGACGCCTACTGCGTGGAGCACGGCCGCTGGACGCCCCGGTCCGACGAGGAGACGAGCACGCTGGTCGCGAGCCTCGGCGAATACGACCCGGCCTCGGGCGACGTCCAGGAGATGGTGGACGACGCCTCGAACGGACGGTTCGTCACGTCCGGCGTCGCCCTGAACGTGCCGATCCGCCGGGCCGTGCAGGAGGGACGCGGGCAGGACGTCGTCTGGCAGGAGGTGGACGCGCAGAACCTCGCCGCCGACGTGGCCCGCGCGACCGAGACCCAGGCCTTCTCCGCCAACTACGCGAGCCCTGCCGTACAGGAGGCTCTCAAGCCGTACGTTGCGGACCTGCAGAACGCGGTCGCGAACACGGAGCAGGTCGTCGGGGTGGTCGTGGCGATCGACGGGCACGTCGTGGCGAGCGACGTGTTTGAGTCCACTCCGCTGTTCCGCAAGCTGTGGCCCAAGCTGCTGAAGAGCTACGCGCTCGACGCCCACACCGGCCGCACGGTCGTCGACGGCAGTGCGAACCTGAACGTCGTCGACGCCGAGTCGTTCCTGGAGACGGCCTTCGTCGGCGAGGGCCGGGACACGGGCCGAGGCCGGGGCATCACGCTGCACGAACGCCGAGCCCGCGGCGTCTACGCCTACGAGCACCACCTCACCGAGAACATGCCCGGCCTCAAGGCCCGCGGCTACGGCGGCCCGGTCCACCGCGGTGCGTTCGAGTAGAGGTGGACGCCCACGAGCCCCGCTGCCGCGGGCGTTGCATCCCCTCGGACTGTTGATAGACTCTGTCCTCTCGACGACCTCCGCGCGACGCGAGCCGGGCGGGGGTGACGGGGCGGGCCGTTCGCCCATTCTGCTCGCGCGAACTCGGCGAGGCGACCTGCGTGGTCGCGGCCGAACGTGAGGAGTCGTAGGAAATGTCGATCACGCAGGAACGCAAGTCGGAACTCATTCAGGAGTTCCGCCGGGACGAGTCGGACACCGGGTCGCCCGAGGTGCAAATCGCCGTTCTCACCGAACGGATCAACGCGCTCACCGATCACCTGCGGGTGCACAAGAAGGACCACGGCAGCCGCCGGGGCCTGCTGATGCTGGTGAGCCGCCGCCGTCGTCTGCTCGACTACCTGAAGAGCAAGACGCCGGAGAAGTACCAGGAAATGCTCGAACGGCTGGGCATCCGCAAGTAGGCCGCCCGACCGAACCGTTCGCCGAAACTGCTGGACGGACGTTGGAAGTCGTCAAGTAACGAATCGTGTGGTTGGTGCCGCGCGCCCGAACGGGGCAGCGCGGTGTGCAGTGCCCCGCCGGGACGAACAGGGCGGGGTGGTCGTGGCCGGCACTCACCGGGTGGGTGCCGCTACGGTGCGTCGAGGGGCTCCTTCGACCGCCGCGTGCCGGGTCGTTCGGCACGGCTTCTCGCCACGGCGTCTGTCGTGTCCGTCCGGTTGGCCACACACAACACCAAGACGTTTGGAACACACAGTGAAAGTCAAAGTCGAACGGGAAGTTCAAGGCAAGCTCGTCTCCCTCACCACGGGACAGATCGCCAAGCAGGCCAGCGGGGCCGTGCTCGTCCAACTGGGCGACACGGTCCTTTTCGTTGCCGCTCAGACGGGGCCGGCCCGGCCGGGGATCGACTTCTTCCCCCTGAGCGTGGACTACCGCGAGCGGTTCGCCGCCGCGGGCAAGTTCGCCGGCGGATTCCTCAAGCGCGAGGGCCGGCCGACGACCAAGGAGATCCTCACCTGCCGCCTGACGGACCGCCCGCTGCGGCCGCTGTTCGCCAAGGGCTACAAGGAAGAGGTCCAGATTCAGGCGAACGTGCTGTCGGTCGACGAGGAGAACGATCCCTCGGCCCTGACGATCCTCGGGGCGAGTGCCGCCCTCGGCATCTCGGACGCCCCCTTCCAGGGGCCGGTCGCCGGTGTGCGGGTCGGGCTGGTCGACGGTGAACTCGTCCTCTATCCGACGCAGGAGGAACTGAAGACGGCGAAGCTCGACCTGATCGTGGCCGGCCACAAGGACGCCGTCACCATGATCGAGGGTTTCGGCGACCAGATCCCCGAGGACGACATGGCGGACGCCATTCAGTTCGCCCACGAGTGCGTCATCGAGTTGTGCGAACTGCAGGAGGAGTTCCTGTCGAAGGCCGAGTGCCGCCCGGTCACTTGGGAGCCGGCCCCGGAGAACCCCTTCGTCGGCATGCTGATGGAGAAGGCCAAGGACAAGCTGAAGGAGGCCCTGCAGAACCCCTCCAAGGAGGCCCGACACACGGCGGCCGACGAAATCCGCGACGCCCTCGTCGCCGAGCACTTCCCGGACGACGCCGAGGAGGACGCCGAGGGACGCACCGTCGGCGAGTTCAAGGCCGCCCTGTACCAAGTGAAGTCGAAGGCCGTTCGCGAGTTGTTGCTCGAGGGCAAGCGGCTCGACGGCCGGAAGCCGAACGAACTGCGGAACGTCGAGTGCGAGGCCGGCCTGCTCCCGCGGGTGCACGGCTCCGCCCTCTTCACCCGCGGCGAGACGCAGTCGCTGGCCACCGTCGCCCTCGGCACGTCCCGCGACCGCCAACGGGCCGACGGCATCTTCGGCGAGTCCGAAGCCCGCTTCATGCTGCACTACTACTTCCCGTCCTACAGCGTCGGCGAGGTGCGGCCCATTCGCGGACCGGGCCGGCGTGAGATCGGCCACGGGGCGCTCGCCGAACGGAGCGTCGAGTGGGTCCTCCCGCCCGAGGAGTCCTTCCCGTACACCATGCGGGTCATCTCGGACATCACCGAGTCGAACGGCTCCAGCTCGATGGCGTCGGTCTGCTCGGCCACGCTCTCGCTGATGGACGCCGGCGTGCCGATCTCGAAGCCGGTCGCCGGCATCTCCATCGGCCTCGTGCAGGAGTCCGACGACGAGTGGATGCTCCTCACCGACATCATGGGGGACGAGGACCACCACGGGGACATGGACTTCAAGGTGGCCGGCTCGCAGCACGGCATCACCGGCATCCAGCTCGACATGAAGGTCACCGGCATCAAGGACCCCGTCATCCGGGCCACGCTCACGCAGGCCCGCGAGGCCCGCATCGAGCTCTTGAAGTCGATGTTGTCGGCCATCCGTCGTCCGCGGCCGGAGATCAGCGAGTTCGCCCCGCGACTGCTGCACACCAAGATCGACCCGCAGAAGATCGGCCTCATCATCGGCCCGGGTGGCAAGAACATCCGCGCCATCCAGGAGGAGTCCGGTGCCCAGATCGACATCCAGGACGACGGCACGGTGACGATCGCCGCGACCAACCGCGAGAACGCCGAGGCGGCCCTCGCCCGCGTCGAGGCGATCACCGAGGACATCAAGGTCGGCCGCATCTACACCGGCAAGGTCTCCTCGGTGAAGGACTTCGGTGCCTTCGTCGAGATCGCCCCCGGCAAGGACGGCCTCTGCCACATCAGCGAACTGTCCGACGACTACGTCAAGAACGTCACGGACATCTGCAAGCAGGGGGACGTCCTCGAGGTGAAGGTCATCGCCATCGACGACCAGAACCGCGTCAAGCTCTCCCGCAAGGCGGTCCTCGCCGAACAGGCCGAGGAGGGCGACTCGGACGAGGACGGCGACGGCGAAGAGGAATGATCGCCGCGCTCGACGACTGAAGCACGAGGGGCGAGGACCAACTGGTTCTCGCCCCTCTCTTCGTGCGCGGTCCGGCGGCCGCGGTTAGAGTGCGAACCACAGAGACACAGAGGGGCACAGAGAGGTCAATGGCTGATGAGTGCGTCCCCCACGAGCGAGTTCCGCCAGTACGTTCAAGAGAATCATCGCTGGTTTCTGGGACGCCTCCCCGAGACTGTCGAGTCGCTGAATGAGGCGGAGGAAGCACTCGGTGTGCGTCTGCCAGAGGACGTTCGCTGGCTTCTCCATGAGTACGGTTACTGGCACGGAACCGGCATTAGCTCTCTCGACGAAACAGTTTCCGCGACTCGAGATGCCCGCATCCACGTGCACCTCCCCGATCGGTTCGTTGTCCTCTACGACCATCAGGACGGCGGTGCGATTCTCATGGACACTGTGGCCGACGCCGAGACTCGACGGCACCGTGTCTACAACGTCGACTGGGCCAGCATTCCGGACGCCATCAACGACGAGATCGTCTATGCGTCCTATCTCGACTACGTTCGCGACGTCATCGAGCAAGCCCGCGGCTCTCTTGACGAAGCCGACATCGACTGTGCCGAGCACGAGTGACTCCCTTGCGACCTCTGTGCCCCTCTGTGTCTCTGTGGTTCAACCAACTCAGGGCTGGGGGCCGACGAGTTCGACGAAATTGCCGTCCGGGTCGCGGAACAGCACGATCGCGATTCCCTCGGCGATGCTCGCCGGGACCGGCGTGATCCCCTTCGCGAGCGGCTTCACGCCGTTCTTCTTCGCCCGGGCGACGGCCGCGTCCAGGTCCTTCACCACGATCGTCAGGTAGCTGACGCCCAGCGTGTTGTGGATGAACCGCAGGTCCGGCCGGGCGCCGGGGGCGCGGGGGAACTCCATCAGCTTCAGGCTCGTCGCCGTCTCGTCCTTGCCGAGCTTCATGACGTGGATCGTGAAGGGGTGGCCGTCCGAGAGGCCCGAGTCCTTGCCCATCTCGCCGGGGACGGTGAAGTCGCCGACCTTCTCGAAGCCGACGACCTTCTCGTAGAAGGCCCGCGACTTCTCGACGTCGCTGCAGACGAGTCCGATGTCGATCGTCGTCTTCGCGAAGGGGGAGGCCGCCTCGGGGGCAGCCGCGTCGTCCGCGGGAGCGAGGCCGGCGAAGGAGGTGACGAGCAGAGCGGCGAGCAGGGTCCGGCAAACGTTCACGGCAGCGTCCTCGAGGATGTGGTTCGGTTCTCAGAGCCGCATCCTACGGCACGACGCAACCATTCGCAGCCCGACGCCCCCACGAGTCCCCTCGCCCCCTCGGGGGGGGTAGGGTTAGGGAGAGGGGGCCGCAGTCTCGCAGCGGCCCCGGGTAGATCGACGACCACCCAACGAGCCCCTCTCCCCTCGCGGGAGAAGAAGCAGTCGAACTTCGGACGCAACCATTCGCATCACGACGACCGGGATCCCACGGGGGCCGTGGCAGTCGGTCCGTCGGCTGCCTAGAATACACGGCTCGCCGAACGAAACGTCCCTCCGCGAAGTGCCGTCGAAATGCCGTCCTATCCGCTCCCCCTCGACCGCGAGGCCCTCGAGGCGATCGCCGACGAGTACCCCACGCCGTTCCACCTTTACGACGAGCGGGGCATCCGCGAGAACGCCCGCAAGCTGAACGCCGCGTTCGCCTGGAACCCCGGCTTCCGCGAGCACTTCGCCGTGAAGGCGACCCCCAACCCGCACGTGCTGGAGATCCTGAAGCAGGAAGGCTGCGGGGCGGACTGCTCGAGCTTCGCCGAGCTGATCCTCTGCGAACGGGTCGGCTACTCCGGCGAGGCGATGGTCTTCACGTCGAACGAGACGCCGGCGTACGAGTACGCCAAGGCGGTCGAGCTCGGCGCGACCCTCAACCTCGACGACCTCTCCCACATCGAGTACGTCGACCGGCACGTCGGCCTCCCCGAGACGATCAGCTTCCGCTTCAACCCCGGCCCCGAGCGGACCGGCAACGTCATCATCGGGAACCCGGTCGAGGCGAAGTACGGCTTCACCCGCGAGCAGCTCCACGAGGGCTACCGACTCGCCCGCGACAAGGGGGTGAAGCGGTTCGGCCTGCACGCCATGGTCGCCAGCAACGAGCTCGACGGCAGCTTCTTCGTCGAGACGGCCCGCATGCTGTTCGAAATCTGCCGCGACGTCGCCCGCGAGCACGACGTCCGCATCTCCTTCGTGAACCTCGGCGGCGGCATCGGCATCCCGTACCGCCCGGAGGAGCAGCCGGTCGACTACGCGACGGTCGGCGAGGGGGTGAAGGCGGCCTACGACGAGCTGGTCGTCCCGGCCGGCCTCGACCCGCTCGACGTGCACATGGAGAACGGCCGCTGCATGACGGGCCCGTACGGCTGGCTGATCACGCGGGCCCTGCACCGCAAGAGCATCTACAAGGAGTACGTCGGCGTCGACGCCTGCATGGCGAACCTGATGCGGCCCGGCATGTACGGGGCGTACCACCACGTCAGCGTGCTCGGCAAGGAGGACGCCCCGGCCGACCAGACCTACGACGTGGTCGGCTCGCTGTGCGAGAACAACGACAAGTTCGCCATCGACCGCCAGCTCCCGGCCGTCGAGCCGGGCGACCTGCTCGCCATCCACGACACCGGCGCCCACGGCCACAGCATGGGCTTCCAGTACAACGGCAAGCTCCGCAGCGCCGAACTCCTGCTCCGCGAGGACGGCACCGTCCAGCAAATCCGCCGCGCCGAGACGCTGGACGACCTGTTCGCAACGCTCGACTTCGCAGGCGTGGCGAACTGAGCACTGATACTCCGGCCTCCTCCGAAGCCTCGCGAAGCGGTGATCACCAGACTACGCGGGAAGCGACACCGAGCCGCAAGTGACCTCGTGCGTGCTGGTGGCTGCCTGCCCTACAGTCTTGAAGTGTTCGGCAAAGAACTCACTCTCGGTTGACAGTGGCCGCAAGTGCCCGTGGATGTGGGGCACGATCGCCAGGGCGCCATTGACGATCAGGGGCGTGATGTTGAAGAACACTCGCGATTCGTCGAGCTCATGCTGGGTCGCGTAGCCGGCGAATAGTTGGCTCCTGAGATACTGTCGAATCGCATCGGGCACACCGCGTCGCAGGCGGTTGTCGGACATGTTCAGGAAGGCGTCCAAGTCGATCCACGACAGGAACACGTCGAACGTGTCCCCACCTTCCTCTGACAGAGGAAAATCGACCAGAACGTACTCGCTAACGTCGTTAGGACGAGTCGATTCGTGAGCGTGGTACGTGTACAGGGTTCGAATCTTGTTCGCCTTGTTGTGATGACGTGCGTTGCGAAGTGCCAGGAGCAAGGCGAGTTCTGGTGTCCCGTACCAATCGACAGGCTGGACTCCGAGCTGCTTCTCGATGGCGTCGTACAGACTGTGGAACGCATTGAGCACCGATGACAGGCCTGTCTCAATGTTGCCCACTGCCTCGGGGCGATCTACTTGCAACAGTCCCTGAGCCTCGGCCCGGTGATATGCCTCAAGTAGAACCCGTAGGCTCTGAGCGAGATCTTCGAATGCGATTGCGATGACAGAGTGGGCCACGCCAATTGCTCCATCTTCAAAGCAGAGATCCGGACCGCAACGACGAGTAGACACTTCATTGCGATAGCGGTTCAGTACGAGCAATTGTACATAAGTCACACTCAGCTGGGTCGCGATTCCCGCGGCTACAGACCAAACACGGCTCTGGGCCCACCCTTGGTACGCATAGGAGCAAGCGGCGAGCAGATTAGTGCAGGTGCTCGCCCTTCCTGGCGGCTTCGAGGGCCTCACGGGTGTCCATGGCGGTGCCGGGGTCGCCTTGGGTGGTGAGCCAGTCGTCGAGTCGTTTCGACAGCCGGGCCTTGACCGCCGCGTACTTCGGGTCGCTGGCGAGGTTGGTGAGTTCGTAGGGGTCAGTGGCGGTGTGGTAGA
>JANQQW010000005.1 GCA_028284885.1 Planctomycetaceae bacterium
GGCCCCGCGGGCGAAGCCCGCGGGGGTTGGTGAAGGTCGGGGCCAAGGTCGTGCGGCACGCCAGCTACGTCATGCTCCAACTGCCTGAGGTGGCCGTCCCGCTGACGCTGTTCCAGGACATCCTGCGGCGGATCGCGAGGCTGCGGCCCCGGCCATCACCGGCCACCGGGTGAGGGGACGGCGATGGCCTCTCCGAGCGACGGCGAACAGGTTCCGGCGAAGATGACCCGTCCCTCAGCGAACGAACGGCCGGAGTTGGTCGTCGCGGCACCGTTCGAGAGCGGTTCGGGGCGCTCTCGGGAGGAGACTCCGATGGATCCACTCTTCCGAGACGGGTACACTGACCTGAGATCGGTTGCGCCCGAGGTGGCCACGGCCGTGTCTCGGAACTCTCAGTTGATGATAGGCCTCGAGGACTACTCACCACATTTTGACATTTGAAGGACATCATCATTGGCACACACATTCCGCGTCTTCATTAGTTCGACGTTTGCCGATCTCAAAGCAGAACGTGATGCACTGCAGAGCCGTGTGTGGCCCAAAGTGGCTGAGCTTTGCGAGAACGAGGGGTTTCGTTTTCAGGCGATTGACTTGCGTTGGGGGGTCTCGGAAGAAGCGGGTCTGGATCAGCAAACGCCCCGCATGTGCCTCCGCGAACTGAAGCGGTGTCAGGACACGAGTCCACGCCCAAACTTCGTTGTCCTGCTCGGTAATCGATACGGCTGGCGTCCGCTGCCAGATGTCATCGAGGCGACTGAGTTTGAATCACTTGAGAGAAGAGCCGCTCAGACTCTAGAAGCGGAGCCTCTCTTGCTGCGGGAATGGTATCTGCCTGACCACAACTCAGTTGCAAGGGTCGATCCGGATGCAGCGTCGTTCTACTACTATCTTCGCGCGCGTAACCGGGACACTGTCGAAGCCGATCACGCTTGGTGGAGAACGGAAGTCGAATTGCCACTCAGCATCTTGTTGCGAACCTGTGCCAGGGACTTGTGGCCTGACGACGATGAACGGCGAATCAAGTACGAACGGTCGATAACCGAGCAGGAGATACTTGCTGGGGCACTGCACCCGGACATTGCAGACGCCGACCAGCACGTATTCGCCTATCTCCGCGAACTCCAAGAAGCACCAGAGCTTACTCCCAGCGCGATTGTCGAGCCGAAGTTGCGTCGCTTCGTAGATGTTGATGCTCACAATCATCTCGACGAGGACGCTCACTCGCTTCAACAGGGATTGAAGAAGCGGCTGCATGCCAGGCTCGGAGACGACCACGTTCGTCGCTACAGCGCGACAGTGCCCGCCGAAAGCGTGTCCACGGATCACATCGCTCAACTCAGTCACGATGTTCTTGACGACTTGACCAGTGTGATCCAAGCCGAGATCGACCGATTCACAGCCGCGCCCGCGAATGAGATGGAAGTCTCCGCTCATATCCAGTTTGGCATCGAGCGAGGAAGTGACGCGTACTTCAGAGGTCGAACCGCACTCCGCACGCAAGTCGGAGACTATCTCGCCAACACTGAGCACAACCGCCCCCTAGTCATTCATGGGCGTTCGGGAACCGGAAAGTCGGCAGCAATGGCACGCACCGCGCTAGACGCGAGCGAGCAGCAGCCACACGCTGTTGTCCTGCAACGTTTCGTTGGAGCCACGCCAGCCTCTGCGGATGGACGCTCGCTCCTCTACAGTCTCTGCGAGCAACTTGGTCATGTGTACGATCGCTCCGATGAGCTGCCAACGGAGTATCGCGATCTCGTGGGCGAGTTCCGCGATCGTTTGGCATGGGCAAGTCCAAACAAACCGGTCCTCGTGTTCTTGGATGCACTCGACCACTTGTCGGACGCCGACAACGCTCGGTCACTCGCGTGGTTGCCACGGCAACTTCCAGAGAATGTGCGTATCGTAGTCTCGACGCTCGATGACCCGATTCAAGACGAGCGTGAGGACGACTCGGAGGCTCGGAGGCGAATGGACCCACTCGCCACTTTGAGACGCCGTTCACGTGCCGAAGACCTAATTCTGGTCGACGACTATCCGCGAGACGATGCCGAAGCGCTGCTCACTCATTGGCTACTTGGGGACAACCGCACACTGACACCTGGTCAAAGGGATTTGGTGTTGGCCGCCTTTGCGCGTTGCCCACGACCATTGTTCTTGAAGTTGGCCGCCGAAGAAGCGAAGCTCTGGCGATCGGACAGCACAGACATGCGAATGCCCAAGGACGATTCTCCTGAGCAGATGCTGACGGCAATCATCACCCAGATGTTCGACCGGCTCTCTCAGCCAAGCAGTCACGGACCAAGACTGGTCGATCGAGCGCTCGGCTATCTTGTCGCAGCGAAGAACGGGCTAACTGAAAGCGAACTGCTCGGACTTCTGTCCAGCGACCCAGAGTTCTTCGAACCGTTCAAGGAGCGCGCCGAGTCAGTCAACCAGCCATTGCCGAGTGGCATCGAAGCGTTACCTGTCGCCGTCTGGGTAAGGCTCTACTCCGATCTGCAACCATACCTAACCAGTCGTCACGCAGACGGCACGACGCTCCTGACGTTCTACCATCGGAGCCTCGAACGTGCAGCTCGACATAGAGCTCTGGCGACGGAAGAAGTTGCGGCCGAACGCCATCAACACATCGCAGCCTATTTCTCACCTGACGAACCGCATGGCTTCTTCCGGTTGACGCTCGACGAGCAACGTGAATGGGCAATGAAGCTTCCGCCCGAACCTCGCCCCGTACACATGCGAATGGTCGTCGAGCTACCGCATCAGTTGCTTGAAGTCGCCAAGCTACTTGGAAGAGACGACGCGAAATCCCCACATTGGGATGCTGTGGCCGATCTGCTGTTGGACATCCACTTCTTGGAAGCGAAAGCAGAGGCAGGCGGGTGAACGACAGTGTCTCCGAGTATTGCTCGTAACAGCTACGCGCAGTGCATACACCTTACTGGCACTGCAAGCTTACTGCCAGCAGCGCAAACAGGGCCATTGGGATATGATTGTTCAACTTATGGAGGACCTTCGCAATGCGATTTCATTCATGCCAGACGAGCACGCCAGCATCGCTACTATCCGGCTTCTACACAGGTCGCTTAGGCTCGACGTGGATTTCATAGGTCGATCGACTTCCGAGTATCCGCAGGGCTTCTTCCAGTGTCTTTGGAATCGCCATTGCCGCCCTGGACTCGAATCACAGATGCCATCGGAAGAACGGACTCATTCCCCTGCGATGGGTTTACCCTCTATATTGCACTCTTGGCGAGAGGTTCATCGAGCAGCCTTCAGTTCCCGAAGGTGTGCCACGAACTTGTCGCCGCCCCCAGGGGCAGACACAACTCCTTCTACATTGTTCCGACCCCATCCGGGCAGTGTATTCCGCGTAAAATACACAAGATGCGGCACATTTCTGCTAACGGCGGGGGAGAACGGCCTAGTCAAGTGGCGGGTCGTGGATGGAACAATCGAATGGTCGCATGAAGCAACGGGAGTGTCTGTGTACGACATCGCCGTGTCAGAGACGGATGGAGTCGTCGTTGGCGCCTATGGAGATGGCTACGCACGACTGCATGACGGCACGTCCGGAGAGATACTGGCTGAATTCAAGCATGATGAGAAGCTCTACTCTGTAGACTATTCGCCTAAGCATCGTCTTCTCGTCACTGGATCGGCTATGGGCACTGTGGTGCTGTGGGACGCGCAAGAGGAGACGCCTTTGTTCAGGTCGCGATCTCATCACCAGACTGCAGTCAACAGAGTCTTATTCCTGCAAGACTCTACGGCAATTGTCAGCTGCTCTGGCGACATAATGCATAGAGACGTCTTGATGCATGCGCGACTTCACAACCTTTTTACGGAAGTCGAGCACTGCACAGTTTGCACTTGGGACTGGAAGGCAAGAACGGAGCCAGTGACGCTCATTGACTCCAATTGGGCGTTCAGTGACATCTGCCTGCTGGAAGGCGAGAGCCGGCTACTAGCGAGCACGGAGCATGGCACCTTGTATGACTTCGGGGTTGTGAGCGGCAGACTGGAGAATACACGTGACCTGGATGGTTCGATATATTCGCTTTCGCCATGCTTCAAGACATCTAAAATTGCAGTGGCCCGCGGGTCCGGCGGAGTCGGACTTCTTGATACTCGGCTGAACGGCGAATACTTCCTAGTCAGTGTTGGTGTCGGCGATGTGAATGATGTCGAATTCGATCCCAGCAATGGTGAAATCGCTTGCGGATTGAGCAATCGTACTGCAGTGACACTACACCCAATGAGGGCCAATCGCATCCAGCCAGGAGTGAACAGCGCCTGGGTCACGAGCGTCGACGTTAGTCGCTGCGGTAGCCGTATCGCCGTATTGAGAGGTAGCGTGATATCGATTTTGAGTGCATCGCAGACCTTGCCCACACTATACGAGCGCGACATTGGCGAGTCCGACTTTCGGGAGATTGTTTTCACCGGAAGTAGCGACAGACTCTTCCTAGTGCGTGACAACCGTTGCGTCTTGTTGTGGGATATGGAGGAGGACAACCTTCACACGGTTAGAACTGTCGATTCGGAGTATTACCTTGAAAGAGTTTCAGCCGTCTCCTTGTCGCCATCAGGAAGATACGTCGCATGCAGCTATTTTGACCGTGCCGCCAGGATCTTTGACGTTGAAGGCATGACTCACGTATGCACTGTGCAGAATGTCGACGACAAGGCCTACGACGTGGCATTCTTTGGTGATGAGCGACTTTTTGCGGTTGGGCATGGCACATATGTCTGCAAGTGGCGTTGGCAAGGACGAAGAGCTGACGTGGAGGGGTACGACACAACAACGGGAGACGCGCGGCAGGTGGCGGGAACGAAGAGATTCGATTTCAGGTTTGAAGGAGGCGGAACGGTGTTGCGTGATCTCAATGAGGACATGGAAATCGCCAGATTACCTGATGAGGTTTTCTCGATGCGTTGCGATGAATCGGGAACAGTATGGGCAGGTTCCGTTAGGTCTGCACTTCATGTGTACTCAATTGAGTCGATGTGAGCAGTCATCTCGCAGAACGTTCGGCTGGGTGCTTTGTGTTCCCAGCAGTGTTGTCGAGCGTTCGCCTGGCCCGGAGAAGTTGGCGGAAGGTCGGGGCTGGGCCCCGTGTCTGTGAAGTTGATGGCGATGTTCGATTCTCTCAGGGATGAAGGAGGACGGACGGAACGTGCGGGGCCTCGTACTGCGACAGTCCGTAGACGAGCCCGCTCTTGCCGTGTGCCGAAAGGCGCTTCTCCGGCTCTCCTTCGCCTCCAGCCACCATCTCGATTCCCCAGTCGGATGCCAGCTTGAGCAGTTCGGCGACGGGCAGCAGTTCGAGGAACTCGGCCTCGTTCTCCCACTGCTCCTCGATACGGACCTTGAACCACTCGCACACGGCCAGCACGACCTCCGGCGTCGCCGAGTTCGAACGTTCGAGATCGCCGGCCAGCCATTCGCGGAAGAGGTCCCGGGTCACGTCCACCAGCTTCTTCGGCGTCGTCTTGCCCAGGGCGACGAGGACGTTCTCCGCCGAGCGTTCCCGGACGCCGAGGCGGGTTGCCAACGTCTGCCACCGGTCGGCCGTCCCGGCCCCGGACTGCCCGCACCAGTACAGCAAGAGTCGCGTCGCGTGCTCGGGCTTCATTTCGTCCACGGCGGCGATCGCCTTTCTCTGATGCCAGCGGAGTCGGTAAGCTGCGACACGTTTGGCGACCCGCTCGGCCTGTTCCTTGGCCTTCTGCTCGTCGGTCTTCTCCGCGGCCGCTCCGCTCCCGTCGGCCGCGATCACGTCGCCGGCCTCGACGGCCTCAGCTTCCACCTTCTCCATGTGAGCGGCGTGGAGCTTGTCCCATAGCTCCACGTTGAAGGCGACTTCGGTATCGCCGAGCCATGTTGTGACGGTGCCGCAGTCCAGTTCCTTCCGTTGGGCCCTGGTGACGGGGAACTGACGGCCGCTGCTGCTTTTCTCCATCGGGCGAGACACTCGGCCGACGGCCCGGAAGATGTGTCCCTTCCATCCGTCTCCGGACTGGTTCTTTGCGTGCTTCAACTCCTTCTCGATCTCCGCGAGCACGACCGGTCGGTCCTTCCACTTCGCGACCTCCTTCGCCTGGCTGACAGTCAACGCTCCGTCATCGATCGCGTCTTGGAAGACCTCGGGCAGCTCCAGCAGCCGTAGGTAGTTCGCGACGGTCGGCTGCTTCATGCCGAACCGTCCACCGATCGCCTTCTGCGTCTTGCCGCTGGCGTCGGCGTAGGACTTGAGCGCCCGGGCCGTCTCGATCGGCGTGATGTCCTCCCGCTTGAGGTTCTCTTCGGCCTGAGCGGCGGCCACCTCCTCGTCGGTCATGTCGACGACCACGGCTCGGATCGTTCTCACCTTGACCAGCTTGCAGGCCCGGAGCCGACGCTCTCCGAACACCAGTTCGAACCGGTCCCCGACGCGACGGACCTTGACGGCTTGGTGCTGCTCTCCCTTCTTGATCGACTGGCCGAGTTCCCGGAGCTTCTCTTCGTCGAATCGCTTCCGGTGCTGGAACGGACTGGGATCGACCAGACCGACGGGGATGTCGAGGGTCTCGACCTTGGCTGCGGTTGCGGTAGCGGGCATCGTTCTTCTCCTTGGGAAGTTGGTTGTGTGGAAGGTGCCCCGAGTCCTTGGGGCGAAGTCGTCCGTGGGCCGTCCCGTCAGTTCTCCGGGTCCGTAGGACGGCCAGCACTGCCACCCGGCGGCAGCCGATCGTCAGCGGCAGAGAACGGAGAGCAGGATCACGACGTTCGAGAAGAACGCCGCGGCCGCGAGGCAACCGCAACGCCACTCGGGAACGCCGCTGTCGCGTAGCCACTGGGCCACGAATAGGGCGGAAGCACACGACAGGTGGCCGAGGTAGCCCATGTAGGCTGCGGTGATGATGTGCTGCGTCATGCGTGTGATTCCGCGTGGAATACCGGAAGGGCGTCGTCGGTCTCGTCGGTGGCGACTTGGGAGTACGCCACGCCTTCGCAGAAGGCGGTGGCGAACGTGCGGTAGGCGTGACCAAGCCCCGAAAGCGGGTAGGCTCGGGCCGCGGCCGCGAGGCGTTCCGGAGGAACGTCCGAACCACCGGGCCGCGTCTCGAACCAGTAGGCGTGGAACTTCTCGGCGATGACGTGCTGCATGAGCGGGAAACCCCGTCTTTCTCTGGGGTGCCGGTGCCCCCTTGAACGTGCGGCGGAGTTCGGCGGGCTCCGCTCGGTCTCGGTTGTCGTCTCTCTCTGGGTCCCGTCAGCCGTATGCCCAAGCGAAGCGCCCCAGCCGAAGGCTAAAATTGGGTGGGCATACGGCTGACGGGACCCAGAGACCCGAGGGCAGCAACCGGGACCGAGCGGAGAGCGGACGAACGCAGCCGCAGCGTTAGGGGGGCCGGAAGGTGGCCGAGTCTTCGAGGCCAGTCCGAAGGACCGAAGGCGAATGCCTGAGCCTGGAGGAGACCCGGCGGCGTAGCCGCAACGCCCAACCCCTCTGCCGGGGCGGCTTGCGCTGGTCGTGCCGATTGCGCTGCAGCGCTAGGTTCAGGACCTAGTGGGAGTAAATCCCGTGGAGGTTCGAGTCCTCTCTTGGGCACTTGAGGAATCAAGGGTTTGCGGCGACTCGCCGCGAACCCTTTTTTCGTGGGCGGTCTCGAGGTCAGTCCAAGGCGAATCTGCACGCGCTGTTCGCCAAACGTTCATGCACGGGGAATCCCTGACAGTATCATGGGGATTGTGACTTAGGGCTTCGTCTCGGGCCGGCGAGGCCGCTCTCCCGGCCGAAAGGTAACGGGGATGCGGGAACGCGACCGCGACGCCGGCCACAAACTCGTCGAGAACCTGTTGGTCCTCGACAGCCCCGAGAACGGGGAGGTCGTCCGGACGAAGCTCGCGGGGACTGGATGGAACGTCTTCCTCGCCGCCAGCTCCGGCGAGGCCCGTTACGCGTTGGCGAAGCGCGAGATCGACTTCGTCGTCACGGAGCTGATTCTCCCGCGCGAAACCGGGTTCGAACTGTGCCAGCACCTGAAGCAGCGTGACCAGCACGTACCGGTTCTCGTGTACACCGAGGTCGATCTGCAGACGGCCCGCAATCTCGCCATCTGGTCCGGGGCGGACGGCTACGTCGTGAAGCCGGTCACCGGCGACTCGCTTCGTCGCCGGATCGCCCAGGTCGCCGAGGCCTCGCACCGCCGCGTCCGCGAAGCTCGACCCGGGGAGGGCAACGTCGAGTTCAGGTGCGACTGCGGGCAGTCTTTGCGAGTGAGCGGTGACAACGCCGGACGGGCAGCCGTCTGCCCCAGTTGCGGAAAGATGGTCCGCAGCCCGTCCGCCCCGGCCGGTTCGCAGGGCGTGTGGAAGATGTTCTCAGAGGAACGGGGCAAGAGTTCCCGAGACGGAGCCGTCGGATTCCACTGCGAGCGTTGCGGCAAGCCGGTACACCTCGTCCAGTCCGGGCGAGGGGAGGTGGAGTGCACGCACTGCGGCACGACCCTCCGCGTGCCGGACTGGATTCGCAACCACGCCCGCCTGTTCTTCCAGGACGAACGGCACGACGACGCGACGGTTGCCGACGTCGTCGAGTACGAGCCACTCAGCTTTCTCGTCGTCCGGTGCGACAACTGCAGCACCTACTACCGGTTCGACCCGGACGTGGACGACGCGGTCGCCGACTGCCGACACTGCGGCGCGAGCCAGTCGATGCCGTCGCTGCGAGGTGCCCCGTTGTCGCGTGCGGCGCTCACGGCCACTGGTCGCTTCTTCGAGCACGGATCGGGCAGACAGCGTGGCAAGAAGTTCCTGTTGCCACGCAAGGGCAGTGTGCTCGTCGGCGGCGCGGACTCCTGCCAGGTCCAGGTGACCACCGCTGGTGTCGCACCGCGTCACCTCCAGCTCAACTGGCTCGACGACCGTTCGATCGCCACGCCGGTTCCCGGAACGAGGACGTTGTTGAACGGGCAGCCGCTCGAGCACCGCGTCGTGCTGAGACCGGCCGACGAACTCCGCCTGGGCGACCACCGAATTCGGCTGCTCGGCAACCGGGAGCTCTCCGAGGACGTGCTCCTCGAGTCCGTCGTGCAGAAGCGGAGCGAGTCCGGTCGTGACGCGTTGAAGGGAGCAAGCGACGTCGCCGACCAGGCGGCACGCGTCATCCAACTTCACTGGGAACGACAACGCGAGAGACGGAGGTCCGCCGGGACCCTGGGGACCCGACGACGAAGAGCGACCGCGGCACGGCCGCCGGCTCCCGAGCCGACGGCGTCCTCCGTCGTCCCGGCACCGGTTCCCAAGGACTTCGTCTCGGGCCGGTTCGTCCAGCCGACTCTCGACCCCACCCACCCCGCGTACGACCCGTCCCAAGCCCCGGCCGCCCCGCCGGCCCCTCCGTCTGCTCCTCCACCGACACCCCCGTCCACTCCGCCGCCCGCACCGCCCGTCCGATCCGGCGGTTCCAGCGGCACGGAACCACTCCCCCTGAACCTCCCGAACCCCGACGAAGTGGGACCGAAGGACCAACGGGACGCCGCTTCCGGACGCAGCGGTTCGAGGAATCGCAGGATTCGACGCGACGAGTCCGAGGTGGTCGAGACCGCGAAGGACCTCATCAGCCGGATGACGGGCCGCGAGGACGAGTGACCCCCGTCCGCCTCGGTCCGGTCCGCGTAGCCTTCCCCGTCTTCTCGGCCGTCGAGACCTGCGCGACGCGAACGACCGCTTCGACGCGTGCGACCGGAGCGACACCAACGAAACATCGGGGGCGAGCGACCGGCGCGTGCCGAATCCTCGTTGCACTCGGGTAGTCTCGGACATTCGTTCGGAGCCCCCCACTCGCGAGTCCCCCCGATGTTCGTCGACTGGTCGCTCGAGCCGTGCTTTCTGGCGCGCTTGGCGTTCAACGTGTCGATGGTGTTGTTCGCCGTCTCGTACGCGGTGCGCGACGTCGTGCACCTGCGCCTGATCGCGATCGCCGCCGGGCTGCTCGGACTGCCGTACTTCGTCTTCTGCTGCGGGGAGACGAAGTGGGACGCTCTGCTCTGGAACGGCGGGTTCACGCTGATCCACCTGGTCCGGCTGGCGATGCTCGCCCGCGAACGAGACGTGGAGGACGAGCTCGCGGAAGCCGAGTGCGCGGCCTGACCGCCCGAAACGCACACGCCGACTTGTCGCGGCCGCGGCGAACTGCGACTCTCACGGATTGTCCGCACCACTCTCGGAACCCGCCCGTGCACGTTCTCTCCCCGCTGTTGCTCGCCGCCGCACTCGGCGGCCCGCTCGAAGAGCCCGTCCTGCTCGAGTACGCCGGCAACCTGATCGCCGAGCCCCGCGGCGAGGAGCCGGTCGGCGTGAAGCGGTTCACGATGACCGCGCTGGCCCGCCCCGACGGCGACGGACACCAGCTCGCGTTCGTCGTCGCGGAGCAGGGGGGTGGCGCGTGGCCGTGGCCAGAACGGTTCGGACAACTTGCCGTCGCCAAGGGCGAGGCGAACGGCAAGGCACGGCCGCGGCTGCTCCACACGTTCAACGGGACGAAGTACCCGATCGACCTGCCGCTCCCCGTCTTCCCGGCTGCGAAGAAGGTGAACGCGGGCGAGGAGTGGGTCGAGGGCAAGTACGCCTTCACGGTCGCCGGGAACGCCCGCATCGGCGACCGCGAGACCGACCGCGTCGACGTCGCGACGAACTTCGGTCTGTACGAGTCCCTGTGGCTCGAGGAGGGACGACTGCTCGTGAAGGCCGACCGGAAGCTGTTCCTCGGACGCGGCGACCGGTTCCGCCTGACACTGCGGCTCGTCT
>JANQQW010000014.1 GCA_028284885.1 Planctomycetaceae bacterium
GACATGCGGGCGATCC
This sequence comes from Planctomycetaceae bacterium, assembly GCA_028284885.1. Lineage (GTDB taxonomy): Bacteria > Planctomycetota > Planctomycetia > Planctomycetales > Planctomycetaceae > JANQQW01. The sequence goes on from JANQQW010000014.1 coordinate 17, forward strand.
CGACGATGCAGTCGTTCGGCGTGCCGGTCGGCTTCGGCGCGACGCACAGCGTGCAGCGCCCCGGCGGCAGCACGACCGGCGGCCAGCGGGAGATGGTCGGACCGCTCGCGCGGGCGGCCGTGGCCGTGGGGGCGGACGCCGTCTTCCTGGAAACGCACCCGAACCCCGACGAGGCGAAGAGCGACGGACCGAACATGGTCCCGCTCGACGAGACTCCTCGCCTGCTGCAGTCGCTCGTGCGGCTGCGGTCCCTCGTCCTCGACGAACTCGACTGAACCGCGGAGACCCGCGGCGGCCTGCACCGATGACCGAACGACCCCAGCGTTTCGCCCTTGCCGTTGCCGGCCTCGTCGCGACGGTGTGCCTCGCCGCAGGCTGCGGTGGCGACGGGGGCGACCAGCTCCCGCCGGCTCAGAACGAGAACCGCGGCGGGCCGCGGGCCAGCAAGGACTGCAACGACCTCGTCCAACTGGCCCTCTCGTCGCTGCAGCCGGAGCAGTTCGGCACGCTGGACACGAGCGGCCCGCTGACCTTGCTGGACGGCTGGAAGGCCGACTGCCAGAGCACCGAGACGGCCCGCATCGCCGAGCAGATGGTGGGCAAGGAGACGAAGCGGCTCGTCGACCACGACTTGCTCCTTCGTATCATCGGGGACCAGTTCTCCGACCAGGACGCCGCCCACGTCCGCAACGTCATCCAGATGCAGAAGAGCGCCGAGTTCGCGGCGAACCGCGCGGAGGGGGACCTCGAGCGAATCGTGCAGGTCTTCCAGTACGTCGTGCGGAACGTGCAGCTTCTCGAAGAGGACGACCCACTCGCCGGGCTGGGGGCGTTCGAGGCGCTCGTGCTGGGCGAGGGCTCGGCTCGCGACCGGGCGTGGGTCTTCGTCGACTTGTTGCGGCAGCTGCGGGTCGATGCCGTGGTCCTGCGACCGGCCGGGGCCGCGGAGGGTTCGCCGTTCCTCGTCGGCGTGCTGCTCGACGGGAAGTGCTACCTGTTCGACACGCGGCTCGGTTGGCCGGTTCCCTCCCCGGAGGACGACGGCAGCCAGCCGTTCGTGACGCGGCCCGCCACGCTCGCGGAGCTTCGAGCCGAGGGGGAACTGCTCGACCGGTTCGACCTGCCCGACGCGCCGTACCCGCTGGCGGACGCGGACCTCGACGACGTCGACGTGCTCGTGGCGGTCACGTCGAGTTTGCTCGCCCCCCGACTCGCCGGCGTGCACGCCATCCTCACCGGGACGACCGTCGTCGACTCGTTCGACTCGCCCGAAGGGGATCTCGGGTACCCGAACCTGCTCACCCGGCTGACCGACAACGCCCCGTGGAAGCCGGAGAAGCTCGCGATCTGGGAGTACCCCGAACGGAAGTCCGTGCAGACGCTGGACGACATGGCGGCCGACCGCCGCAGTGCGGTGCTCGCCCGCCGAGACCAGTTCACCACGAAACTCCGCAGCGGCGGCTCGCTGCTCGTCGGACGGCTGCAGCAGCTGCGGGGCGAGTTCGACACGACCGATCTCGAGCCGGGGGCGGTCGCGAACCTCTCGGCCGTTCGTGACAGCAACCAGCAGACGAGTGACGCGCACCGCGAGGCGGCCCGGGACGCCCTGTTCTGGAGCGGACTCTGCACGCTGGCGACCGGGGACCGGCTGGCAGCGGAGAACACGCTGCGAGGCTACGTGGACCGGCACCCGGCCGGCCGGTACGTGCCGACGGCACGACTGCACCTCGCGGAGGGGTATGTGAGCCGTGGCGGCGCCGAACGGGCCGCGGCCGAACTCGCCGCCATCGCCGAGGACACGCCCGGCCGCGACGGCCTCGCACTCCTCGCCGCACGCTGGCAGGCGAAGACCGGTTCGGAGAGCGGGGAAACCCCGTCGGAGCCCACTCCCGAGCCCGAGGAGACCAAGGAAACCGAGTCGGCCGACGACCCGGCGTGATGCTCCGCCCTGGCCGCCCTCTCGCGGGAATTCGGCCGCCGGGGCCGACGACTGGTTGTCGTGGCGTCCGGCAGCGGCAACACTGAGGCGAAGGTTCCGACCGCTCCCCGCGTCCCACGAGAACGGGGGGCTCGCACTTCGCTTCGCCGGAGCAGCACGATGCCGCGTTCTTGGACTCGCCTCTCGACTCTCCTCGCCGTCTGCCTACTCGCGACCGTCGTCCGAGCCGACGACACCGGCGAGGAGCCGGACCTCAAGGAACTCGCGAACCGTCTCGAGCGGGTCGAGATGGAGCTTCTCGAACTCCAGGCGAAGCAGGGGAAGGAGATCCCCAAGGGGAGCGAGAAGGTCCTGACGCTCGTCGAGTCGCCGTACTACGGCAGCACGTCGTTCGGGTCCTCGAACGCGAAGCAGTATCTGGCCGCCCGGCTCGTCTTCGTGAACCTCACGAACAAGGCCATTGAGATCGAGCCGCTGAAGATCAAGCTCGACGTGGATGGCGACGTGCTGGAGTACAAGGCCGCCCCCAGCAACTACGGGTACTACTCGTTCCAGGTCGGCAGCCAGAGTCACCAGCTCCGCAACCTGAAGCCGAAGCCGAAGCTGACGGTCCGGCCGGGGGCGACGGGTTCCAGCTGGGTGTTCTTCTTCGACGTTCCGGCCGGCAACAACGTCCCGTCGATGGTGCTCGACGTCCCGGTCGGCGAGGAGAAGGTGAAGGTCGACGTGAACGCCGCCGCCCGCGACCTGCTCGCGTTGAAGGTCGAGCGGATCGGGCCGTCTCGCAGCCTCGGTCTCGTCACGGTCGGCGGCAAGTTCAACACCATCAACGCCGGGGCGCTCGTCGAGACACTCGACCAGCTCGTCGCGCAGCGGGTGGCCCGGGTGGTCGTCCGCTGGGAGGACTCGGCGACGCCGCTGGAGTCCTACGTGTGGAGCTGGCTGCAGCAGGCGACCGCCTTCGCCGGACGACAGGAGATGCAGCCGCAGCAACTCCCCATTCTGCCCGCCTCCATCCGCGAACTGCACCTCGCGAACGTGCCGGGGCAGAACTCGAACAGCCGGTACAGCTACGGGGAGTTCTCCACCGACGGCCGCATCCACGACGACGACGTCTCGGCGATCACGGCGGCGCTCCGGTCCGCCTACGAGGTCCTGCCGCGGGACGAACTGCTGCGGGAGATGCGGGACGGCGACCCCGCCACGCGGGCCGCGGCCATCATCGGCGGCGGCGGACGGCTGACCGCCGAGCAGCTCCCGCTGCTGCTGAAGCACGCACGCGGGGACGACGCCGCGCTGCAACGGGCCGCCCTCGGGGCGCTCCGCCACTTCGGCGAGGACGCCGCGGTCGAGGCGCTCGTCGAGTTCGTCCGCAAGGGGGCCGATCCGCTCGACGAGGTCGCCATCGAGAGCCTCGCCCGTTCCCGGTTCCGCGCCGCACACGACGCGCTGCTGGAGGTGCTCGCCAACGAGCCGCCGGAGTCGAAGGTCGAGATCGTGAAGGTGCTGGCGAAGTACCCCCGGCCGGCCTGGTCCGAGACGATCTACGAGTTCGTCGACTCGGACAACGCCGAGGTCGCGGTCGCGGCACTCGACGCACTCGTCCGCATCGGTCACCCCAAGCTGTTCGACGTGCTCCGCAAGCACCTGCAGGGCGGCAACTCGGTGATGGAGGACCGGGCCTACACGGTCCTCTCGCGACGGACCGACGCCGAGAGCGAGACGTTGGCCCTCGAGTACACGCTGGAGAAGCTGGAGAAGTCGCCGCCGACCGCCCACATGTACACGTTTATTGGCCGCACGAAGGACCCGCGGGCGATCAAGCCGTTGCTGAAGCACTTCGGCAGCACGTCCGGCAACCGCAGCCAGATGATCAACGTGCTCGCGCAGATCGGTGACGAGAAGGTGGCCGAGGCGTTCGCGGAGCAGTTCGACGGACTCAAGCAGTACGAACGGGTGACGGTGCTGCGGGCCCTGCAGCAGATGCGGTCGCCGGCGTTCCGCAAGCTGGCGGCGAAGGCCCTGCTGACGAACGACAGCTCGCTCGTCAGCGCCGCCTGCGAGGGGCTCCGGCTGGAGGCGGGACCGGAGGCCGTCGGACTGCTGGTCAACGCGCTCGGCAAGACGACCGACCGCTCGGCGATGTCCTACATCACGAACACGCTCTCGCAGCTGGCCACGCCCGAGGCGAAGCGGGCCCTCGTCGAGGCCCGTCGGTCGAAGGACTCCAACAAGCAGCGGTACGCCAACAACGCCCTCCGCAGCATGTACCAGCGGTCGCCCGGATACCAGTACATGTACCAGGCCCGAGAGCACACCAAGAACAAGCGGTTCAAGCAGGCCATCAAGCAGTTCGACGTCGCCCTGAAGCTGGACCCCACGCTGCCCGAGGCGGCCGCCGAGCGGGGCAACGCCCACCTCAACCTCGGCAATCTCGAGGAGGCTCACCGCGACTACAAGCGGGCCCTCGAACTGGACGACTGGAACTCGCTCGCGATCGCCGGCCTCGGCATCGTGCTCGCCCGCAAGGGCGACGTCGACGAGGCGATCACCTACGTCGAGGACCAGAAGTCGAAGCACGACAAGGACTCCGTCTACGCCTACAACATGGCCTGCGTCTACGCCCGCGGTGTCGAGGCCCTCTCGAAGGAGGAGGAGCCGGACGAGAAGCGGGTCGCCGAGCTGACTGCCAAGGCCGTCGCGGAGCTCAAGCGTTCCAAGCAGCTCGGCTTCTCCGACCTCGACTGGATGAAGAAGGACCCGGACCTCGTGCCTCTGCACGGCGACCCTGAGTTCCAGAAGGTCGTCGGACCAGCGAAGCCGGCCGAGAACGCAACGGAGGAGGCAGAGGAGTCCGTGGAGGTGGGAGGAGCCGTCCGCGAGGTGCTGCGGTGAGCGACTCGAAGATTCGGCTCGACCGCATCTACACGCGTGGCGGCGACAAGGGCGAGACCTCGCTCGGCGACGGCTCGCGTGTCTCGAAGACCGACCCGCGCATCGTCGCTCTCGGCGCGGTCGACGAGTTGAACGGCCTGCTCGGCCTCGTGATCGCGTCGGGCGGCAACCCCGTCGCGGACGGGTTCGACCTCACCCTGGTTCAGAACGAGCTGTTCGACCTCGGGGCGGACGTTTGCATTCCGGAGACGTCGAAGCCGTCGGACCAGCGGCTGAGCGTGACCGCGGAGCAGGTCGAACGTCTGGAGAGCTGGATCGACGCGGTGAACGACCGACTCGACCCGCTGACGAGCTTCGTGCTGCCGGGCGGTTCGCTCGCCGCGGCCCATCTGCATCACGCGCGAGCCGTGTGCCGTCGAGCGGAGGTCGCGGTGGTGGCTCTGACGTCGGAGACGGGGCACCATCTGCTGGCCCGTTCCTACCTGAACCGCCTGTCCGATTTGCTGTTCGTTCTGGCCCGACTGGCGAACGACGAGGGGCGAGGCGACGTTCTCTGGAAGCCGGGTGGCTGACCGGACGGCGCACAAGCCGCTCGTGCTGTGCGACTTGCGTCCGATCACCCGTTGCCTCGGAGCCCGGTCCCGGTCGATGGGCGAGATGCCGTTGTCCCACGGCTTTCTTAGGGGGAAAATGGAACTTCGCCGGGAATTCCGGCGTCCTACACCCACGCACGACGACGAAGGGAGCAGCAGACGGCGTTCCGTCTGCGTTCTCGCCGGGTCGAGCGGGTGAACGACGGCAGGTGTGTCGATGCGCGAAGAACTCCGATCCGAACTCCTCTCCGCCTACCACGACGGCGAACTGCCGGCCGTGGACCGGGCCGAGGTGGAGCAGCTGCTGGCCGACGACGAGTCGGCACGGCGCGAGCTCGAGGAACTGCAGGACCTCTCCGCCACGTTCGCCGCGTTCGGGACCGAGAACGCCCCGAACGGCATGCACGAAGCCGTGATGCGGCGGATCGAGCGCGAGTCGCTGCTGGATTCGTCGGACGGGTCGAAGTCGACGCCCTCCGGCGTGCCGGCCACGCGACGTCGCTCGGCGGTCTGGGTGTCCGTGGTGGCCGGTTTGGGAACGGTTGCGGCTGCACTCGTCGTGGCGGCACGTCTCGGACCACGGGCGGTCGAGCACGGTGTCGCCGAGTCGGGTGCGCCCGGCGAACAGGTCGAGATGGCCGCGTACGACGAATTCGATGCCGGAGTCGAGTCGGTCGCCGAGCGGAGCGAAGCCGTCGAGCTCGAGGAGGAGTCGGCGGCGGAACGGCCGGTCCGCACGGTCTTGGCCGCAAACCCGACCGAGGGGCCGGATGACGAGCCGGCCGCACTGGCCGGTGCCGGCGCCTTGGCGAAGCGAGGACTCGCGGACCACGAGAAGCACCGCGGGGCCCGGTCGGTGCTCGAGTTCGACGACGACCTCGAGCGGGCCGACGTGGGCGACGTGGTGCGAGCGCTCGAGAGTCGGGACGGACGCGTGGCCGTCGTTCGTCTGACGGTCGTCGATCGACGGCAGGGGCTGGAGGCACTTCAACTCCTCCTCGCACGGAACGAGGTCGCCCGCGACAAGACCGCGGCGCCGGAGGAGGAGGCGTTCGACGGCGTGCGGGACTCCGGCGCGGCGTTGGAGGCGGTGTACGTCGAGGCGACCGAGGAACAGATCGCGAGGACCCTCGAGCAGCTTCACCGGTTCGAGACGTTCAAGTCGCTCGACGTGGGCGAGCCGATCGCGCTGGCCCGGCTGCACGGCGATTTCGGAGCCGTCGACCAGACGTTTGCGATGGGAAACACGGACGCGCTCGTCGAGCGGGAGGTGGCCGAGTTGCGCCTGCAGTCGAACCGGCCGGTCGAGGACCGGGTCGGGCGAACGCCGGCCGCTGCACCGGCAGCCGTTCCGTTGGACGCGGCCCCGGGCGAGCCGGCTCCGGCAGCCGCTCCGAAACCGATGGGGGCATCGGACGAGCCCAAGGAGACGTCGCAAGCCGACGCCGCCGAGCCGCCCGGAGTGGAGCGACTGGCCGCCGACGAGCAGAGGGCCGGGCGGAGAGCCGTGGCGTCCGCGACCACCGTCAAGCCGTCCGCGGTGAAGGATGCGGAGGGACGTCCGCTGAAGTTCGAGGCGGCGACCCGGCGTTCTCGGCAACGGCAGCTGCAACTGCCGCGCGATGCCTTCGTCGAGCGAGAGCGGCTCGCCGAGTCGAAGAAGAACGTCGAGTCGGCCGGGGGCGGACCGGCGACCGACGAGGAAACCGACGCGGGCAAGTCGGAGGTCTCGCCTTCGCGTCGGAGTCAGCGGTCGCTTCCGGTCGTGTTCGTGATCGTGCTCGACGAGCCACCCGCTCCGGCGGACGCCGCAAAGCCGGCCAAGCCAGCCGGGGACGGTGCGTAGGGCTCAACGGAAGTGGGGAACGAGGAGTTCCCGCGTCTCGCGGAGCGGCAGGCCGATCACGTTGCTCGGACTCCCGTCGATCCGGTCGACGAACAGTGCACCGGCCCCTTGCAACGCGTACCCGCCCGCCTTGCCGCGCGGTTCGCCCGTGCCGAGGTACCACGTCACGAGGTCGTCGTCCGCAGGGCCGAAGGTGACCGAGGTCCGCACGAACCGCTCGCCGGATTCGTTCCCGCACACGACGCGAACGACCGTCGCGGCGGTGTGCGTTCGCCCGAGTAGGTAGCGGTCGAACCAGTCGCGGACGACCGCGTGCCACGAGTCCGTCTCGGGGGGCTGTCCCAGGACGACGAGGCGGTCGTCGCACTCGCCGACGATCACGGTGTCCGCCGTCAGCACGACCACGTTCGGCTGGTCGATCTGCTCGAGCACGTCGCGCGACTTCAACCGGACGATCTCTCGGAGTCGCTGCTCGACGGTGCTCCAGTCGGAGGCGTCTTCGAACCCCGGCTCCTCGGCGTTTCGAGGTGGGAGCACACGAATGCGGTCCTGCGGCACCAGGTGGCGGAGCAGTTCCAGCCGACGGGGCGACCGAGAGCCGAGGATCACGGAGGGGGGCTCGGTCATCTCGTCAGGTCGGCGTTCGTGGCTCGGGGAACCGTTGAAATCGTCAAAAACCGCCGAGACTACCGTCTTTGACTCACGTCACAGCGGTCTGCAGGCCGATGACGACGACGTCGCTCTACCATCGCAGAGAACGTCGACGTCCTCAACGCCGCGTGACTCGGAGGTGACCGTGAGCACCATCGGACCGGCCGGATTCGCCGCACAGATCGCCAGCTCCGTCGCGAACACGAAGCGGACGGACGCGCACGCCGCTCGCGACGCCGCGACGTCGGAGGGGCATCGACTGAAGACGGAGAACGAGCCCTCGACACGGGCCGAGGCGCTCGAGGACGTGGGCGAGCCCGATCTCGACGCCGACCGTGACCCGGACGGCCGCCGTGCGTGGGAGCTCGGCCCACCGGTCGAGAGGCCCGACGACGAGGTCGAGGCGGAACGCGAGAAGCGTCGGAACGACTCGCTCGACTTCGCGGGTGGCGAACTCGACGTCGAGGCGTGAGACTCGGGGGAGCGTTCTGCCCTCGCGGAGAGGCGTGCCGTGCCCGGCTCTCGGATCGTCGAGTTCCTCGTCCTGCTGGCCGTGTCGTGGGTCGTGATGACCTTCACGCACGAGACGGGGCACCTCGTCGGCGGCTGGTTGGGCGGGGCGACGCTCGTCGAGTGTGACCTCGCGCCGTGGCGGATGCCGTACTGCCTGCACGACCCGGATCCGAACCCGCTCCTGACGTTGTGGTCCGGGCCCGTTCTCGGCATGGTCGTCCCGGTCGCCGTGGCCGCCGTGGTGCGTGCCCGGCGCGTGTGGTTCGTCGCCGACTTCTGCCTTCTCGCCAACGGCCTCTACCTGGCCGCGTCCTGGTACTCCGGCGACGCGTACCTCGACACTCCGCGGCTCTTCGCGGAGGGGGCCTCTCCCGTGGCGGTCGGGGCCTACTGCCTGGTCACGATCGGAGTCGGATACGTCCGATTTCGTCGTGACTGCATCGAAGTGCTGAACGGACCGGTCGAGGCGAGTCAGTAGACGTGCAGACGGACGCCGTCGTTCTGCAGCGTCGGCTGTGGCGAGCGCTGTCGCTGCCCGAGCAGCGTTCGTTCCGCGGGCCGCTGCGACAGCCAGGACCACTCGGAGAAGACCGGACGAGGCCGGCCGGACGGCGGCAACGCCACGCTCGGCCAGTGCGAGACGACCGCTCGCCACGCCTGCGAACGCCGCGACGCGCGGACGTGGATCGGGTCGAGCCCGTACCAGTCCCGCGGGGGCTCGACCGACGGGACACCGAAGCGGTCGGCGAGTGAGACGAGACCGGCGTCGACGGCGAGGGCCCGTTCGCGAAGCTGGGCGAACGTCACGCGACACGACGGAAAGCAGAGGCCGACGAACAGCCGGTAGAAGGCCTCGCTGAGGTCGTGCATGCGGGAGATCGGCAGCCGGACGACGACCGCCTCGGCCCCGTCGAGGACGAGTCGCGAGAGGCAGGTCTCGACCCACCGCAGCAGCGGCTCGGGCTTCGTCCCGTAGATCAGGTCGTTGCCGACGTCCGTGACCAGCACCTGCGTGCCGGCCGTCGGCTCGGGGGCCCGTTCGACGTCGTCCCAGAGCCGGCAGCGCGTGATGGCGGGGAGCGACCGGCCGGGAATCCGGCTGGTGCTGCCGTAGGACCGCCCGTGGCCGTGGGCGACGAAGAGGTCGATCTCGCCGTCGAACCCGGCCCTCACGAGTCCGACGATGCGACGCAACGAGATGGTCACGTTGCTCGCACCGAGGACGACGACGCGGTGGCGAGGCGGCGGACCGTCGGCAGGCGTCGGCATCTCCAGCGTCCTCAGTGGAAGTCGGCCCACCGCTTCCACGCGTAGGTCCACTCCATCCACATGCGGAGGAGCGACCACAGGAGCCGCATCTTGGCGAGCTCCTGCGGCGAGAGGCGTTGCTGCCGGGCGACCGACTCGCGAGTGGCGTCGCCGAGTCCCCAGCGGGCGGCGAGGGACTGGCAGAGGCCGTCGGCCGTCAGGTCGGGCCCGTTCTCGGTCTCGTCGTCGACGAGCCCCGCTTCCCACGCGCGGGCGAAGAACTCGAACAGGCGCCCCCGCAGCGGATCGACCTCGAGCGGCTGCGACTCCGACTCGGCTTCGAGGACGACCCGTTCCACCTGGTTCAGCAGGTCGGCGGCTAGGGCACGCGTGACGGCGGCGTCGGCGTTCATGGCAAGTCAGACGAGTTCGGTGACCGCGGAGTCGTCGGGGGTCGCCTCGTTGCCGTGCGACGACGACTCCCCGTCCGCGGTGGGGACCGGCATCCGCTGAGAGCGGTCGGCCACCGGTTCCTGGAGCGAGGCGACGACCGACCGCGGCACGCGCAGCAGCCGCACGACGTCCTGTTCGGTCCCGTCGCTCTCGCGGACGTGTTGGACGGTGAGGTAGTTCTCCTCCCCCTGACCGGGATCGACGAACAGCGTCACGTGGTAGCAGTCGGCCTCGTCGATGCCCTCGTGGCGGAGCGTGCGGAGCGGGTCGTACTGGTTCCGTTCGAGAGCGAGGCGGAAGGCGTTCTCGTCCGCGGGCGTCGCCAGCAGGGCCACGTCCTCAAGCACGTCGGCCCAGTCGCCGCTGTCGCTGCAGAACGGCGTGTCCCCCTCGCGGGCGGTCGACCACGTGCAGAACACGAGCAGGGCGATCTCCAGGACGTACAGCAGGTGACGGGCCACTCCCGTGGGAAAGCCGGCGACCGTCCAGCGGGGGTTCTCGGAGAGGTAGAACATCGTCTGCAGGATCGACCACGGGGACGCGAACGACGAGATCTCCGTGGAGTCGTACTTCTGCATGACGGCGAAGGTGCACGCGGCCCAGAGGGCGTAGCAGGCCAGCAGACCGGCGACGAGGCCGAGGGCGTTCCGCAGCAACGGGTGGTGCAGTCTCTGCGACCGTGCGACCCGGGCGACGACGGAGCCGACGAGCGTTCCCCCGCCGACCACGCCGAGGAACGCGAAGACGCGGAACGGGTCGTAGTAGTCGACGAAGCCGACCACCGCTCCGACGGCGAGCGCCGTCGCCGCGGCGGCTGCCGAGGTGACGAGCAGACCGGCCGGGGTCACGTTCGGGCGGTCGACGTAGTACCGGTTGGCGGACATGACATCCTGTTCCGCAGGGCCGAGTGACGGGGTCGCGTCATCGTACGGACCGGCCCGTCGGCGGGGCAAGCTGCGGAGCCGGCCCGTCCGCACGTGAAGGAGAATTCACGGTCAGCCGGCCGCCCGAGCCGCGGGGCGTGCGACTCGTCTTGGTGTGAACGCCGTGGTCGGCCTACAATCCGCCGCTGGCGCGAACCCCCGTCTCGATGGTCGACTCCCACCATGCGCGTGGCCCATCTCGACTGTGCAACCGGCATCAGCGGCGACATGACGCTCGCCGCGCTGATCGACGTGGGCGTCGACGTGGATGCGATCCGGGCCGGCATCGACTCGCTGGGCGTCGAGGGGGTGCAGCTCGTCGTCGAGAACGTGGTGAAGCGGGGATTCCGCTCGACCTACGTCCGCGTCGAGCATCCGGAGCAGCACGCGCACCGGCACCTGTCCGACGTGCACGCGATCCTCGACGGGGCCGACGCGCTGTCCGACCCGCAGCGGACGCTCGCCAAGCAGGTGTTCCACGCCGTCGCGGTCGCCGAGGCGAGAGTTCACGGGACGACGGTGGAACAGGTCCACTTCCACGAAGTGGGGGCCGTCGACTCGATCGTGGACATCGTCGGGGCGGCGATCGGGTTCGACCTGCTGGGGGCGGACCGGGTGACCTGCACGCCGGTCCCGACGGGTCACGGACGAATCCGGATCGACCACGGTGTCTGCAGCGTGCCGGCTCCGGCGACCGCCGAGATCCTCCGCGGGATTCCGCTGGAGGACGTGGACGTGGCGGCCGAACTGACGACGCCGACCGGGGCCGCGATCGTCAAGACGTTCGTCGACTCGTTCGGCCACCTGCCGGGGATGGCGATCGAGTCCATCGGCTACGGGGCCGGCACGATGGACCTCGCCGACCGGGCGAACGTGCTGCGGATTCTCGTCGGGACCGAGACCGCCGACGCGGAGACCGACCACGTCGTGTTGGTCGAGACGAACCTCGACGACGTGACCGGCGAGGTGGTGGGGCACGCGAAGCAACGGCTCCTCGCCGCCGGGGCTCTCGACGTCTTCAGCACGCCCGTGCAGATGAAGAAGGACCGGCCGGGCGTCGTGCTCAGCGTGATCGCCCGGCCGCACGAGGCGGACCGGCTGGAGGAGATCGTCTTCGACGAGACCGGCACATTCGGCATCCGGCGGCATGTCGTGCAACGTTCCAAGCGAACCCGGGCGGAGCACACCGTCGAGACGGCGTTCGGCCCGGTCCTCGGCAAGCTCGGGCGTCGGGGCAGCGGTCGGACGGTCTTCACGCCGGAGTTCGAGGCCTGCTCGCAGGCGGCCGAGACCCACGGGGTCCCGCTGCGGGAGGTCTATCGGGCCGCGGAGGCGAGCTACCTGGCTTCGCCGTCCGAGTTCGAGGGAGCACCGCCCGAGCCCGCCGGCCACTCGCACGACCACGGCCACTCCCACGACCACACGCACGACCACGGTCACTCGCACGACCACGGACACGATCACTGAAGCGGCCACGCGCACGGAGGCGCTCGATGTTCTGGAACCACGCCCTCGACGGGCCCTGGATGATCGTCCTCGGCGGACTCCTGATGCTGTCGGCGTGGATGCTGTTCCGCAGCCATCGCCGTGTAGCGGCGTCGGAGCGTCGCGACCCGTTGAGCGAAGCGCGGACCGTGCTCAGTGCGCGAGAGAAGGCCGAGTCGCAGCGGTTGAACGAGATGTCCGTCCGGCTGGAGGAACTCCACCGGGAGGTCGAGGCGTTGACCGCGACGCGGATCGCCGTGCTCGAGCGACTCGTCGCCGACGCGGACCGCGAGATCGCCCGGTTGATCGACGCCGTGGCCGAGGCACGTGGGCGCTCCGTCGCCGCCGGCAGCACCGGATTGCGGATCACGTCGGCGGACGCGCCCGGCGAAGAACTCCCCGGCGCGGAACGCCAGATGGTCTACCTGCTGCACGAGGCGGGGTTCGAGGCGGACGAGATCGCCCGACTGGTCGACCAGCCGACGGCGTTCGTGGCCGCGATGCTCGAAGGTTCGGACGGCGGCCTCGCAGACGCGGCCTGACGGGGGCCGCTCAGGCGAACAACTCGTCGATCGGAGCGCGGTCTGCGAGGAGGTCGCGGACGCCGTCCGGTGCGGCGACTCGTTCGTCGGTTCGCTCCACGCCGAGCGAGTGGAGCATCGTTGCGACGAGTTCGCCGGGGTGCACCGGTCGCTCCTGGATCGACGAGCCGGTCGGGTCGGTCGCTCCGACGACCGTCCCGCCGCGCACGCCGCCGCCGGCCAGCATGGCGATGCCGGACTTCGTCCAGTGGTCGCGTCCGCCCCGTTCGTTCAACCGGGGCGTGCGTCCGAACTCGCCCGTCGCGACGACCAGCGTCTGCTGCAGGAGCCCACGGTCGGCGAGGTCGTCGAGCAGTGCGGCGACGGCACGGTCGAAGGCGGGACAGAGCGTGTCCCGGTAGTCGTACAGCGTCGATCCGCCGCTCGCGTCCGCGCCCTTGCCGTGCGCGTCCCAGGTGGGGCCGTCGGCGAGCGAGTCGAACAGGTTGACGGTCACGACGCGGACGCCGCACTCGACGAGTTGGCGGGCCTTCAGGCAGAGCCGGCCGAACCGGTGGTCGCCGTACGCCTGGCGGGTTCGGTCGTCCTCGTGGTCGAGCGAGGGGAGGGTGGTCTCGAGGTCCGCCGTCGTCTCCTGGGGGACGACCGGGTCGTACCTGGCGCCCAGCCAGCCGGCCGTCTGGCCGTGGTACGCCCGCACCCCGGTCCCGTCGATCAGCTTCGGCAGCACGACGTACGGCGGCACTCGACCGGGCGATCCGTGTACGGCGGCGGCGACCGCGCCGACGCTGGGCGGTTCCAAGCCCGCGGAGACGAGTCGCCCGGTCTGCACCAGCTGCAGACCGGTCTCGTGGACGGGGGCGAACTCGTGCGACATCGTCCTCACGACGGCGAGCCGGTCGGCGCGCTCGGCCAACTTCGGGAGCCCTTCGGAGAACTGGACGCCGGGGACGCTCGTCGCGATCGCCTTGGCCGGTCCCCGCACCTCGAGCGGCGCGGACGGCTTCGGGTCGAACGTCTCGAACTGGCTGGGGCCACCCGTCATCGTCAGCAGGATGCACTGGCCCGTGTGCCCGGACTTTCGCCAACGGGCGAGGGCCGACCGCTCCGCCACCGACAGCCCGACGACGCTGACGCCTCCCACGCGGAGAAAGTCGCGGCGGGAGACCGACTCGCGGCGGGGCGGCTTCTGGCTGCGTTCGTCCTGTGCACTCGAGTCGATCATCGACCAACCTCCGGATGGCATCGAGCAGTTCGATTCTACGGGCCGCGGTGCGAGTCCGAAAGCGCTGGACCGCGGACGCGGGCTTGTGCCTGCGTGCGTCGCGGCGATACTGGAGGATCGCACACCGCGGGTGTCGCGGCGAGTTCGGCCGCGCCCCCATCCCTCGAAGAAAGCTCCAGCCGTGAACTCCACCTCGAGAAACCTCACCTTCGCCGCCGCGATTCTGGCACTGGGCCTCGGCCAGGGCCGGGCGGACGACGCTCCTGCCGAGCCGGCCGAGACCGCCAAGCCGGACCCTGAGGCCGTTCGCCGTGACGCCAGTTACGGCATCGGCCTGAACTTCGGTCGCAGCCTGAAGGGGGACGGCGTCGAGCTCGACGTCGAGCGCTTCATGGCCGGGTTGAAGGCCGCCTACGGCGACGGCGAGCCGGAGCTGACCGACGCCCAGATCCGCGTGGCGATGCAGGCGTTCCAGCTGCAGGTTCGCGAGGCGCAGCGGGCCAAGGCCGAGGCCGACGCCAAGAAGAACGCCGAGGAGGGCGAGAAGTTCCTCGCCGCGAACGCCAAGAAGAAGGGCGTGAAGACGACCAAGTCCGGCCTGCAGTACAAGGTCGTCGAGGAGGGGACCGGGGCCAGCCCGAAGGCGACCGACGTCGTGAAGGTGCACTACCACGGCACGCTCATCGACGGAACGGTCTTCGACAGCTCCGTCGAACGGGAGAGCCCGGCCACGTTCCCGCTGAACCGCGTGATCTCCGGCTGGACCGAGGGGCTGCAGCTGATGAAGGTCGGCGGCAAGACGACCTTCTACATCCCCTCCGAACTCGCCTACGGCAAGAACCCGCGGCCGGGTGGTCCCATCGGGCCGAACTCCGCCCTCGTGTTCGAGGTCGAACTGCTCGAGATCATCCCGAAGTAGACCGGTCCCCGCGGGATCGTCGGACGCCACCAGCGGCCACGTCGAATTCGGCGTGGCCGCCTTCCGTTGCGTACCCGCCGGGTCACGTCGCCGGTAGGATGTCGGCCCTCTTCACGGCGAACCGACCCGGCACGCGAGTCCCGACATGGCCGATCTGATCCCCCACCTCGTCACCCTCGTCTTCCTCGTGCTGCTGCAGGCGGTCCTGGGGTTCGACAACCTGCTGTACATCTCGCTGGAGTCGAAGCGGGCCCCCGCGGACCAGCAGTCGCGAGTCCGGAAGTTCGGCATCGGCCTCGCCATCGGGGCCCGCATCGTCCTGATGTTCGCGCTCGTCTCCCTCATCCAGTACGTGCAGAACCCCTTCCTGACGCTCGACACGTCGTGGCTGCACCTCGACATGAACCTGCACTCGGTCATCGTGCTCGTCGGCGGCGGGTTCATCATGTACACGGCCGTGAAGGAGATCTGGCACATGATCGACCTCGAGGAGCACGAGCACGCGGCGGACTCGTCCCCCAAGTCGGTCGGGGCGATCATCACCATGATCGTGCTGATGAACCTCGTCTTCTCGTTCGACTCGATCCTCTCCGCGATGGCGCTCGTCGAGCACGAGGAGGTGCCGGGGAGCCGTCACGAGGTGATCACGACGGCTGGCATGACGGTGATGGCGACGGCGATCGTCATCAGCGGCATCATGATGATCGTGCTGGCCGACACGGTCTCCGAGTTCCTGAAGAAGAACCGCATGTACGAGGTGCTCGGACTGTTCGTCCTGCTCATCGTCGGCGTGATGCTGCTGACCGAAGGGGGACACCTCGCCCACATGAAGTGGTTCGGTCACGAGATCGTGCCGATGAGCAAGGCGACGTTCTACTTCGTCATCGCCGTGCTGGTGCTGGTGGACGTCGTGCAGTCGCGGTACCAGCGGAAGTTGAAGCAGGAACGGGCCGCGGCGGACGGGCACGCTTGAGGGCTACTTGTTGTCCGCCCAGCGGCCGAGTCTGATCTCGACGTCCATCTCCTGCAGCCCGTTGCGGCGGACCTTCGCGACGACCGTCTCGCCCGGACTGTGCTTCCCGATCAGTTCGACGAGGTGGGGGAAGCCGTCGACCGCCTCGCCGGCGAAGCCGACGATGTGGTCGCCCGCCTGCAGGCCGGCCTTCTCGGCCGCGGTCCCGGGCTTGACCATGGAGACGTAGCAGCCGCCGCCGAACCCGGCCGAGCCGCCGATGCCCAGGTACGCCTTGCCGCGGCCCTGTACGTCGAGGTTGGGCAGCGTGGCGACGAGGTCCTCGCGGGCCTTCTCGCTGATCGCCCCGTCGACGAGGTAGATCCGCGTCAGCTTCGTGAGCCGTTTGACGTAGACGAGGCCCTCGTCGCCTCCCTTCCACGTCTCGGGGTCGAGGACGATGTTCGACAGGGCCCCGTCGCCGTTGGTCGAGGGCTGGACGACGAGGCGACCGCCGACGACCGTCGGCTCCGTCGAACGCTCGATCGTCCCACCCAGTTCGGCGATCCGGGCGACGGCCCGCTCCTCGCGAAGGTCGTACTGGTCGTCCAGCAGCCGTCGGGCGCGGATGTTCGTCGAGGCGTTGTCGGCGAGCAGCAGCCGGTCGAGGGCCGCCTCGACCGCGTCGACGTGCTCGCCGCTCGCGCGGGCGTAGAGGTGGTGGAACACGGACATCGCCCGCACCGAGACCTCCAGCACGTCTCGCTGGGCGGCCTCGACGACGGGGCCGAGCACCTGCGGTCCCGCCTTGATCAGGTTTCGTCGTGCGGTCTCGCGTTCGTCGTACGACGGCGAGCCCAGTTGGCCGACCCAGGTCTCGACGGTGGCGGAATCGACCGGCTCGTAGACGGGGGCCGGCTCCGGTTCACCCTCTTCACCGTCGGTCGCCTCGGCGTCGGCCTCGACGGGCGGGTTCTCGACCTGCGGGGCCGCGTCGT
Source organism: Planctomycetaceae bacterium (assembly GCA_028284885.1). Classification (GTDB taxonomy): domain Bacteria; phylum Planctomycetota; class Planctomycetia; order Planctomycetales; family Planctomycetaceae; genus JANQQW01. Next base: position 17,199 of record JANQQW010000014.1, read on the forward strand.
CCGTCGCCACGGGGGGCTCGGGGAGGTCGAACTCGACCTCGTCACCTCGGACGGGGGAGCAGAGGGTCGCGGCGAGGAGGCACGCCAAGACGATCGAATTGTGGGAACGCGTCGGCATGGTCTGCGTCCGAGCAGGGGCGAGAACCCGGTCGTGCGGGTCTCGGACATTTTCGACGATGACGGTCGATCCATCCACACCGAAATCCGAGATCGGCGGAACGAATCAGACGAATGGCGTCACGCCGGGGTGGGCGACCGGGGGGACCTCGATCGGCCCCCACTCGTAGGTCTTCGGCCCCAGCGACTCCTCGGAGTTCATCGCCATCTCCCACGTGATCTGCTTGCCGGTGTAGGTCGCCATGCGGCCCATGACGGCGAGCAGCGTGCTCTTCGCCATGTACTCGCCGTTGTTCAGCGGCTGGCCGCGGCGGATGCCGGCGAAGAGCTCGTTGTGCTCCTGCTGGTACATGAACTCGTGCTGGCCCGTGTACTTCCAGTCGAGCGGCGAGTGGAAGACGAGTCGCCGCTCGGAGACCTCGGCCGTCCCCTTCGACCCGGCGACGTAGGCGGCCATGCTGTTCCAGCAGTTGGGCATCTGGCGGGTGTTGGAGAACATCTTGCAGCCGTCGGCGAACTCGTAGACGACGGAGTGGTGGTCGAAGACGTTGCCGTACTCGGGGGCGTCGCGGACGAGTCGCCCGCCCATGCCGACCGCCGTCGTCGGGTACTCCCCTTTGATCCACGCGCAGACGTCGAGGTAGTGCACGTGCTGCTCGACGTTGAAGTCGCCGGACAGCCACGTGAAGTAGTACCAGTTCCGCATCTGCCAGTGCATGTCGGTCCAGTCGGGCCGGCGGGGCTTCACCCAAATCTTCCCGCGGAAGTCGTTCGCCTGAAGCGTGCGGAGCTCGCCGAGCTGACCGTCGTGGATGCGGGCGACGGTTTCTCGGAAGCCCTGGTCGTACCGCAGGCAGAGGCCGGAGACGACGGAGAGGCGTTTCTTCTTCGCCAACTCGCAGGTCTCGAGGACGGAGCGAACGCCCGGGGCGTCGACGGCGACCGGCTTCTCGGCGAAGACGTGCTTGCCCGCTTCGACCGCGGCCTTCAGGTGGGCCGGCCGGAAGTGCGGCGGGGTCGTCAGCAGCACCACGTCGACGTCGCTCGCCAGCACCTGCTCGTAGGCGTCGAAGCCGACGAACCGCCGCTCGGGCGGCACGTCGATCTTCTCGGCGATCTTGGGTTGCTTCGAGAGCGACCCGAGGCTGAGCGCCAGCCGGTCCTCGAAGACGTCTCCCATCGCCGTCAGCTTGACGTTCTGGTCCGCTTGCAGTGCCTGGGCCGCCGCCCCGGTCCCACGCCCACCACAGCCGATGAGGCCGACGCGAATCGTGTCGTCCCCTGCGGCGAAGGCGCCCGGAGCGAACCCCAGCGTGCCGGCCGCGGCGAGCGTCGAGGTGCGGAGGAAGTCGCGTCGCGTCGTCATTCCGGGGCTCCTGTTCGTTGTCGGATCACTCGGCTTCCAGACGGCGAACGACGTCGCGGAACCGTTCGCGCTTCGCCGTGTCGTCCGCGTCGGTTGCATCGAGCAGTCGCGCGGCTACCTGCAGAGGCGTCTCGCCGTCCGGTCCCGGTCGGCGTGGGTCTGCGCCGGCTTCGAGCAGCGTCGCGACGAGTCCGGCGTGCCCCCACTCGGCCGCGTGGTGCAGGGGTGTCTGCCCCTGTTGGTTGGCGACGTTCGGATCGGCACCGGCCTTCAGCAGGTCGCGGACGATCGACTCGACGCCGGTGTGTTCCTCGGCCCGCTCGACGAAATCGTTCAGCGGCGTGTCGCCGTTGCGGTCGGTCGCGTTCGGATTCGCCCGAGCGGCGAGCAGACGTGCGACGATCTTGTCGGAGGCGGGAGGCGCCCAAGTGGCCGTTTCGTGGAGCGGGCTGCTGCCGCCTGAGTCGGCCACGCTGGCGGAGGCCCCGGCCGTCAGCAGCAGATCGACGATCTCGGCCACCTCGCCGTCGGTCCACAGGACAGCGTGCAGGGGCGTCAACTGGACGGCGTGGTTCCCGTCGGGGTCGGCACCCTGCTCCAGCAGTGGTGCGACGAGGTTGGCCTTCCCGCGACCGGCCGCCTGCCGCAGCGGCTGCGACGCGTCGCCCCACACGACCCACGGTTTCCGCGTCCCGTGTGCGACCCGCGGGTTGGCGGCGAGGATCTCGGCGACTCGCTTCGCGTCTTCCCGCTGGATGGCGGCCCACAGGTTCGCGTGCGGGTTCGAGGAGGCCTCGGCGTCGGCGACGGCCGCCTCCTCGCGCTCGGCCTCGGTCGTCCGCCTCGCCCACCAGACCCAGTGGCCGCGGCGGTTCACGTAGCCCTGCCGCGTGTTCGTTCGCACGTGGGCCAGCCCGTCCCGGAAGTTGTCCAGCGACCACTGGCCGGCTTTGGTCGAGGACGGGGGCATTTCCTCTGGTGGGAAGGTGAAGACGAAGTCCCCGTCGTCGTCGACGTAGCCGCAGCGGATCGTCTCTTCGACCTCGCGGCCGGCGAGCCGGAGCGCGGCCGCCCTCAGCGCGTTCGGGGTGACGGGGCCGACGGCCGGGCAGAGTCCCCCGGAGAAGTGGCCAACGGAGTCAAAGCGTGGCTCGACGACGACCGATCCGTCCTTGCGAACGAATCCCCGGCTGTTCCAAAGTCGTCCCGCCGTCGGGTCGAAGGCGGCGAGTCCTTCGTGGAAATCGCCCGTCCAGGCGAAGCGGTCGTCGTACGCGGGTTGGCCCGAGAGGTCGACGTGGAAGCCCTCGCCGCCGCGTCGCACGGCGATCCGTCCCTCGCTCACGGAGCCGACGTAGTCGAACTCGAACGGGACGACTTCGTTGCCCTCCAAGTCGATGAAGGACCACTTCCGCTGGTTCAAGACCGCGGCCCGGTTGCCGCTGAACGACATGGCGGTGTCGTACTTCAGCGGGACGACGACTTGCCCCTTCTCGTCGATGAACCCGTACTTGCTGCCTTTGCGGACGACGGCACGTCCGTTGGAGACGGGGAGCGCGTGGTCGTGCTCGAACGGGATCACGACCTCGCCGTCGAGGTTCACGAAGCCACGGCGGCCGTTCTCGTCCGCCGCCCACACGAGGCCCGACTTCGAGACGGCCCCGGGGAGCAGCGCGTACGTTTCGGGAGCGAGGACTTCGTGGCCGGACTCGTCGAGTAGGAACGTCTGGCCGTGTCGCATGGCGAAGGCGTACCCGTTCTCGAACGGGGTCGCCCACGCGTACTCGGTCGGGACGACCACTTCTCCCGCGCGGTCGACGAAACCCCAGAGTCCGTTCTTCTCGACGAGGAAGGGAGGCACGTCCTTCCCGACGACCGCGGAGGGCGGTGCGGCGAAGCCGAGGCCGATCAGGAGAAGGACGAGGCGTTCGATTCGCACCATGACGACTCCGGTTGGCGGGACGACGCGATTGTCGAGCCGACGCCGAACGGGTGCAAGCGCCTTCCCGCAGGCTCTACCACTCGTCGTAAGTCACGCTCGGGTCGACGGCAGTCGCGGTGTTCAGGTTCACGACGAAGTCGCCCGAGGTGATCGAGTACTTCCAACTCGCGGCCGGGTTCGCCTCACCGGTCGGGTCGGTGTCGGCGGTGTAGGCGACGGCCGCGTTCCGTGGACCGACGTGAGCAGCGGGGAAGGGGCCGCGGAGGTGGTCGGCGAGGTCGCCAGCAAGGCCGTCGGACAGGCCCGGCAGCTGACCGTCGTTCTCGATGCGGTACCGCTCGATCGCCTCGCGGACGACGAGCAGCGACTGCCGCGTGGCCGCGTCGCGGGCGGCGTCGGCGTTGCTGAACAGCTTGGAGGCACTCGCCACCGCGAGAATCCCGATCACCAGGATCACGACGACGAGTTCCGGCAGTGTGAATCCACGCAGACGCAACGGGACCCTCGGGGCGAAGGAGAGTTCTCCACTCAACCGTACGACGTGAGGCCGCCGGGGCCACCCGCTAACCGAGTCGTGCGTCGCCGGTCAGTCCGGTGAGGAGGGTCACGAGGTCTGCGACGAAGCGGTCCGCGTCACAGGTCGGGGAGTCTGCCATGCGGGGCCGCAACTCGGCGTGCAGCCGAGCGAGCTCGTCCGTGTCGCCCGCGAGGGCGACCGCCGCCTCGACGTACGCGTCGACGTCGTCGGCGACGAATCGGGACGGGTCGCGCTCGTCGACGGCGTTCGTGTTGACGAGGTGGCTCCACGAGTGCCGGCCGGCGAACGTCGCGCCCCGACGGGTGACGACCGGCACCCCCATCCAGACGGCCTCGAGCGTGCTGAGCCCGCCGGAGTAGGGGAACGGGTCGAGCGCGACGTCGATCTGGCCGAGCCCGCGGAGGTGCTCGACGTGCGTCGTCCGGCCGTGGAACTCGACGCGTGACGGATCGACGCCCTCGGCCTGCATCGCCCCCGCGACTCGCTGCCGGAAGACCGGCTGGTCGCAGCCGGTGTACTTCAGCACGAGCCGGGACCGTGCGACGCGTGCGAGGATGCGAGCCCACGTCGCGAGCACGGCGTCGTTCATCTTGCTGGAGTTGTTGAAGCAGCCGAAGCGAACGTGGTCGCCGCCGCGGACCGGGCGGGAATCGACTGCCGGGGCGTACTCGGGGGGCTCGTAGCAGACGTAGCCGTGCGGCATGCGGAGGACGTTCTCCGTGTAGTCCGCCTCGGCTCCCTCGGGCACGTGGAAGCGGTCGGCGAGCAGGTGGTCGATCGCCGCGAGACCGGTCGTGCCGACGTACCCGGCCCAGGTGATCTGCACCGGTGCCGGGCGTCGTGCGAGGACCGGCAGCCGGTTGTCGTCCGTGTGCCCGGCGAGGTCGAACAGCACGTCGACCTGGTCGTCGGCGATGCGCTTCGCGAGCGCGTCGTCGTTCACCTGACGCACGTCGAGAAACGTCGAGGCGGTGGCGAGCCGACGGCTCTGGTCGTCGATCTTCGAGCGGTGCGAGTAGCAGAACGCCTCGACGTCGTGCCCGGCCAGTCGCTCGAGCACCGGAGCGAGGAACAGCCCGACGGGGTGGTAGCCGAGGTCGGGCGACAGGAAGCCGACTCGCAGCGGCCCCGTCCGCGGCTCGGCCGGGCGGGCGACCGGTTCGCGGGGCGCGGGTCGTGACTCGTCCCAAGCGCGGTGGGACTCGAGCAACGACGCCGGCGTGACGCCGGGCACGTACTGCCGCAGAAACAGTTCCTCGCTGCGGACGGACGAGTTCGCCGGATCGAGTCGCACGGCGTGCGTGACCTCGGCGAACGCCTCTTCGACACGCCCCTGGTCTCGCAACGCCTTCGCCAGCAGAACGGCGAATCCGGCGTCTTCGGGAAAGGTGGCAACCGCCTTCTCCAGTACGGCCACGGCGTCGTCGACGCGGCCGTCCGCGCGAAGCTCGCTGACGAGATTCGCGTGGGCGGACCGGTTGTTCGCGTCGAGCGAGACGGCCGTGTGGTAGTTCGCGATCGCGAGTGACCGACGATCCGCGGCCGCGTACGCGAGCCCCAGGTTGTAGAAGTACTCGGCCTTCAGCGCGTTCCGCTCGACCGCCCGCACGAGGCACTCGACCGCCGCGGCCGGGTCGCCCGCCTCGTAGGCCGTCACACCCAGCAACTGCCAGGCGTCCGCATGGTCCGGTTCGGCCGCGAGGAGGGCCCGGGCCCGTCGTTCGGACTCCGCGAGGTCGCCCCGGGCGA
>JANQQW010000022.1 GCA_028284885.1 Planctomycetaceae bacterium
GTTCGCGCCGTCGAGCGGCGCGCCGCCACTGGCGAACAGCACGGCCGGGTTCGACCAGTTGCGGGGCCGCGGGTCGCCGCCACCGTTCCGGATCGACGACGTCCGCCAGTTCGCGTAGCGGGCGACGGCCTGTGACCGTGACTTCACGAGACCAGCCGCTCCGACCACGTACATCAACGCCGCGATCGTGATGATGATCGGGAGCGCGGCGACGAACTCCAGCGGAGCGAGTCCGCGTCGTCGCCGGGTCCGTGAGCGTTGCTGTTCGGGGCGTGATCGCACGGCGAGTCGCTCTAGTGGAAGCTGATCGAGTCGAGGTCGTCCTCGTTGAGGCCCTCGAGCGGCAGCGGACGGAAGACGGGAACGAACTCCGGGGGTGGCGTCGCCGAGAGGACGGCCGGCAACGTCCGTGACGTCGCCGGAACCAGCTTCGCCATCCAGTTCTGGTTGAACAGGTCCCAGTCGGTGGGCCAGCCGTCCCTGTGGTGAATCCAGTCGACCGTCCCGTCGACGCGGACGACTCGCGTGGCCCACGGACAGCAGCGGTGCCGACGCGCCGGGACGAACACCGTCACCTGGGCGAAGGCCATCGTGTCGACGCCGTCCCGGTCGAGCGGGTTCTGGAACACACCGCGGGACTGTTCGGAGATGTGGTTCCAGTACGAGACGCCGACATAGGTGTGGTCACGGTCGAGCACCTCGTTCGTGGGCAGGGTCGTCCAGTCGCGGCGGAGCACGTGTGGCAGGTTCGTGTACCGGAACTCGTCCTCCAGCATCCCGGAGAGCTCGGACCGGGTCGCGGCCCGCATCATGTCGATGTAGCCCGACATCTTCGCCGTCTCGGCCCCACGCCACCGCGGCACCTGGCCGTGGAAACTCGCGAACCCGAAGTACGGGCCCATCCAGAACTGCGTCCAGTCCTCGAGGTACGTGCGGGCGAGGCTTCCGCGCCGGCTGCGGGCCAACTGGACGTAGTAGTCGCTGCCGTCCGGGTTGCTGTCGTCCGGTCGGTCTGGGCCGAACGGCGAGGGATCGACGGCGGGAATCGTCCGGGTCAACGGGTCCGCCTCGTTGTTCCCGGCGAGCGGCAACGGCTCGACGGTGTGGGCCCGCCACATGACGGCCGTCAGTGGTACGCCGCCGTGCTGCTCCACCCAGCGGTCGTCGCTGCCGTCGAAGCGACCCGCGATTTCGCTGGCCGCCACCTGGGCGAGGGCGGGCGTCGTCCGTACCAGCGACCGCTGGAACTGCGGAATCGGCAGGTCGAACTGCTCGTCCGACTGGCCGAGCACCGACTCGAAGGATCCCCGGAACCGACTCGCGTGGTCGCGTGAGACCTGGGCGTACGCCTCGACGATCTGTCGTTCGTGCGGCAGCTTGGCTCGGATGGCGCGGGCAAGGCGGGAAAACTTGTCGACGCCGGAGACGTTGGCCGCATTCTCCATCGCGTCGGCCATCGCCCCCCATTCGGCGAGCACCGGCTCGGTCAACAGCCGGAAGTCGTTGTTCGTGTTGGACGCGACCCGCATGTAGGCGGTCAGCGCGAAGGACTCGCTGAGCAGGTGGTTCGTGAAGGCCAACGAGTTCATGCCTCGGGCGACGACGACTCCGCCGGAATAGGCCGCGGCGTCGGCCGAGTTCTGCATGCGGGCCCGGTCGTCCACGTGGCGGGCGACGTTCACGATCATCCCCAAGATCACCGTGAACATGAGCGCGACGAAAACCGTCAGCAGGCTGATCACGCCCCGCTCGTCCCGGTGCAGCCGCCGCGGCAGATCGCGCAGCGACTCGAGCAGCCGGTCGGCCGTTCGCTGGTTCGGTTGTCGGTCCGGCATGGCCGAGACTCAGTCGAGGTCGTGGAATCGAACGGGCTTCATGCCCTCGTTGGTGATCGTCGTCGAAGCGGACAGCAGCACGATCGGCTGCCCCGCGTCACCTGTCTCCGCGTCGAGCCAGTGCGGCGGGAGTTGACGCAGAACGCGTTGCGGCAGGCTCCTCCAGCCCGACAACCGCCCCGCCAGCATCCGCCCCGCCCCGCTGATCAACGCGTAGCGGTGGACGACGTGCACGGTGATCGCGTCCTCCCAGCCGACCTCGCTCGGGTCGAAGACGACCTCCGGGTCGGGGTGGGTCCGCGGGTTGTAGGTGCGCGGCCCGTCGACGGTCGCGTCGCGTGTGTCCCGCCACTCGACGACGACGAACGTGTGATGGTCGCTGTAGACCACCTTGTTGACGATCCGCCGGTCGGTCGCCCCGTTCTCGCGGGAACTGGGAACCAGCCGGGGGTAGACGAGCCGGGCGACGTCGAGCGCCCGCGCCCCCCGAACCGAAGGGGCCGGCAGGCCGTAGGACCGCGACGGCGAGACTCCGGCACACGCCATCACGGCCGCCATGCGGATTCGTGCGAGTTTCTCGCTGTTCGTCCGCGCGGACTCGTCGATGCCGATCGTCATGACGTACTGGTCGAGGTCGAACGACTCGGACGGCACGAGGGCGACGCGGTTCATCGGCTCGAAGTCGTCGTCGAGGTGCGCCGGGATCCAGACCGAGGCGGACCGGGCTCCGGCGAACGACGCGTGGTTCACGACCATCATGCCGACCAGAATCTGACTGATCTGCACGATGAAGACCGTGATCGTCATGAAGATCGGCAGCACGAGCACGAACGCGAGGCTCTGCACGCCGCCCCGCTCGCAGCGGTGCAGTTCGAGCAGGCGTCGCCAGTCGAACCGCACGGGGCCGATCCGCGAGAGCAGCAACAGAACAGCGAACCCGACACCGAGTGCGACGAGGGCGGGCGTGCAACTCTCGAGCAGTTGGCGATGCACGTCCCACTCTCCTTTCCGCCACGCGTTACGTGAGCACTCGCGTCCACATCTGTATGCCGACGGCCAGCAACGCCGCCAACGCGAGGAACAGCTCCTGTCCGAGGACGGCTCGGTCCTCCTCCGCCATCGGCATCTGCCGCCCGAGGCGCAGCACTTCCATGCCCCTGCGGAGACTCCGCCGCACCAGATCGACGACGCCCAACTGCCAGATCAGGATGCCCAGCCCGATCACGGCGGCGACGACGAACGTCCACAGCATCGCCTCGAGACCGTGGTCGAGGCCGAGGAACGCTCCCGTCATCGCCAGCAGTTTCACGTCACCACCTCCCACCCCGAAGAAGACGAGGCAGACCACCATCAGGGCACCGCAGGTGAGGAAGCCCCAGAACCCGTGCATCAACCCCTCGAACGTGGCCTGCGTCACCGGCAGTTCGGCCGAGGCCCGCCCTGCTCCCAGAACGGCGTTCAGGACCAGACCGACCACGATGCCGGGGTAGGTCAGCCAGTTCGGGATCGTCTGTCGCCGAGCGTCCGTCATCGTGGCGACGCACATGAACGGCAACAGCACGACGTACTGCCAAACGCCCGTCACGTTCAGGGAGCGGGGTTGGTCGCGCTGTCGTCGAGATCGTCGATGCGTCGCTCGAACATCTCCCGGATACGCGGCCAGCCGTCCTTCAACAGGTAGATCAGGATCGGCAGCGCGATGGCGCCGATGATCAAGATCGTCTCCAGGCTGACGGCGCCGCGTTCGTCTTGGTGAACGCGTCGCAGAAGCGACTTCAACTCGGACATGGTGGGCTCCTCTCGGAAATTCGTCCGCACGGGACGGTGAGTTCAGCGGATTCGGTCAACTTGGCTACAGGAACGGCCAGGACAACATCACAAGGATCATTTCGTACACCAGTGTGATGATCCGCTGACCGGTCGGCAAGACGAACGCCACGATCGGCAGGATCACGCCCAACACAAGCACATAGTCCAGCGACGCCTGCCCTCGTCGAGCGGGCTGGTGTCGCAAGGACGGCCGTGTTCGGGTGGACTGCATGTTCGGTCGAAGCTCCTCTCGCCGAGATCCCGCGTCTACGGACGGAACACGTTCGCTGGTCGATGGTTTCGATCGTAAACCTTGGCGTCGTCACGTTCCAGCGGATTTCGACTTGGTGAGAACGCAAAACGGTCCGGTTACGCCACCGACTTGTCCGAAGTTCTTGAATCCACGGTGCTTTATGCGATAATCGCCGAGTCCAGCGCATCGGAGCCTCGACGTGTTGACGCCTTCTCCCGCCCACCCGACTTCGACCGGATCGCACTCCCCATGCGAGTCTCCGCCGTCGCCGCCGCACTGCTTCTCCTCGCTTCGCCCTCCCTACGAGCGGAGGACTCGGCCGGGATCGAGTTCTTCGAGAAGAAGATTCGTCCGGTTCTCGCCAAGCACTGCTACTCGTGCCACTCGCCCGAGGCGAAGTCGGTGAAGGGGGGCCTCCGGGTCGATCACCGCTCCGCCATGCTCGAGGGGGGCGAGTCGGGCGAGGCCGTCGTGCCGGGCGAGCCGGACGAGAGTCTGCTCATCAGTTCGCTGAAGTACGAGAGCTTCGAGATGCCGCCGACCGGGCAGCTTCCCGAGGCGGTGATCGCCGACTTCGAGAAGTGGGTCGAGATGGGGGCACCGGCGCCGGACTCGAAGCCGACCGCCGAGTCCAAAGAATCGGGGTACTCGGCGGCCGCGAACGACGACCTCTGGTCGCTCCGGCCAGTCGAGGTGGCCAACGTACCGGCGGTCGAGAAGACCGACTGGCCGCGGACCGACGTCGATCGATTCGTTCTGGCCGAACTCGAGGCCGCCGGCCTCGCCCCGGTTGGCGACGCGTCCAGGGAGACGCTGCTCCGTCGGCTCTGCTTCGACCTCACCGGCCTGCCGCCGACCCCGGAGCAGCGACGTGCGTTCCTCGCCGATGACTCACCCGACGCGGTCGCCCGCCTGGTGGACGAGTTGCTCGCCTCGCCGGCCTACGGTGAACGCTGGGGCCGCCACTGGCTGGACGTGGCCCGTTACGCCGAGTCGAACGGCAAGAGCCGCGACGTGCTGATGCCGGACGCGTGGCGGTACCGCAACTGGGTGGTCGATGCGTTCAACGCCGACCTCCCGTTCGACGAGTTCGTCACGCAGCAGCTCGCGGGCGACCTGCTTCCCGCCGACTCGCCCGAGCAACGGGATCGACAACTCGTCGCAACGGGCCTGCTCGCCGTCGGTTCGAAGCCCCTCGTCGGCGGAAACCTGCCGCTCGACCTCGCCGACGACCAGATCGACGTCGTCTCGAAGGCGTTCCTCGGCCTGACCGTCTCCTGTGCTCGCTGCCACGACCACAAGTTCGACCCGATCCCCACCGCCGACTACTACGCCCTCGCCGGCATCTTCCTCAGCACGGACACCCGCTACGGGGGCGGCCTCCGCGGGGCGAAGAACCAGCAGGGCAAGGCCCAGACACTCCTCGTCCTCGGGGAGAACGCTGACGAACGCCTCAAGGTGATCGCCGAGCGGGTGAAGCTGGGGGCGGCCGCGACCAAACGACTGGCCGCGGAGAAGAAGAAGCTGCAGCAACTCCGCAAGAAGAAGGCCGACGAAGCCAAGATCACCGAGGTCGAGACGAAGATCGCATCCCTCGAAGAGGAGATCGCGGCACTCAAGAAGGCCCAACGGGACGAACCGCTTGAGTTCGCGTGCGGTGTCGTCGATGGAGACAAGCCGAGCGACTGCCGGATTCGCATCCGCGGCGAGAAGAACAAGCAGGGGGACAGCGTCCCCCGCGGCTTCCTCACCAGCATCGACGTCGAGGTTCCCGAGATCCCGCAGGACGCCAGCGGCCGGTTGGAGCTTGCGGCGTTCGTCACCCATCCGGACAACCCGCTCACGCCCCGCGTCGCCGTCAACCGGCTGTGGCACCACCTGTTCGGTCGCGGACTCGTCGAGACGGTCGACAACTTCGGGAACACGGGCACCAAGCCGTCGCACCCCGAACTGCTCGACTATCTCGCCGGCCGCCTCGTTCAGAACGAGTGGTCCCTGAAGAGAACGATCCGCGAGATCGTCCTCAGCCGCACCTATCAACTCGCCGGCACGCTCGACGAGTCGAACTACGAACGCGACCCGGCCAACACGCTGCTGTGGCGGTCCAGCCGCCGCCGCCTGGAGGCCGAGGCCCTCCGTGATGCGATGCTGGCCGCCAGCGGCGAGCTCGTCCTCGAACGACCGGAGACGTCGGTCGTCGCCCGCATGGGCGACGGGGAGGTCGGCCGGACCATCAACCTGAAGCCGCTGTCCGAGCCGTTCCCCCACCGCAGCGTCTACCTGCCGATCATCCGCGGCATCGTCCCGGAGTTCCTGAAGACTTTCGACTTCCCCGAGCCGAGCAACGTCCTCGGTCGCCGCTCGACGACGAACGTCCCGATGCAGTCGCTGTTCCTGATGAACAGTCCGTTCGTCGTCGCCCGCGCGGAACGACTCGCCACCCTGGCTGCGAAGACGGGTGACGACGACACGGCCGTCGCCACCGCCTACGAACGGGCCCTCGGTCGGTTGCCGCGTGACGACGAGCGTTCGCGGGCCGTCGAGTTCCTGTCGCGACACGCCGCCCAGCTGGACGGGGAGAACCCGCGACGCGAGGCACTCGTCAGCCTCTGTCAGGCCCTCTTCGCCAGTGCCGAGTTCCGCTTCGTCGAGTAGCCGCCCTCCTCGCACTCACCGCTCACCCACACGGGAGTCACGATGAATCCCCTCTCTCGACGCCAACTGCTCCACGCCAGCACCTGCGGGTTCGGCACGCTCGCCCTCGCCTCCTTGATGAGCGAGTCGTCCCGAGCCGAGGAACGCGTGAACCCGCTCGCCCCGAAGCCGCCACACTTCGCGGCTCGGGCCAAGCACGTGATCTTCCTGCACATGCGCGGCGGCCCGTCGCACATGGAGACGTTCGAGTACAAGCCGGAGCTCACCAAGCGGAACGGCGAGGCCGGGCCCGCGAAGAACCGCAAGCTCGTGGGCAGCAAGTGGAAGTGGGCCCAGCACGGCGACAGCGGCCTCTGGATCTCCAGTCTGCTGCCGCACATCGCCTCGCAGGCGGACCACCTCTGCGTGCTCTCCGGGATGCACACGGACATCGCCAACCACACGCCCGCCATGCTGCAGCTGCACACGGGCAGCTTCGCCTTCACCCGGCCGTCGCTCGGCTCCTGGGTGCTGTACGGGCTGGGGACGGAGAACCAGAGCCTGCCCGGCTTCGTCAGCATCTCGCCGCCCCTCATCAACGGCGGCACCAAGAACTACGGGTCCGCGTTCCTGCCGGCCGTCTACCAGGGCATCGCCCTCGGCGACGTGAAGACCAAGGTCAAGGACGCCAAGATCAAGAACCTCCGCAACCCGCGGCTGGACGGCGCCGCCCAGCGAGACCAACTCGACCTGCTGCAGTCGCTGAACCGAGACCTCGCCGCAACGGACCCGATGGACTCGCAGCTCGAAGGGGTCATCGAGTCGTTCGAGCTGGGCTACCGCATGCAGGCCGAGCTGCCCGACGTCATGGACCTCTCGAAGGAGACGGACGCCACGCGGAACGCGTACGGCATCGACGGCTCGGCCAGCGACGACTTCGGTCGCCAGTGCCTGCTCGCCCGCCGCATGGTCGAGTCGGGCGTGCGGTACGTCGAGGTCTGCGACGAGTTCTGGGACCAGCACGGTGCTCTCACGAAGGGCCACGGTGCACGGGCCGCGTCGGTCGACCAGCCGATCGCCGCGTTGATCGCCGACCTCGACGAACGCGGCCTGCTGGACGAGACGCTCGTCGTCTGGGGGGGCGAGTTCGGCCGCACGCCGGACACCGCGAAGAAGGACCTCGACGGCCGCGACCACAACGCCAACGGCTACACCATGTTCCTCGCGGGAGGCGGTTCCAAGGGGGGCACGCAATACGGTGCGACCGACGAACTCGGCTACAAGGCCGTCGAGGGTCGCACGCACCTGCACGACCTGCACGCCACGATCCTGCACCTGCTCGGACTCGACCACGAACGGCTCACCTACCGCTACGCCGGTCGGGACTTCCGACTGACCGACGTGCACGGCCGCGTCGTCACCGAGGCGCTCGCCTGACTCGGGCGGCTGGATCGACTCGTCGGACCGGGGTATCGTCGTTCGTCCCGTCCTGCAGCGCACCGTCCGCCCCGTGGCCGAGCCCTCGACCAACGACTCCTTCTCCGCCGTCCTCGCGACCCCGTCGCGGCGCTGGCTCGCCGCCACCACGGTCGTCGGGCTGCTCGCGCTCCCGTTCGTCGTCGGCTGGGGCCTGCACTTCTGGAACGACACGGGCGTCGTCACCATCGCCACCGGTCCGCTCAACGGCCGTTACCGGGAGATCGGCAAGGGGCTCGAGCAGGCGATCGAGCGAGACTGGGACTACGAGGTCCGACTGATCGAGACCGAGGGGTCGATCGAGAACCTGAAGCTGCTCCGGAGCGGCGTCGCCGACTTCGCCATCGTGCAGGGCGACGTCGCATTCGACTCCTCGGCCGGCCCGGACGCCGACGAGGTCGCCTTCGTCGCCAACGTCTACTCGGAGGTCGTCCACGTCCTCGCCCGTCGTGGCTTCGGCGTCAGCTCACCAGACGACCTCCGCGAGATGACGGTCTCCATCGGCGCGGAGGACTCCGGCGACCGCTTCACGGCCGATACTCTGCTCGAGCACTTCGGCCTCACCCACGGCGACCTCGACGTCCGCGGCTACTCGTACGCGGAAGTCGAGAAGCACTTCCGCGACGAGACGCTCGACGTCGCCTTCGTCACGTCCAGCCCCCGTTCCCCGGTGCTGCGGAAGCTGCTCTCGGACGGCAACTGCGACGTGATCGACGTCCCGTTCGCCCCGGCGCTCTCACGTCGGGAACTGGCGATTTCGCCGTACGTCGTGCCGGCCGGGCTCTACCGTTCGCGGCCCCCGCACGAACCGCCGCACGACGTCCACACGGTCGCCGTCCGCTCACAACTGCTCTGCCGGACCGAGGTGCCGAACGTCGTCGTCACCCGGGTGACGCGAGAACTTCTCGGCAAGGAGTTCGTGAAGGCGAACGAGCTCGAGGAGCTGTACCGGGACGGCGTGGCCTTCGCCGCCGAGAAGCCGACGTTCGACCTCCACCTCGGGGCGGAGCGGGTTTACGACCCGGCGTTCCGGCCGCTGCTCGACCCGGAGTTCGTCGAGGCGACCGAGGGCATCCGGTCGTTCGCCGTCTCGCTGCTGATCGGGCTGTTCCTGCTCTACCGCTGGTTGCGAGACCGCCGAATCCGCCGCGAGGAACATCGGCTGGACAAGTACGTCCACGATCTGCTCCAGATCGAACGCCGGCAGAACAAGCTGGACCACGGTGCCGGCGAGGACGACCTCGTCCGACTCCGCGAACTCCAGGACGAGCTCACCCGACTTCGCCAGCACGCCCTCGAGGACTTCTCCGCCCACGACCTCCGCGAGGACCGGGCGACGGACTGCTTCCTCGAGATGTGTCACGCCCTCAGCGACCGCATCGACGCGAAGATCACGCGTCAGCGGATCGAACAGGCACTCGTCTCCGCGACCAGCGGCAGCGAGGCGGGCGGCGAGAACGGGCAGGCGGACGACTCCCTCACCCCGGCGTGATGCCGAGGTCCTCGATCGTCAGCAGCGAGCGGTACGGCAGGTTCCGTGCGGCGAACGCCTCGGCCCCGCCCTGAAGCCGGTCGACGATGCCCACGACGAGGGCGATCTCGCAGCCGAAGTCGACGAGTCGGTCGACCGCCTTGATCGCGCTGCCGCCCGTCGTGACGACGTCCTCGATGACGAGCACCTTCTGCCCGGGTGCCACGGGCCCCTCGATGAACTGTCCCGTGCCGTGCCCTTTCGCCTCCTTGCGGACGATGCACCCCACGAGGTCCCGACCCTGCTCGGCGGCGATGGTGAGCATGCTCCCGACGATCGGATCCGCCCCCAGCGTCATCCCGCCGACGGCGTCGAACTCCGTGTCGGCCGCGAGTTCCAACAGCCCGGCCGACGCGTTCCGCAACCCGGCCGCGTGCAGCGTGATCTGCATCTTGTCGACGTAGTAGCTCGACTTCTGCCCGGAGGCGAGTGTGAAGTCGCCGAAGCGGACGGCCCGCTCGCGGAACAGCTCGATCAGCCCGGACTTGTCGTACACCTCGAGTCTCCTCGCGTTCTCGGTCGCGGCAGACGGTAGCAGGACGCCGTCCGGATGACGACGCCCACGACGCGGAAAGTCGTCTGGCGTCGATCTCGACGAACTGCTAGAAGCTCGGCCTTTCACCACCTCTCCAAGGACTCTCCGTCCTTCTGGTCCGCTCGACACCCGTCGTCGGACCGAGTTGCGTTCACTCCCCCACCACTCTCCACGCTCGAACTCCCCTCGCCCGAGGACCGCTCCCCATGCGCGACGACGAACCCTCGACCTCGTCCCGAATCGTCTGGAGTGTCGCCCTGGTCGCCGGCCTGCTGCTCCTCGTCTGGGGGACCGGCTGGCTGCCCGTCGACTTCGGCGGCGGCGAGACCGGCGAGCTCGCTCCGGACTTGAACGACGTCCAACTCGGCGACGCGACGTTCGACGCCCCGATGCCGTTCGACCCGTCGCAGATTCCGCCGCAGTCCGAACCGGAGATCGTCGACGTCCCGATGGCGTCCGACGCGGCCCCGCAGTACGGGGAGGTACCAGGCGACTTAGTGGCCGGCCACGAAGTCGGCGAGCCGCCGCCGTCGGCCTTCGACGTGCCGTCGTTCGACGTACCAACGCTGCGGGAGTCGCCCGTCCAGGAACCGGTCGACCGGCACGTTGCGGCGAAACCGATCGTGAAACGGCCGGTCTGGCGGACTGCCGAGAACGGGCCGGAGTCGGGCGAGCTGAGCCCGTTCGAGCTGGTGCGGGCGGAACGTGTCGCGCCGCCGGAGCAGGCGGCCGGGCCGCAGCTCGATCTCGGTGCGATCGACACGATGGTCCGCAAGGGCCGCGTCGCCGAGGCGCACTCGCAGCTCTCCCGCATCTGGTGGGAGCACCCGGGGGCTCGCCCGTCGATCCAGTCCCGCATCGAGCGTACGGCCTCGGTCGTGTTCTTCGAGCCGGACGTCCACTTCGTGGAACCCTACGTGCTCCAGTCGGGCGACCGGCTCTCCTCGATCGGCGAACGGTACGACGTGCCGTGGCAGTACCTCGTCCGGATGAACCGCAAGGACCCGAGGTCCCTCCGGCCGGGCGACGAGCTGAAGGTGGTCCCCGGCCCGTTCCACGCCACGATCGACCTGTCGGACTTCACGCTGGTCGTGCACAACAACGGGCTGTTCGTTCGTCGGTACACGATCGGCGTCGGCCTGTACGACCAGACGCCGCCCGGTCGGTTCAGCGTGATGGAGAAGCGGACGAACCCCGAGTTCCCCACGCCGGACGGCCGGACCATTCCCGGCGGCGACCCGCGGAACCCGCTCGGCGGCCGCTGGATCGGCCTCGGCAGCGGCTACGCGCTGCACGGGACCAACGACGCCACCCGCATCGGTCGCGCGGCGAAGTTCGGCTGCCTGTTCCTGAAGAACGACGACCTCGCCGAACTGTACGACCTGCTCGGCGTCGGGTCGGAGGTGACGGTCGTCGAGTAGCCCGCACGGCAGGCGGCTACAGTTCCACGCCCATGTCCCGGAACAGGAACTTCATGTCCTCCCACACGTCCTTCTTCGCCGCGGGGTTCCGCAGCAGGTAGGACGGGTGGTAGGTGCACAGGACCTTCGCCCGACCGTGCTCGTGGAAGCGGCCGCGGAGCTTGCCGATCGGCGACTTGGTCGCGAGCAGGTTCTTCGCGGCGATCGAGCCCCAGCAGACGACGTACTCGGGATCGACGGTCGCCAGCTGGGCGTCGAGGTACTCGCGGCAGTTCGCCGCCTCCTCGTCGGTCGGGTTCCGGTTCCCCGGCGGCCGGCACTTGAGGACGTTGCAGATGTAGACCTCCTCGCGCTTCAGCCCGCACGCCTCGATGATCTTCGTCAGCAGCTGCCCGGCCCGGCCGACGAACGGTTCCCCCTGCTTGTCCTCGTCCGCCCCCGGGGCCTCGCCGATGAACAGGATCCGTGCGTTCGGATCCCCGACGCCGAAGACCGTCTGCGTCCGCGTCTCGGCCAGTTCGGTGCAGCGGCGGCAGTCCGCCACCACGCCGGACACCGCGCACAGTCGCTCCTCGCGGGTTCCCTCGATCGACATCACGGGCTCCTTCCTCGGTCTCTCCGGGGGACTCGGTTCGGCGGGCTCCGCGACTGGTTGCGCGGCGGCGGCTGGGGACGACGCCTCCGAAACAACCGTCTCGGGAGCGGCGGTCGACGGTGGGGGCTCGGGCGGTTCGCCGCGGGGCAGGTGAGAGACCCCGCTGGTCGCAAGCGACTCGAGGTACTGCCGAAGGGCCCGCTCGGTGCGGCCATCGTGGTCCGTCATGCGGTCGCCGTGGTCAAGACGTCCCACCGCTCTTCCGCGAGGCCCACCACAGGGTCCACGTCCGTTCGTTGTAGCCGAAGTCCTGGCCGGTCAGCTTCACGAGGGCGGTGTGCACCTCGGTGTTGCGGACGTCGGCCTTCACGGTCACCCACTTCACGCGGGCGTGGGGATTCGACTGCGGTGTCTGGACGATCGCCCCGTTCCGCATCATCGCCTGCAGCTCCAGCGGGAGACTGAGCTGGCCGGGGTTCGTCATGCCGGAGCCGTCGCTGCGGAAGCCGAGCGTGCCGGCCGTCGAACGCTTGGCGACCTTGTACTTGTGCTGCGTGACGAGCGCGTCGATTAGGTGCGGCACGACCGACTGGCCACCGTAGCGGGCCAGGCCGTTCGCGGCGCGGCGGACGACGTTGTTGTCGTCGCTCTTCAGCGACCTCGCGAGCAGTGGGACGGCCGCCTCGGCCCGCTCCTCGCCGATCAGGTTGAGGGCCCGGTAACGCACCTCGTAGTCGGCGTCCTTCAGCACGCGGTCCACGAGCGGCGCGATCGGTGCCGGTCCGGCAATGCTGCCGAGCACGTTCACGTAGACCATCCGCACGGCGGCGTGCTCGGCGGAGGCAAAGTTCTTGACCAAGGCCGGCACGGCCGCCGGGTCGGTGATCGCCTCGAGTTCGGCGAGGGCCGCCGCTCGACGTCGGGTGGAGCGGTGCTCGAGTCCCGAGACGACGCGCCGCACGTCTGCGTACCACTTCTTCTCGGTCTCGCGCTGCAGGTCCGTCTTCTGGATGAGTTCCAGTTCCTGCGGCGTGATGTAGCGGTTGCGGTACTTGACGTAACCCTGCGCCCGCATCGCCGCCTCCTGCGTCGTCCACTCTCCGCGGAACTTGACGTGCCGCAGCAGCCGCCGGGCCTCCTCGTGGTCCGGGTCGAACTCGACGACCCGCTCGAGATGCCGAACCCGCTCGTCGAGCAACCCGTTCTCGCGGCACCACTGGGCGAGGGCCCACTGCGAGTCCAGGTCGTCGGCCGCCAGCCGGGCGCGGGTCTCGTACTCCTCGACGACGAGGCGGCGGTAGGTGACGAACTCCACGTCGGCTCGCTCGACGGTCACGACGACCCCCGAGAGGGTTTCGATCGAAAGGGTCGTGTCGGTCGTGCCGGCCCCCTTGTCCACCTCGCCCCGAATCTCCCCCCCGTTCCGCAGGCGGACGAGATCGGCAGAACAGGTCGCGAGGGGAATCGCCGCGAGTGCCAGCAGCGTGGCGACGAACGAGATTCGAGGGCTCATGGTGTCGTTCCGGCTGGTTCTAGAGACGTCCGATCCAGCGATGCGATTGTACGGTTCCGCGAGCGCGACCTTCAACGAGATTCTCTCCCCGAGTGGCGTCTCGGTTCGTATCGATCCTCGGACCACCCGCGGCCCAATCAAAACGAAAATCCCCTGCCACACGGGGACGGGGTGGTTCGCCGTCCCGTGCGGCGGATACGATCCAGTCGTGAACGCACCGGCCGTCGGCGGTCCGTGACGCCCACCGCTCGGCGGACCGACTCACGTTCCTCCCATCGGGACTCTCATGCACTCGCTCACTCGCCGTTCGTTCCTCGCCGGACTCGCCTCGCTCCCGCTCGCGGGCTCGGCCCTCGGTCAACAGCGTGGCAACCTGCTGCCGTCGGTCCGGGAACTCAACCGGCTCGGACTGGAGCGGATGTGGTGGAGCCGGGCCGTCATCGACCCCCGCCGCGACGTCGTGACGCACGTCTCCTCGGACGACCACAACGTCTACGTCCAGTCGTCGGCCGGGATGACGACCGCCTTCGACGCCGAGTCCGGCCGCAAGCTGTGGGCCGCCCAACTGGGCCGGGCGGACGCGACCAGCTTCCCCGTCACCTCGAACGACGAGTTCGCCATCGTCTGCGGCGGCCCGATGATGTTCGCGGTCGACAAGTTCTCCGGCGAGTCGATTTGGCGGATCCGCCTGCCAGCCATGCCCTCTGCTCAGCCCTCGATGGACGACGAGTACATCTACGTTCCGTCCCTCACCGGCAGCATCTACGCGCTCGAACTCCGGAAGATCAAGGAACTGTTCCAGCAGCAGCGGCTACCGGAGTGGTCCGGGGAAGCGGTTGCGTGGCGGTACCAGTCGGGCGAGGAGATCACCACCTCCCCGGTCTCCACCCAGAGCGAGTCAGCTGACGGGGACGGCCTCGTCGTCAACTTCGCCAGCAAGGACAAGTCGCTGTACTCGGTGGAGCGGGACACCCGGAAGCTGCGGTGGCAGTTCGAGACCGACTCGGCCATCATCGCTCCGCTCGCCTACGACGGTCGCTTCCTCTACCTCGCCACCCAGGACTTCAACTTCTACTGCCTGGACGCGGAGAAGGGGTCGGTGCAGTGGGAGTTCGTCTCCGGGCTGCCGGTCGCCAACTCGCCGCGGGTCGTCGGCGATCAGGTCTTCCTCGTCCCAACGCGGGGCGGCATCTACGCCCTCGACACCGTCTCCGGCCGGTCGCTGTGGTGGGAACCAAAGCTGATCGAGTACGTCGCCGCGTCCCCCACCACGCTGTACGCCACGGACCGAGTGGGGAACCTCGTGCTGGTCGACCGGGCCGACGGCTCGATCCGTGGGGCCCTGCCACTGCGGAGCTTCGGGAAGCGGTACGAGAACGACCACACGGACCGCATCTACGTCGCCACGAACAGCGGGGTGGTCCTCGCCCTCCGCGAGAAGGGGCAGGAGTTCCCGATCTTCCACAAGTACCCGGAACGCCGGCCGCTGCTGCCCGAACTGGCCCCCGAGGAGCCGCCCGCACCCGCGGACGCCGGAGAGGCCGACTTCCAACTGCCGTGACGCGACACGCCGCACGACCGGAATTCCGGGAACTCGGGTAACGCCGACCGCACCTGACGGCCACCACGGAGTCGAACAGACCTTCGACGAACCGCTCCCCGTGGAATCCGAATCGTGACCACCTCCGACGACCGACGTCAGGCGCTTCCCGTTCTCCTCGGCCTGCTGGTCGTGCTGCTGTTGGCGATGACGGCCTTCGCCGGGGACTGGCCACACTGGCGCGGCCCGAACCGCAACGGCCACGTGGACGAGTCGTCCGGCTGGAACGGCAAGACCTGGGTGGGCGACCCCGCCTGGCAGACGAACGTCGGCGAGGGATCGACCACGCCGGTCGTCGTCGACGACCGCCTCTACACGGCCGGGCACCGGGACGGACGTGACGTCGTCGTCTGCCTCGACACGGCGAACGGCCGCACGCTCTGGTCGCAGGACTACGAGTCCCCGCGCTACGGCCGCCTGAGCACCGGCGACAAGGGCGTGTACGCCGCCATCTGCTCGACCCCCGAGTACGACCCCGCGACCAGACTCCTCTACACGCTCGGCATCGACGGCGACCTGCACTGCTGGGACACGGCGAACGCGGGCCGCCCGGTCTGGAACCGGAACCTGTACGACGACTACGAGGTGCCGCGGCGCCCTCGCGTCGGTCGCAGCGGCCAGCGGGACTACGGCTACACGTCCAGCCCGCTCGTCCACGCCGACTGGCTGCTCGTCGAAGTCGGTTCGACGAACGGCAACCTGATCGCCTTCGACAAGAAGACCGGCAAGGAGGTCTGGCGGTCCGAGAACACCGACCCGCCCGGCCACACCGGTGGCCCGGTCCCGTTCGAGATCGCCGGGCCGAAGGGCCCCGTGCCCGCTGTCGCCGTGCAGACGTTCGAGGGACTGCTCGTCGTCCGCCTCGACGGCCCCAACCGCGGCCGCACGGTTGGCACCTTCCCCTGGAAGACCGACTTCGCGAACGCGATTCCGACCCCCGCGGTGCACGGCTCGTCGGTCCTGATCACGTCCGCCTACAACCACAAGCGAATCGCCCGCATCGACGTCTCCCTCGACGGGTTGAAGGAGCGCTGGCGAGTCCGCCCGGGGGCGAACGTCTGCTCGCCGGTCGTCGTCGACGGCTGCGTGCTCAACGTGCAGGGCCGCATGCACTGCATCGACTTCGAGACGGGCGAACCGAAGTGGGAAGGGGGCCGGTACGGTGCCCCGGCCAGTATCGTCGCGACGAACGACGGCCGCCTCGTCACGTGGGCCAACCGCGGCGACCTCGTCCTCATCGAGGGCCCGGGCCGCTCGCCGGACCAGTACACCGAGCTCGCCCGCATCGACCGCGTCTTCAAGCGGGACGCCTGGCCGCACGTCGTCCTCGCCCACGGCCGCCTCTACGGCAAAGACCGCGACGGCAACCTCGCCTGCTGGACGTTGCCCCGCTGAAAGGCACTCTCCCAACGAAGAACGAGGGACGCACCCGGTGGAGTGCGTCCCTCGTCGGAGACAGTTCACGGCAGCAGCGGGTGCGACGTCACTCGTCGACGTCGACCGGATCGGGAACGAGCCCGCCGTCGTACTTCGGCTGAACGGCGTCCAGCACGTCCGAACGGTTGTCGGCGATGCGGCCCGGCTTGCTGCCGAGACGCGTGGCCGAACGGCGGTTCATGATCACCCGAGCGGCCGACCGCAGTTCCTCGTCGTCCAGACGGCGGAGGTCGGTCAGCTCACGCAGCGGCTCGACCACGTCCATCGCCCGGCCCAGGGCCGTCTGCATCAGGACGATCTCCATCATCTGCCGGCGAACGGTCTCCAGCGACTGGGCGTGGTCGAAGAGCTCGTCCTCGAAGTCGCTGAGAATCTCGAGCGTGCCGATCGCCGAGGCGACCTCGTTCGTGCGGCTCGTCAGCAGCTCCTGCATGTCGAGGAGCGTGCCGAGGTTCCGCTGGGCCGTCTCCATCGACTCCTCGTCGACGATCAGGACCCGCTGCATGTCGAGCAGCTGGTCGGCGTTCGCACGGGCGACCGCCACGTCCTCGCCACGGTCGACGAGATCCCGCTGCAGCGTCAGCAGGTTCTCCGCGGCGTCGCGGGCGATGTAGACCTCCTCCGCGGCCTCGGCCACACGGTCCTTCACCCCGTCCAGGGCGGCGATCGTCTCGCGAACGTCGCCGAGGTCGGCCCCCTGCTCCACGATGCGGGCGTGGGCGTCGTCGATCTCGTTGACGACGTCGATCGCATCCTGGGCGGCCACGCGGGCGTGCTCCTTCAGGTCGGCGAGCCGGCTCACGCCCTCCCGCACGACGTCGAGGTCCGCCGTCACGTCGAGCACCTCGTCCTTCACGGCGACCAGGTTCTCGATGCCGAACTGGGCGGCCGGCGTCTCGACCGCCTCGTCGAGGATCGTGTCCTGCAGATAGTCGATCGCCTCGATCGCGGCCAGCACGTCTGCGTTCCGACGCGAGCCGACGATCAGGCGGTCGCGGATGGCGACGATCTCGGCGAGAGCGGCCGCAGCCATCGCGTTCTCCGCCTCGACCTCGACGATCCGGTCCTGCAGCACGGCGACCTCGTCGATCGCGGTCCGGCTGTCCGCCACGCGGTCGCGAACCTCGACGATCTTGGCGAGAGCCGCCGTCGCGATCGCGTTGTCGACGTCGGTCTCGACGATGCGGTCCTGCAGCGACGCGACGTTGGCGATCGTCGTCTGGCTGTCGGCGAGTCGCCCCGCCTCGACCGCGACCGCGTCCTGCAGCTCACCCGCCGCGGTGACCGCCTCGCGGGCCGTCGCGAGCGACTCGGTCTGCTGCTGCAGTTCGGCGAGCAGGCTGTTCACCCGCCGGACACCGCTGCGCGTCTCGGCAAGCCGACCCATGTCGGTCCGCATGGAGACCACGTCGCTGCGGAGGTCCCGGACCTCCTGCCCCAACGGCCGGACGGCCGCGACGTGCGTCGCCACCAGACCGACTCCCAATCCCAGCATCAACGCGACCGCAAGGTGCAGTCGATGCTGGCGAACCTCCGCTTCGTACTCTGCTTCGCTCGGATGACTCGTGGCCAAGGTACCGTCTCCTTCGGTGTGTGCTGCCGGCAGGTATGGAGCGCAACCGCCGTGATTCGCGCTCGCGGGGAAGCCTCGATCCGTCGACCGTCCCGCAGAATCGTCGTGATCGCCCGCGTCCCTGTGGGCTCTCCACCTTTGTTGTTATCGCCAGTTTGACAGCCCGGGATTCGACGGAACGCCCCCGTTTGCCCGGCCTTCACATTCGGACTGCCGCGGGAACTGAAACGCCGCAGGGACGTTACTTGGCGAACTTCGTGGCCTTTCCTAAAGTCACAGCTCCGGTCGAGGGTCGAGGGGGCGGAGTCAGAAAGGTGTCCGAACTGCTGATTCGCCCTGCGAACGAGTCCGACGTCGACGTGGTCGTCGAGTTCAACCGGCGACTCGCCGCGGAGACGGAGGACAAGGCACTCGACGCGGAGACGCTTCGCGCCGGAGTCCTCGCCGGGCTGGCCGACGCCCGTCGCGCTCGCTACTTCCTCGCCGAAGTCGAAGGCTGGGTCGTCGGGCAGCTGATGCTGACCACCGAGTGGAGCGACTGGCGGAACGGCGACCTGTGGTGGTTTCAGAGCGTGTACGTCGCCGCCGACCATCGCCGCCGGGGCGTGTTCCGGCGGTTGTTCGAGCACGTGCTCGCGACCGCGGAACGAGACCCGGGGGTCGTCGGACTGCGGTTGTACGTCGAGGACCAGAACGAGGTCGCCCAACGGACGTACCGCCAGCTCGGCCTGTCCAAGGGTGGCTACCACGTGATGGAACGAATCTTCGTCCGCCCAGAGGAACCGACTCGTGTTTGAGCCCCTTCTCGTCGGTCAGCTCACGCGGCGCGAGTTCCGCGAGCGGATGCAGTCCGGGGAACTGCAGGCCGCGATCCTGCCCGTCGCTGCGACGGAGCAGCATCTCGAGCATCTCGCGATGGAGCACGACTGGCGGAGCGTGATGCACGTCGCGACCGCCGTCGCCGAACGGCTCGCCCCGCACGTCCTCGTCGCCCCGGCCGTCACCGTCGGCATCAGCGAGCACCACACCAGGCACCCCGGCACGCTGACCGCTTCACCCGGCAGCTGGCTCGGCCTCCTGCAGGACACCATCCGCAGCCTCGTCCGCTCCGGCTTCCAGAACGTCCTCGTCCTCAACGGCCACGGCGGCAACGAGGCCCCCGTCCGCGGCAGCTGGTCGCAGTACCAGCAGATCTTCGAGACGACGAACCTCCACTTCCGTTCCTACTGGGAGTTCCTGCCGAAAGACGTCGCCGCGGCGAGCCTGAAGACCGGCCGCACACCCGGCCACGCCCAGGAGTTCGAGACCGCCTTCGCGCTCGCCGCCTTCCCGGAGATCGTCCGCGCGGACGCCATGCAGGATCAAGAGGACCGCGAACCGCTCGAGGCGACCGCCGAAGCCGGGGCCGCGATGATCGAGTCGATCGTCACCGGAACGAGCGAGTTCCTACAGGGCATGATCGACGGCGAGCACACGTCCGACGTCCCGCCCTTCATGCCATGACGGTGCCATTGCCCTCGCGGACGTCAACGTCGTGCCTGCGGGACGAACTCGGGAACCACTTCGGCACGTTCCGGGCCCCGCGAACCCCAGAAGTGTTCGGGGCCGAGAAACTCGGTCACCCGTTCCTGTCTGCGTGCGAACCCCTCTGGATTTGTGTTGTAGTCCGCGGGCGACTCCGTTAGCTGACAATACAACTGCCCGCCTGGAAGCGCCTCCACGCATTCGAAGGGAGCCTCCGAAAGGCGGTCCACACCCCAAAGATCCGTGAACGGCTTGCCGAAGCAGGACGCCCACGCCAGTGTCGGCAACCCGACCTTCAAGTGGTGCGACGTCAATCCTTGGAGTGTTTCGTCTGACTTCGTGTGTGGCTCGCCAGCGAAGTAGTGACAACTTGAGTGGTCAACGCGCAATAGCGTGCTCGCTTCCTGCAGGAAGCAGACCCAGTTCGAGGAGTGGGCGACGTTGTCGCTCTTGAAGTACATCCTCACCCACGTGTGCCAGTGCGGAGCGTGGGCCGCGCATCCATAACCCTCGGGTGACTGCCAGAAGACGTTTTGTTCCCACGCGTCCGCGGGGCCGTCGAGCGCGGCGCCGTCAGCATCGCCCAACCGACTGCGTAGCGGTTCGTGTACGCCGTACTTGCCCAACGTCGCGCCGTCCAGATGCGACCTCACGAGCTCGAAGAACTCCGCACCATGACGCTTTGAAGAGACGTCTTCGTTGGTGAGGAAGTTGAAGAACACCCGCTCTTCCTGCGAATCCATCGCTCTTCACTCGCAAGTCGGGAGACCGCGTTCAGCTCCCGCTGCTCTCGCCGTCATTGGACAGCACCGGCAGCAGTTCGTCGCCGGTCGAGAGTTCGACGACCTCGGGCGGCTTGCTCGTCGTGACGACGCGGCTGCCGTCGCCGCTCTCCGGGATCTCGTCGCGTCCCGGGAGGAACGTCTTCAACAGCAGGTCGCCGGTGTAGATGGCGGACGGGAGCACCTCGCACTCGGCCCAGCAGCCGGGGCACTTGCGAACCCACTCCCGCTGCTCGCGGCCCTTCGCTCCGGTCCAGACCTCCTCGAACGACTGCTCCCGCAGGTTGCCGGCCGTCTTGCTGTTGAACTGACAGGTCGGCACGTCGCCGTTCGGGAAGATCCGCAGGTGCGCGTTCAGGGCGACGCACTTGGGGTTCGGCTCGGCCGGGCCGCCCAACAGGCGGTTCTTGATGCCCCGCAGGTAGTACTTCTTCGCCAGCCGCTGCAGCAGCGGGAAGCTGGGGAGGTCCGCCTCGATCTCGGCGACGAGCTCGCGGATGTGGTCCTCGGTGAACTCGCCGAACGTGGTGAACTCGCCGATCTGCGTGGGGGCGACGTCGATCTCGCGTTCGAGGTTGTAGGTCGCCGAGACGTCGTACGCCATCACGACGTTGTTTCGCACGTCGTACGGCCGCAGCACCTCGCGGAGTCGGCGGTAGTGGTCGATGCCGTCCGCGTCGACGATCGTCTGGTTCACGGAGAGGTTGAGGTTCAGTTCCTTCTTCCGTGGGGCGAGCGCCTCGATCGTCTTGATGCAGCTGTCGTACGCGGTGGTGTTGCCGCGGATGTGGTTGTGCTTCTCGCCCACGCCGTCCATGGAGACGAGCAGGTCGAGTTTCGTCCCCCGCGGCCGTTGCTCGCAGAACTCGACGATGCGGTCGGTGAGGAAGCCGTTGGTGGTGACGTGGATCATCAACGGCTTCAACTTCGCCGTCGCGAGTTCGGCGATCTCGATCATGTCCTTGCGGACGAACGGCTCGCCGCCGGTCAGCCGGACGCCGTCGAGATTGGGCAGCTGGTCGAAGATGCGACCGATCTCCTCCAGCGACAGGTCCCCCTTCTCGGACATCTTCCACGAGTCGCACATGATGCACTTCGCGTTGCACGCGAACGTGACCGTGTACGTGAGGAACCGCGGGAGGTCGTCCCGTTGCCGGCGGTTGCGGAGCAGGCTGCGGGTGTAGCCGAGGAGTCGTCCGATCATGCGCTGATGGTCTCCAACGAATCCCGAGGCGCGACGGGGTCGGCGGCGCCGTTCGAGAGGAACTGTCGAATCACGTCGAGGGCGACCTCGTTGCCGTTCAGGCGGTCGGGTTCGATGCGAGCCCGGTACTCGTCGAGTCTGGACAGGAACTCGCGGAGCCGTTCGGCCGAGACGTCGCCGACGTCGCACCAGTCCCCGCCGCCCCCTTCTCGCAGGAAGTGGGCGTTGATCGACTGCTCCGAGTTTCCCGCCTCCGGGAAGACGAAGCAGGGCTTGTGGAGGAACAGGGCCTCGCCGACGAGCTGGTTGCCGGCGTTCGAGATCAACGCGTCGCAGGTGGCGAGATCCTGGAGGAAGCCGTCCTCGCTGACCGGATGGTAGGACAGCCTGCCCTCGGACGGCTTCTCGCCGAGACCGTAGATCCGCACGTCGCGACCGCAGTTCGCGAGGGCCTCGATGACGTTCGGGTCGGCGAAGCGGCGAAGGTAGACGACGACGTGCTGGCCGTGCTCGGCGTTCCCGCCCTGCCTCCGACGGGCCTCGATCACTCCGGGCCGCATCAACACGCCGATCTGCACCACGTCCTCGTACCCGCGCCGCAGCGGAGGGAAGTAGAACGACGAGACGATCGACTTCGCCTGGCCGCTGTAGTACAGGCCGACGACCCAGCCCATGAACCGGGCCTTCCACCGCAGCGTTCGCGGCAGCGACGAGAGGTCGTTGACGACGAGGAAGTGCTGGTGGTCCAGGCTGACGAACGGCACCTTCGCCCGCCGGGCCGCACGCGCGAGCGACGGCTCGAAGTCGGTGATGACGAGGTCCGGCTGCTCGCTTCGGACGAGCCGCTCCATCGAACTGATCAGTCCGGGCAGCCGTGCGAGGTAGGCGATCGCGGCCTTCGTCGTCTTCCAAATGCTGAGCCGTCGCCCGGTGTAGTGGAAGAACAGGCCGGGAATGCGGTGCACGCGGACCTCGCTGTCGGCGTACGCGGCCTCCAACAGGTCGAACGCGGCCCCGGAGGCGAACAGCGAAACTTCGTGCTCCGACCGCAGCGACTCGACGATCGTCCGCACACGCGTCGCGTGTCCTCGGCCCTCACCCGCCATGCTGTAGAAGAGCTTCGCCATCTGGCCCCGTCCGCCAGGCGTTCGATTCGCCTCACGGTACGCGAACCCAACCGGGTCTGCAACGTGTTGTCGCCGTTGTCCGAAGGACTTACGCAAATTGCTCGCCCGCCGGTCCGCCGGGCTCCCGCAGACACCTTCACGGCCCCGACCGATCTTGTCCGAAATCCCGCCCCAGTCGATACTCTCGCCCCACTCGACTCGAGGAAACGGCATGCGAGCCCGCCTGGGAACCTGGTACGCCCGAATCGCGTCACGCCTTGTCCCCGGCGTGACCGGCCGCCTCCCGAAGGCCGACCACGGGCCCCGGACCGTTCACCTCTCCTTCGACGACGGTCCCACCGAGAGCACCCTCGAACTGCTCGAACTGCTCGACGAGTTCGCGATCCCAGCGACCTTCTATCTTCTGGGTGAGCAAGCCGAGCGGTTTCCCGGCCAAGTCGCCGAGATCGTCCGCCGCGGTCATGCTGTCGGCAACCATTCGATGACCCATCGCGACGCGTGGAAGTCGAGCCGCGACGAGATCGAACGCGACCTCGACGAGGGCTCGAACATCCTCGAGAAACTCACGGGAACCCGCCCGGCGACCATGCGGCCACCGTTCGGCCGACTCAACCGCGACGTCGTCCGCTGGAGTCGCCGCAACGAACAGCCGATCACGCTCTGGGACCTGATGCCACCGGACTTCGACGTGGCGGCGACCGCGGGCCAGGTGAGCCGGACCCTCGAGCGGGGGCTCCGGTCACGCTCGATCGTCGTCATGCACGACAACGAGAAGTCGCGCGGCCGCACGATTCCGGCACTCCGCGAGTCGCTGCCGCGGTTGCTGAAGGCGGGGTGGCGGTTCGTGCCGTTGTCTCTCGTCGAACAGCCGGAACCTGGGCGCCGCGCGGCGTAGTCCGCCACCGACGAGTCGCCCGGTCTCTGTTGTCACTTGGCGGTTGCTGAACGTCAGCTCCGACGTTCCGGCAGCCCGACTGTCGCCGGGCCACGAGACGTCGCCCCCCCGCGACCTCGCCGCTGAGTGCTCGGCAGAGCCGGTGCGACCAGAGGAATCGCCACCGCCCCGAGCTGGTGGGAAGCCGATCGGCCGCACCTTCCGGCGTCCTCGGCCGTGTGACCTAGAGTTGCAGCACGGCCTGCGCGTACATGGACCGATCTGCCATAAAGTGACAGATACTGCTACCTCATGCTTGATTCGGATTCGCAACTTGGGCAAAGTGGTGATGAAGGGAGTTCCGTAACGCCACCGGTGCGAACCATGCTGGTCGATGAACGACGCGAGCAGATTCGCGGAATAGCCGAGAAAATGGGTTTCGTCTCCCTGCAGGAGCTGGCAGACGAAGTTGGCGTCAGCGAGTCAACCGTCCGGAGAGATTTGGAGCATCTTGACGGAATCGGACAGATTCGCCGCACAAGAGGTGGGGCAGTCTACGTTGGAGAGGGGCTCCACGCATTCGAGGAACGGGTCTCGAAGGCCCTCAACGAGAAGCGACGGATCGCCCGAGCCGTCGCCGAACTCATCGAACCGGGCGAGGCCATCCTGCTCGACGGCGGCACCACGACACTCGAAGTCGCCCGGCAGCTTCACGGCAGACCACTCCACGTTGTGACCAACTCCCTGCCCATCGTGAACGCCCTCGCGACCGACCCGAACGTCGAGCTCGTGTTCGTCGGCGGGTACGTCTACCCGAACTCCGGGGTCGCGCTCGGGCCGCTCACGGTCGAGGCCCTCTCGCGAATCAACGCTCGCCGCCTCGTCATGGGTGTCGGCGGCATCACCGAACGGGGCCTCTACAACGGAAACACGCTGCTCGTCGAAACCGAACGGCAGATGATGGCAGCGGCCGAGGAGGTCATCGTCGTCGCGGACAGCAGCAAGTTCGACCACACCGCCCTCGCCCATCTCTGCACGCTGGACAAGGTCGATCGCTTCGTCGTCGACAAGGGCCTCTCGCCCGTCTGGCGGAACCGCATCGACCGGGCCGGTGCCGAACTGATCGTCGCGGACTAGCACACACGACACACACCCACGGAATCGAAGCGTGATCGAGACCGCCAGCAAACTCAGCCGATCCGACGTCGAACGCATCGTGCGGTCGATCGTCGCCGAGCGTCTCGGCCAGTCCGCCCCCGCGGCGTCGGCCCCGGTCGCGGACGGCAAGCCGAACCCGCTCGTCGTCAACATCTCGGCCCGCCACGTGCACCTCTCCGAGGAGCACGTCGAGCAGCTCTTCGGGCCCGGCCACCAGCTCGAGCCGGTGAAGGACCTCTACCAGGACGGCTACTACGCCGCGAAGGAGACGGTTGCCGTCGTCGGACCGCGTCGCCGTATGCTGCCGGAGGTTCGCGTCCTCGGCCCCTGCCGTGGGGCCTCGCAGGTCGAACTCGCCTTCACCGACGGCATTTCGCTCGGCATCGACCTGCCGGTTCGGATCAGCGGCAACATCGAGGGGACGCCCGGGTGCCTGCTCGTCGGGCCGCACGGCAGCGTCGAACTCGAACAAGGCGTCATCCGCGCCATGCGGCACGTGCACATGGGCCCGGCCGACCTCGATTGGTACGGCGTGAAGGCGGGCGACTCCATGCACCTCCGCATCGAGTCGGCCGGCTGCACCACCGTCCTCGAGGACGTCGTCGTGCGGGCCGGCGAGAACATCAAGCTCGAGGTCCACCTCGACACCGACGAGGGGAACGCGATCCACCTCGACGGGGCGACGAACGTCGAACTGGTCAAACCCGAGCCGTGCAAGTGTCACGGCTGAGCAGGATGCCCAAGCAACTCTGAAGTCCCACTACCCCGGAGACCCTGAAGATGGCGAAGACGATGGAAGCACTCGGCATGATCGAGACGAAGGGCCTCGTGTCCCTCGTCGAAGCGTCCGACGCGATGCTCAAGGCGGCCAACGTGCAGATGGTCGGCTGGGAGAAGGTCGGCAGCGGACTCGTCACGGCGTTCGTCGTCGGTGACGTGGCGGCCGTGAAGGCGGCCGTCGACGCCGGCGCCTCCGCTGCCAGCAAGATCGGCGAGGTCGTCAGCGTGCAGGTCATTCCGCGGCCGCACGAGGAACTCTCGAGCGTCCTGCCGACGAAGGCCTGAGTCATGGCCAAGCGCGCCACGCGCCGCCGAACGGCGGCGAAACCCACCACCACGGAAGTAGAGAAACCGAAACCGATGAACGAAGCCATTGGACTCGTCGAGACGAAGGGGCTCATCGCCCAGATCGAGGCGAGCGACGCCATGCTGAAGGCCGCCAACGTCTCCCTGTCGAAGCAGGTGCAGATCGGCGGCGGATTCGTGACCACGATCATCAAGGGTGACGTCGGCAGCGTTCGCGCCGCCGTCGACGCCGGAGCAGCCGCCGCCTCCCAGGTCGGCGAGCTCGTCTCGGCCCACGTCATCCCCCGCCCCTCGAACGGGCTGATCGAGCAGTTTTGAAGAGTTGAGAGTGGAGTGTTGAGAGTTGAGAGACGCCCCGAATCGGGGCCACCTCCAACTCCGTGGCACTCTCTCGACTCTCAACCCTCAACTCCCCACCGGACACGGAGTGTCCTCATGAAGATCCTCGTGGCCAACCTCGGCTCGACGAGTTTCAAGTACCGAGTGATCGAGATGCCCGGCGAGCAACAGCTCGGACGGGGCGGGATCGATCGCATAGGCGACGAGACGAGTCACTGCTTCGTCGAGATCGGCGAGCACCGCGACGAGCGGAGCGAACACGTGGCCAACCACGCCGCGGCGGTCGGGATGTGTCTCGACCAGCTGACCGGCGAGGGGGGCTGCCTCGACTCCGTCGAAGAGGTCGCGGCGATCGCCTTCAAGACGGTCCACGCCGGCAACCTGTCCGGGGTGCGGATCGTCGACGAGGAACTGTTGGCGAAGATGGAGGAACTCGTGGACGTCGCCCCGGCGCACAACCCGCCCTACGTGCGGGCCATGCGGCAACTTCGCGACGCCTACCCCGCGATTCCGCTCGTGGCGGCCCTCGAGACCGGCTTCCACGACACGATCCCCGACGCCAACCGCATCTACGCCGTGCCGCTGGAGTGGCGGGACGAACACGACGTGCAGCGGTGGGGCTTCCACGGAGCGAGCCATCGCTTCGTCTCGGGCCGCATCGCGGAGCTGCTCGGACGGAACGGACTGCGAGTCGTCACCTGCCACCTCGGCGGGAGCAGTTCGCTGTGCGCGTCGCTCGACGGACGGTCGCTCGCCACCACGATGGGCATGAGTCCGCAGGGAGGCGTGCCGCAGAACAACCGGGTCGGCGACTTCGACCCGTTCTGCCTGCCGTACCTGATGCGGCGGACCGGGAAGTCGCTGGACGAGTTGCTGTCCGAGATGTCCACCAACGGCGGGCTGCTCGGCATCAGCGGTCTCAGCGGCGACCTGCGCGATCTCGAGGAGGCGACGGCGAACGGTCACGAGCGAGCCCGGCTCGCCCTCGACCACTTCGTCGGACAGATTCGCCACCACCTCGGCGGCTACATGGTGCTGCTAGGCGGCCTCGACGCGATCGTCTTCAGCGGTGGCATCGGCGAGAACTCGTCGGCCATCCGCAAGGCGGTCACCGCCGACCTGCAGTGGGCCGGCGTGCGGCTCGACGACGCCGTCAACGACGACACCCGCAGCACGGAGACGCGAGTCTCCACGCTCGACAGTGACGTCGAGGTGTGGGTCGTCCCGACGAACGAGGAGGTCGTGCTGGCGCGGCAGAGCGCGGACGCCCTGGGGAGGACGAACTGATGTTTCTCGCGAAGGTCACCGGCTCCGTCGTCTCCACGCAGAAGGTCGACGAGATGGTCGGCCAGAAGCTCCTCGTCGTGGAGCCGCTCCGAGTCGACGAGAAGAAGCGGGACCGCCTGCAGGGAACCGGGCGGACGTTCATCGCCGTCGACACCGTGGGTGCCGGCGAGGGAGAGGTCGTGTTGATCGTGCAGGGCTCGAGTGCCCGCTTCACGCCCGACACGAAGACTCTGCCGATCGACTGTGCCATCGTCGGCATCGTCGACCGGGTCACGGTCGAATCGGACTCGATCTTCAACGCGAACGACTGAAGGAGTCGCCATGCCGTCGGACCAGAAGCCGTCCGTCCTCACCTGTCAGATCATCGTCGCGGCGTTGATCGCGGGAGTCGTCACGTTCAGCGGGTTCGCCCTGTTCGCGGGACTCGGCGACGGAGCCGAGCAGGACGGGCAGCCGTCGCTCTCGTTCGTGATGGTGGCCGTGGCCGTCGTGACGGTTCTTGCCCGATTCGTCGTCCCGCCCGTCCTGGTCGCGTCTCAGCGGAGGAACGCGTTGGACGGCAACGAGGAGATCGAGCGAGAGAACTTCCTCGGTCTGTTCGTCACGAAGACGATCGTCGAGAACGCCCTGCCCGAAGGGGCCTGCTTCATGTGCATCGTCGCGTACGTCGTCGAGGGGCAGTGGTGGCTGTTCGCGGTCGTCGGGGCGGTGGTCGCCCTGATGGCGATCGGCTTCCCGACCCAGGGCAAGTTCGAGAACTGGTACCGCACTCAACGTGAACTCGCCGACCTGAGCCGCTGAAGCTCGCTCGGCCACACCGAAACCCAACTCCGAGTCCACAACGTCATGCAAGCAACCGAAGCCGCCATTCGCAGCGTCGTCCAGGAGGTGCTGGCGCAGCTCAACACGTCGAACGGAGCCCGCAAGAACGGCTCGGCCGTCCGCACGGGCGACTGGGGCGTGCACGACTGCGTCGACCAGGCCGTCGACGCGGCGACCGACGGGTTCCACGCCCTCGGCCGGGCCAGCATGGACACGAGACGACAGATCGTCGAGATCGTGAAGTCGATGTGCGAGCAGCGGGCCACGGAGTGGGGCAAGGCCGAGCTGGGCGAGACCCGCATCGGCCGGCTCGACCACAAGATCGGCAAGCTCGAGGCGATTCGGCAGGTGCCGGGCGTCGAGTTCCTCCGCACGGACGCCGTCAGCGGCGACAACGGGCTGACCGTCACGGAGTACGCCCCGTTCGGCGTCGTCGGGGCGATCACGCCGGTCACGCACTCGCTGCCCACGGTGGCCGGCAACGTGGTCAACATGATCGCGGCCGGGAACACCGTCCTCTTCAACCCGCACCCGTCCGGGGCCCGCATTGCCTGCGAGGGGGTGAAGGAGTTCAACAAGGCGATCCACGCTGCGACCGGGCTCGAGAACCTGATCAACATCGTCCGCGATCCGACGCTCGAGTCGGCCGAGGCGATCTTCAACCACCGCGGCATCCCGCTGCTGTGCGTCACCGGCGGCCCCGGCGTCGCGAGGGCGGCCCTCTCGGCGAAGAAGCGGGCCATCGTCGCCGGCCCCGGCAACCCGCCGGTCGTCGTCGACGGGTCGGCCGACCTCGACGTCGCCGCGAAGGGGATCGTCGACGGCGGGGCGTTCGACAACAACCTGCTCTGCATTGGCGAGAAGGAGGTCTTCGCCGTCGAGTCGATCTTCGACGACCTGCTGTCCGCGATGGGCCGGCACGGCGGCTTCCAGCTGAACGCGCAGCAGACCGACAAGCTGACGTCGCTCGCCTTCAGCCCGCCGAAGGAGCCGGGCGGCCACGCCGTCCTCAACCGCGACCTCATCGGCAAGGACGCAACCGTGCTCGCCGACATGATCGGCGTCGCCGTCCCCGAGAACACACAGCTCCTCTTCGGCGAGACCGACACGAACAACCCGTTCGTGCCCGAGGAACAGATGATGCCCTTCGTCCCGTTCGTCCGTGCCCGCAACGCAAGCGACGCGATCGAGATGGCGAAGCACTTCGAGCACGACTTCCGGCACACGGCCATCATCCACTCGCGGAACGTCCGCCACATGACGGAGATGGGCCGTTACCTGAACACGACGCTGTTCATCAAGAACGGCCCCTGCATGGCCGGCCTCGGCCTCGGCGGCGAGGGTTTCCTCAGCTTCTCCATCGCCACCCCGACCGGCGAGGGAGTGACGAGCCCGCTGACGTTCACGCGGCAACGACGCTGCACCATGGTCGACGACCTTCGCATTGTGTGAGTGGTCAGTCGTCAGTCGTCAGTTGGCGCAAACGGGGGGCGGAGCCGAACAACGATTGACTTGCCGCGACAGATCGACCTCGATGCCAACGCGAAACGACGGACGCAGAACCACGACTGACAACGGACCACGAACCAAGATGCAACTCGGCGAAGTCCTCGGCCAGGCGACGGCGACGATGAAGCACGGGGCGCTCGACCGCTGGCGTCTGCTCGTCGTGCAGCCGCTCGGGATTCGCGGGCAGGACGACGGAACGCCGCAACTCGTCATCGACGAGCTCGGGGCGGGACGCGGGGACAAGGTGATCATCAGCAGCGACGGGAAAGCCGTCCGAGAGATGACGGGACGAAACGACGCCCCGGTCCGCTGGGCCGTCATGGGAATCGTGGACGAGTAGGAACCACGAAACACACGAAAGGGTTGGCCCGCGAATTGACACGAATCGGATCAGGAGGCTGAGAGGCCTTCCACCCTTCGCACTCTTCGTGACCTTCCTGGTGAACCAGACGCATGACCGACTTCGACGCACAATTCGTGGAACGCATCGTCCGGGACGTGATGTCACGTCTCGCCGGCGACGTCCCCGTTGCGTCGTACGACTCGTCCGCGGCCCTCGTCGTCGACGACGCGGTCCTCACCGAGGAGTCGCTGGTGTCGCGGCTGAACGGTCACGGCAGCATCGTCGTCGGCCCGAAGACGGTCATCACGCCGACGGCCCGCGACGTCTTGCGGAAGCGAAACGTCGCCGTCAGCCGAGGCGTTGCGGCAACGAGCGGTCCCGCGAGCGGCGAGCGTCGGGTGATCGACGTCACGGACTCGGCGACCGTGGCCGCGGTCGTTCAGGCCGTCGGTCTCTCACGCGAAGCCGAGTCGTGCTGGAAGGTCGCGGCCGACGATGCCGTTGCGTTCGTACGTACCGCCGGGGCCGGAGTCGTCGTCTTCACGAACCGTGCGGCCGCGGTGACCTGCCGGGCAAATCGACAGGCTCATGTTCGCGCCGCCGTCGCGACGGATGGAGACGAGCTTCGCCAACAGCAGAAGTCGCTCGGACCGAACGTTCTCGCAGTCGATCCGGTCGGCCAGTCGTTCGTCACGCTGCGGGCGATCCTGAAGACGTTCGCCACACCGATCGTCGTCCCCGACGGATGGGAGGACTGAGGCATGCGGATCGGCGAGATCATCGGCAAGGTCACGCTCTCGCGGTGGCATCCTTCGTTGAGTGGAGCCACTTGGCGGATCGCCGTGCCGCTCTCGCGGGCGGGACTCTCGGGCGACCCGTCCGGCCGAGGCGAACCGTTCGTCGTCTACGACGAACTCGGACCGGGCGACGGTTCGCTCGTCGGCATCACGGAAGGAGCCGAGGCGGCCGCCCCCTTCAACCCGGACACCAAACCGATCGACGGCTACGTCGCCGCGATCCTCGATGCGATCGACATCGGACAGACGAAACCACCCGTAACCCGACAACGAAACCTGTTTGGCGAGTGATGGTGAGGGAGTAGGGAGTAGGGAGTAGGGAGTAGCCCGAATGCAGGGGCTACTCGCTACTCCCTACTCACTACTCGCTACGCCCCACTCGCTCCAACTTGGAGCAACCCACCATGTCCAACTGGAACAGCGGCATTCACGACCGGAAGCTCAAGGAGCAGATCTGTGAGATCGGTCAGCGGGTCTACAACAAGGGCTTCGCCGCGGCGAACGACGGCAACATCTCGATCCGCGTCGGCGAGAACGAGGTGCTCTGCTCGCCCACGATGATCTGCAAGGGCTTCATGCAGCCCGACGACATCTGTGCGGTCGACCTCGACGGCAACCAGATCGCGGGCAAGCGGAAGCGGACCAGCGAGGTGCTGCTGCACCTGACGATCATGAAGCACCGCCCGGACGTGAAGGCGGTGGTGCACTGCCACCCGCCGCACGCGACGGCGTTCGCCATCGCCAACGAGCCGATTCCGCAGTGCGTGCTGCCGGAGATCGAGGTCTTCATGGGCGAGATTCCGATCGCCCCGTACGAGACCCCCGGAGGCCAGGAGTTCGCGGACACGGTGATCCCGTTCCTCGACTCGACGAACACGATCATCCTGAAGAACCACGGCACGGTCAGCTTCGGCAAGGACCTGCAGGAGGCTTACTGGAAGACGGAAATTCTCGACGCCTACTGCCGCATCCTGCTGCTCTCGAAGCAGCTTGGCGTGCAGTTCGACTACCTGAATGAGCAAGAGTCGCGGGAGCTTCTGGACCTGAAGAAGAAGCTCGGCTTCGACGATCCGCGGTTCCACAAGGAGGACTGCGACCTATGCGGCAACTCCGCCTTCCGCGACGGGTACCAGGAGAACATGCCCCGCCCGCGTGCGTTCGCCCCGCCGCCGAGCTTCCCGAGCTACCTCGGCGAGCCGTGCGGCGACGCCTGCGACCCGGCGAAGAACGGAGCCACAGCCAACGACGACCTCGTGCAGGCGATCACGGACAAGGTAATGGCGGCGTTGGGAAGTTGACGGCGAGCGGGGGGTGTCAGCCCCCCGGTTTCGCGTCACAAGGCTAGTCGCGTCGAACACACGGGAATGCGTAACCGGCTGGCTCACACCGGCCGCTCGCCATTCACTCTCAACTCTCAACTCTGGACTCTCAACTCCCCATGAAAGTCTCCATCATCGGTGCCGGCGGGCTCGTCGGTTCGTGTGCGGCCTCAGCCCTGCAGTTCGGCGGAATCGTCCGCGAGATCGCCCTCGTCGACGTCAACCAGGACGTGGCCGAGGGGCAGGCCCTCGACCTGTTGCACGGGGCGTCGCTCACGAGCGACCAGCGAATCTACGCGGCCGGCCCGGAGGACAACGCGGACGCCGACGTGATCTGCATCACGGCCGGGCTGCGTCGCAAGCCGGACGAGAGCCGGCTCGACCTCATCAACCGGAACGTCGAGCTGTTCCAGAAGATCCTCGCCGGGCTGAAGTCGTCGGGGACGAAGAAGGACGCGATCGTGTTCGTCGTCTCGAACCCGGTCGACGTGCTGACGTACCTCGCCGTGAAGGAACTCGGCCTGCCGCCCGCCCAGGTCATCGGGCTGGGCACGGTGCTCGACACGACGCGTCTCCGCAGCATGCTCGCCCAGCGGCTGGGAACGCCGCCGTCGCAGACGAACGTGATCATCCTCGGCGAGCACGGCGACAGCATGGTCCCCGTCTGGTCGGCCGCGCAGGTGGGCAACCTGCCGCTGGAGAAGTGGCCCGGCGTCACGCCCGGCCTGATCGCCGAGGTCGAGAAGAAGACCCGCGGCAGCGGCGCGGAGGTCATCAAGAAGAAGGGGGGAGCCGGCTTCGCCGTGGGCGTCTCGATCGCCGACGTGATCCACTCCATCGCCCTCGACCAGCACCGCATCCTGCCGGTCTCGTCGCTGCAGAACGGAGCGTACGGCCTGCGAGACGTCTGCATCAGCGTGCCGACGATCCTCGGTCGGACCGGCGTCGTCGAGCAGGTCGAGATCGACCTGTGGCCGAAGGAGAAGACCGGCCTGCAGAACAGCGGCCGCGTGCTGCAGGAGACGATCGCGAAGGTCCTGTGAGATCGGGTAGGCTCGGTCGTCCCTCTTCCGGGAGACAAGCATGCGATCGACCACGACACTGACGATCTTCTTCGCACTGACGGCGGCCGTGCACGCCGAGGACAACGGCCCGGCCGAGAAGTCGCAGGCGGTCAGGGACGCCACCCTCATCGCCGAGTGGCTCCACGGCGGGGATGCCGGTAGCACCTTCGGGAAGGATCGTTTCGGCGACCGAAGCTACCTGACGAAGGGCAAGGACATCGTCTTCTACTCCGACGTTCCCGGACTCACGGCTCCGAAGTGGAGCCGCCGGGTCACGTTCGAGGGGATGCAATCCCGCTCGCAAGCACTCAAGGCGGGACACGATCTCGCCCCGCTCGTTCTGATCACCCTGTCCACACGCGAAAGACCGGAGGAGGGTGTGCTCAAGTCGGCGCGGGAGGTGTGGGTGAAGGTTGAGAACCCCCGGTACTACTACGTCGAAGTCGGTATCGGGAACCTCGCGTGGCACTGGATTCGCTTCGAGTTCTACGACGAGGACGGCAAGACGCGGGCCCGGATCACCTCGTCGGCCATCAGCTGACCGGTCGACGAGCCACCGCCCCCGAACGTACACTCCCGACTTCCTCGTGAAGGGAGTGCGGTGTGGCGGCGAATTCGGGAGCGGCGGGAGAACCGTGGACGGTTCGCCGTGTGCTCGACTGGACGATCGAGCATCTCAAGAAGCACGGCAGCGACTCGCCGCGGCTCGATGCGGAGGTGCTGTTGGCCCACGCCCGCGGTTGCGACCGCATTCAGCTCTACACCCGCTACGACGAGCCGCTCGGCGACGAGGAGCGTGCCGTGATGCGGGAACTCGTGCAGCGGCGAGCCGGTCATGAACCGGTCGCGTACCTCGTGGGGCACCGGGAGTTCTTCGGACTCGACTTCCAAGTCGGTCCCGGCGTGCTCGTCCCGAGGCCCGAGACCGAGACACTCGTGCTCGAGGTGGTCGAGCGACTGATGGGGCACGAGGCGCCCCGGATTCTCGACCTCTGCACCGGGACGGGTTGCGTCGCGGTCGCCTTGGCGAAGAACCTGCCGAGTGCCCGCGTCACGGCCGTCGAGCTCGACGAGACGGCGATGGGGTTCGCAGAGGGGAACGTCGAACGCCACGAGCTCGCGAGTCGTGTCGATCTTCGACAAGGCGACCTGTTCGAGGCGCTCGACGCGGGCACGTTCCACGCGATTGCCTCGAACCCGCCGTACGTCACGACGTCGGAGTTCGACGAACTCGACCCCGACGTCCGCCTGCACGAACCGCGGACGGCCCTCGTCGCGGGGGCGGACGGGCTCGACGTCGTACGCAGACTCGTCGCCGAGGCGCCGGGCCGGCTCGAGCCGGGGGGCTGGTTGCTGGTCGAACTCGATCCCGCTCAGGCGGGACCGGTCGCCGGCCTGTTCCGAGACGCCGGGCTGCTCGACGTGACGACGGTTCGAGACGCGAACGGAGCCGATCGCGTCGTTCTGGGGAAGCAGGGGTGATCGGGCTCGCCGGTCCCGGAGCCGTTCACTAAGATCCCGGCCCGACGCGCCAGCCGCTCGAATCCACCACGTTCTCCCGCTGCAGCGGCCCACCATCCATGACCCACGCCTGGCACGACGTCACCCCCGGCGAACGACTGCCCACCGAGTTCACGGCCGTCATCGAGATCCCTCGCGGGTCGAGCGTGAAGTACGAGCTCGACAAGGAGACGGGGCTCCTGCGGATGGACCGCGTGCTCCACTCTGCCGTCTACTACCCGGCGAACTACGGATTCATCCCGCAGACGTACGCCGAGGACGACGACCCGCTGGACGTACTCGTCCTCTGCCAGGAGGCGGTCGACCCGCTGACGCTGGTCGAGGCACGGACGATCGGCTTGATGACGATGGTCGACAGCGGCAAGAAGGACCACAAGATCCTCGCCGTCGCGCTTGGCGACCCGGAGGTCAACAAGTTCGAGGAGGCGTCGGAGCTTCCACCGCACCGACTGCAAATCCTGCGGCGGTTTTTTCAGGACTACAAACAGCTCGAAGGCAAGACGGTCGCGGTCGACGAGATCCAGCCGGCCGAGGCGGCGATGCCGATCATCGAGGACGCCCTCGAGGTGTACAGCACGGTCCGGCGACGAGGATTCGCCGGCAAGTAACGCGGAGCGCGGAGTCCAAGGATGGACATGTTCGTGGTGCGAGGCGGCCGGCCTCTCGCGGGTCGCGTGCGAGTCAGCGGCGCGAAGAACGCCGCGCTCCCCCTCCTCGCCGCCACGATTCTCTCCGACGGTGTCTCCGTCCTGCACGACGTGCCCGACCTCGTCGACGTCCGTTCGATGGAGCGGCTGCTTGCGTCGTTGGGGGTGAGCGTCGAGCGGAACGACAGCGGTACCACGCAGGTCGGCGTCGTCGACGAGGCCCCCTGCATCGCCGACTACGAACTCGTTCGCCGCATGCGGGCCAGCATCTGCGTGCTGGGGCCACTCGTCGCACGACGCGGGCGGGCCGTCGTCTCGTTGCCGGGCGGCTGCAACATCGGGACGCGACCGATCGACCTGCATCTCGCCGGGCTGCGGGCCCTCGGTGCCGAGGTCGAGACACGCAACGGCTACGTCGTCGCCCGGGCCGACAGGCTGGTCGGCGCACGAGTCGATCTCGCCGGACCGAACGGGACCACGGTGACCGGAACGGCGAACGTTCTCTGTGCCGCGACGCTTGCGGAGGGGCGGACGACGATCACCTCGGCCGCTCGGGAGCCGGAGATCGTCGATCTCGGCCGGTTCCTGGTCGGTCTCGGGGCTCGCGTCGAGGGCCTCGGGACGTCCGAGTTGACGGTCGACGGTGTCGAGCGGCTCGGCGGGACGGAGC
This sequence comes from Planctomycetaceae bacterium, assembly GCA_028284885.1. Taxonomy (GTDB): domain Bacteria; phylum Planctomycetota; class Planctomycetia; order Planctomycetales; family Planctomycetaceae; genus JANQQW01. The sequence continues at coordinate 36,286 of JANQQW010000022.1, forward strand.
ACGTCCTCGTGCCGGACCGCATCGAGGCTGCGACGCTGATGATCGCAGCGGCCATCACCCGCGGACGAGTCGAACTCGACAACGTCGAACTCGAGCATCTCGGTTCCGTCGTCGAGGTTCTTCGTTCGACGGGGGTCGTGGTTCGAGAGTCCGACGACGCGATCGTGGTCGACGGAACCGGGACGCTACGTGCGGTCGACTGCGTGGCCCGACCGTTTCCCGGCGTGCCGACCGACGTGCAGGCTCAGTTGACGGCCCTGTTGGCGACGGTCCCCGGGCAGGCGGTCGTCCGGGACGACGTCTTTCCAGAGCGGTTCATGCACGCGGCCGAACTGCTCCGGCTGGGAGCCGACGTCCGGGCGGGCACCGGGTCGGTCACGGTTCGCGGCGTGAGCCGGCTCACGGGGGCGAACGTGATGGCGTCCGACCTCAGGGCGAGCGCGGCTCTCGTCCTCGCCGGTTTGGCGGCCGAGGGCGAGACGACCGTCCGCCGGATCTACCACCTCGACCGCGGGTACGAGGGGCTCGAGGTCAAGCTGCGAGCACTCGGGGCGGACGTCGAACGCGTGGTCGACGTGCCGGCAGCGGTCCCCGGAGAACTCGTCCCTGGCGAGCGTCGGCAGGCCGGCTGAACGAAGTCACTGGACGCCGCGGGACCGCCGGTCCAGTTCGATCCGGCCGGCGAGCCGGTTCTCCAGATCGTCGAGCGCCCCGGAAACGGCGGCCGTGAGTTCCTGCGGACCGACGGTCGCCGTCCGGTCGGCGGGCGGCACGTGGCGACGGACCTGGACCAGGAACTCCTTCGTCGAGCCGTGCGGGCCGGTCAGTGTCACCGTCGCGTCCATCTCGCAGGTGCAGCCGGCCTGGTAAGGCTGCAGCGACAGTTCGCGCGGCGGCCCGAACAGGTACCGCTTGCCGTCGCGAAGCAGCGTCGGCCGGAACATGCCGTCCCCCTGCCGAGCGAGGTCGTCGGCGAACGCGGAGTTGGGATCGACCGGGTCGCTGGAGACGGACATTCCGAGCCCGATCTTGAACGGGCCGATCCGCGGCCCGGAGTTGCGTGCCACGCGGTTGAGGACGTCGTGGTCGTGGGCGAGTGCCTCGCGGTCGTCGATCACGACACGGAACGACCGCATCTCGACGTCGGCGGAGACGGCCGGCACACCCATCCGGGCGACCGCCGACTGGACCCGCTGCTCGAGTTGTCCGGGAGGGTCGATGCTCTCGTAGGGGACGAAGCCGACGGCGTGTTCGTGCTGGGACGGTGCGACGGCGGGGGAACGAAACTGGCGTTCCCAGCCGGGTCGTCGGTCGACGACGGTGACGCGACAGCCGGTCGCCTGACCGGTCGACGTGGCGAGTGCCTCGGCGTACGAGACCGGTCGGACCCCGGCACCGACCACACCCGCCGGGTGGACGGGGAACCGGGGAGCCTCGGCCAGGGGGTACTGCCGTTGGGCGCAGCCGAGCAACGAGACCGCCAGCGCAGCGGTGGCGGCGAGACCGGGGAGGGTCCGCATGGGATCGTCTCGTGGGAGGGGAGAGAGGAGAGGGCCGCGGATTATCGCCAACGGCCCCCTTCCCGCAAGACGAGTTCTCGCCCGGCTCGCCTCGGCCTACTTGAAGCCGTCCGTACCGCCGTCGGCGATCCGGCCGAGCCGTCGGTAGACGCCGATGTCGATGTTCTCGCTGATGAAGTGCACGGACCCGTCCGCGGCCGCGAACTGGGCTCCGCCTGTGTGCTGGCTGCCGAACGAGCCGCCGGCGCTCGCGGTGCTGGCGGGGGTGTTGATCGCGAGTTGCGTCATGCGAATGTGCCACCAGTTCCGCCACGCGCTGGAGTAGACGCGCGAGGTGGTGTGCAGCTTCTCGCCGAGCATGATCACGTTGCTGGAGCCGTCGGTGATGTCGCGAAAGCGGACGTACTTTCCGCCGGAACGCCACGCCTGGTTCGACTCGTTGAGAACGCCGGCGTTCGGGTTCGGGGCCCCGCCCGGGTTCAGGGCCCGGTCGGCGTTGTCGCCGGCGTTTCCGATGTAACTCGCGTAGTCGAGCGACTCGTCGATCTCGACGTCGGACGGGCAGACGAACGTGCCGAGGAACTCGCCGGTCGCGGGGCTGACCGCATTCTGCCGGGGATCCAGCTGCCTGTAGAGGTTGTCCTGCTCCATGTACGGCAGGATGTAGGCCCCCCAGGCCGCCCCGTCGCAGGTGCTGACGTTCACGCCGCAGTCCCCGATCTCGACGGTTCCCGGCGGGAAGCTGTTGTAGACGTCGTGGTTGTTGGCGAGGGCGAGCGCGAGCTGCTTCAGACGGCTCTTGCAGTCGGAACGACGGGCGGCCTCACGGGCCTGCTGCACGGCCGGCAGCAGCAGAGCGATGAGGATCGCGATGATCGCGATGACCACCAACAGTTCGATCAGCGTGAACCCGCGGCGGGAACGACGGAGGGGCGGCTGCGGCATTTCGGTCCTCGTAGGAACTGTGACGAACAGGGCGGAGAAATCGCCACTGGGCTGAGAAGTTGATCTGATACGGTAGCAGAAACCCGCACGCCGGGAACACGTCGCCCCGTCGTCCTTTCAGGGCTGCTCTCCGGCCGATTCTGCGAAACCGATCGGCGGCAGCGGGGTAGTAGTGGAACACCCCCGCACTTCTTGGAGTTGGCACTGATGTCCCGCACGCTGGTCGTCCTGCTGGCTGTCTTGGTCACGTCTGGACTGGGAACGACCGTCTCCGCGGCCCCGAACGACCCGTTGCTGGGGCGACGGATCGAGGACTTCTCCCTCCGCGACTACCGCGGCAAGTCCTTTGCCTTGTCACAGTTCTCGGAGGCGAAACTGGTCGTCGTCGCGTTCCTCGGGACGGAATGCCCGCTGGCGAAGCTCTACGCTCCTGAACTACAACGGCTGTCCGACGAGTTCGCCGGCGACGGCGTCCAGTTCCTCGCCGTCAACTCGAACCGGCAGGACTCGATCACGGAGATCGCGGCCCACGCGAAAACACACGACCTCTCGATCCCCGTTCTGAAGGACGTGGGCAACAAGGTGGCCGACCAGTTCCGGGCGGCCCGGACCCCCGAGGTGTTCGTCCTCGACGGTGAGCAAAGAGTCGTCTACCACGGCCGCATCGACGACCGCTACGGCCGCGGCTGGGCACGCGACGAGGCCCGGCGGCACGACCTCCGCGTGGCGATCGAGGAACTCGTGGCCGGCAAGAAGGTGAGCGTCCCCTCGACCGAGCCGATCGGGTGCTTCATCGGGCGGGTGGGCAAGCCGAAGGCGGACGCCGCGGTGACCTACTCGAACCAGATCAGCCGGTTGCTGCAGAAGCGGTGCGTGGAGTGCCACCGCGAAGGGGAGGTCGCCCCGTTCGCCCTCGAGTCCTACGACGAGGTCGCCGGATGGGCGGAGACGATGCTCGAGGTCGTCGAGGAGAACCGCATGCCGCCGTGGCACGCCAACCCGGACCACGGCGACTTCGCGAACGACCGTTCCCTGCCGGAGGCCGAGCGGGAACTGCTGCGGCGGTGGGTGAAGGACGGGGCCCCCGAGGGGAACCCGGCCGAGCTGCCCGAGCCGCGGACGTTCGTCGACGGCTGGCGGCTGCCGGTCGAGCCCGACCTTGTGATCCCCATGCGGGCCGAGCCGTTCCGCGTTCAGGCGGAAGGCGAAGTCGCGTACCAGTACTTCCGCGTCGATCCGGAGTTCACGGAGGACAAGTTCGTCCGCATGGCCGAGGTCGTCCCCGGTGACCGTCAGGTGGTTCACCACGTGCTCGTCCTGATCAAGCCGCCCGGCGGAGCGAAGCCCGACGAACTCAGGAACTGGATCGCAGCGTACGTCCCCGGTGCAGAGCCGGGAGCCTTTCCGGAGGGAATGGCGAAGCGGATTCCGGCCGGTTCCGAACTCGTGTTCCAGGTCCACTACACGCCGGTCGGCAGCGAGCGGCTCGACCTCAGCAAGGTCGGATTCGTGTTCGCCGACCCCGCCGACGTGAAGGAACTCGTCGTCACCCAGGCCGCGGCCAACCGACGAATCCGCATTCCGGCGGGAGCCGCCGAGCACGTGGAACTCGCGACGTACCCGCGTCGCGGTCGTTCCCCCCGTGACGCGGAACTGCTGGCGCTCATGCCGCACATGCACCTCCGCGGCAAGGCGTTCCGCTACGAAGCCGTGCTCCCGAACGGGACGCGTCGCGTGCTGCTGGACGTACCTCAGTACGACTTCAACTGGCAGACGCGCTACGAACTGGCGAAGCCGTTCGAACTCCCGACCGGGTCACGCATCGAGTGCCGGGCGGTCTACGACAACTCAGACGGGAACGTCTGGAACCCGGACCCGGCGAAGGTCGTCGGCTGGGGGGACCAGACAGACGACGAGATGATGATCGGCTACTTCGACGTCGCCGTCCCGTTCGACGCCGACGCGGCCGATCGGGAACGAGCGCGGGTCGAGCAGGCACGCGAACGGATCGCCCGCCCGCTCTTCGACCGGTTGGACAAGGACGGCGACGGCGTCGTCGAACTCGACGAACTCACGGCGGCCCAGAAGCGTCAGTTCCCGCGGTTCGACACCAACGGCGACGAGCGCGTGACGTTCGACGAGTTCAAGGTTCGTCTGCCGACCGGCAACCGGAACTGACGCCGGTCCCTCGTCACGCTCCCTTGCGGGGCACCTTCGCGTCGTCGCCATCCGTCTTCGTCTCGATCGCGTCGGCGTCCCGCGGCTTCGGCGGAGCGAGCTTGCCGGTGATCAGGTCCGGGAGCACCTTGCGGACCTCGCTCGTCGGCAGGGCGTAGGTCTCGGTCCGCCCCGCCCGGGCGATGTTCACACCGACGACGCGACCGTCGAGATCGAGCAACGGACCGCCGCAGTCCTCGGGGTCGAGATACGAGTCGTGCTGCAGGACGAAGGGGAAGCCGGCGCGACGCGTGCTCAGGTCGCCCCCCATGCGGTTCTGCATTGCACCGCGGTTGAGAAGGTTCGGGAGTGGGTGGCCGAGTGTGACGCGAACCTTGCTCTCGTCGCCGTCCTCGGCGTGCACTCGAAGCTCGACCGACTCCCCCGGTCCGTACTTCGCCAGCGTCTCGACCAGTTCCTTCCGGGTTGGCGTCTTCTTGCCGTTCACGCTGGAGATCTTGTCACCGGCCAGCAGGTCGGCCTTCTCGGCCCCGCTGTTCGGGAAGATCTGCGTGATCCGCGGGCCGGGCTCGTCTTCCTCGATCTGGATGCCGAGCACGCCGCGGGTCTTCGGGATCCGACGACGATCGACGCTCACGATGCCGACGGCCACCGGGTCCTCGACCGGAGCGGACGAGACGACCCAACGCCCGACCGCCGGGTCCTTCCCCTCGGCCCACTCGACGATGGGGAGGTTCGCCCCGTCGATCTTCAGCAGGGCGAGGTCGGTCGGCTGGTGAATGCCGACGACGTCGGCGTCGAAGTCGAGCCCTTCGGACGTGTGGCAGGTGACCGGGCCGTCCAATTCGCTCGCCTTGGTGAGCACGTGGCCGTCGCTGGAGACGACGAAACCGAGGGCGGCCTTCTTCCCGGCGACCTTGACCCGGACCGTCGCCAGCGAGGCCTCTTCGACCACCGGCCGGAACGCCGCGCGGACGAGTGCCCCCGAACGAAACTGGTTGCGGGCCAGCGACTGGGCGCTCGCCGCGGTCGGCAGGGACAACGCGGCAGCCGTCGCGAGGACGAGGGCGAGGGACGATCTGGTCATGGACGACTCCTGGGGGAACGAACGAGCCTCGGTGGCTCGCCGAGACTCAGCGTTCGTTGCGGTCGGCAAGGGTGACTTCGAACTCGATGGTCTTCCCGTCGCGGCGGACGACGACGCGAACCTTGTCGCCCGGCTTCTGCTTGCCGACGTACTCGGAGAGGTCCGTGAACCTCTTGATCGTCTCGTCGTCGACCTGTGTGATCACGTCGCCGTTCTGGATGCCGGCGACCTGGGCCGGGAATCCGTCGGGGGTGCCCGTCACGAGGGCTCCGCCGTCCGGGTGGTCCTCGCCGTTCACGCCGAGCACCGTCGGGCTCCGTGTCGAGCCGCCTCCCCACTCGTCGGCAGAGGCAAGGCGTTCCCAGTCCTCGGTGAACGCAGAGATCGGCACGTGGAAGTTCCACGTGATCGACGGACCGATGCGACTGTGGATGCCGATCACCCGACCGCTCGCGTCGAACAGCGGGCCGCCGGAGTCGCCCCCGACGAGGGCGTTGTCGGTCTGCAGCACGTTTCGTCGCTTCACGACGATGCGGCCGAGCCGGACGACCGGCCGTCGTCCCTTCTTGAAGCCACCGGGGTGTCCGATGGCGAGTGTCCAGTCGCCGGCGTCCACGTCGTCGATGTCGGCCATCGCGGCGAAGGGCCACACCTTGCCGGCGTTCGAGGTGATCTTGATCATGCCGGCGTCGATGCCGCGATTCGCGCCGAGCGTCTTCCCCTTCACCTCGCGGCCGTCTGGCAGGATGAGCGTGACGTTCCGGTCCGGCTTGCCGGAGACGTGGGCGGCCGTGAGCACGTAGCCGTCCTTGCTGACGATCACGCCGCTCCCCTGGGCACTGCCGATCCGGACTCCCACGACGCACGGCTCGAGACGCTTGGCCAAGGCCGCCACGTGCTCTTCGATCAGCTTGAGGTCGTCGATGCTCCGCGGGGCGTTCTGAGCGAGCACCTTCGTGACGTCCTCGGACGGCTCGATGAGAATCGCGTCCTCGACGTCGGCGAGGACCGCTTCCAACCCCGAGTCGTCTGCGAGAAGGGCGTCTGGTCGAGCGAATCCGATCAGGGAGACGCTGAACAAGGCGACGAACGCCAACACCCGAGACCGACGACCTCTCAACATGGACGACCCTCGTTGCGTGTGCTCTCGGAAACAGACGATGCAGCCCGGCCCACCCCAAAGGATAGGGCCGCCAGGGGCGAATTGACAACCAGCTCTGTCGGCAACTTTTGGACCGAGTCGGACGGCAATCCCTCCGTTGCGGCCCCCCGTGAGTCGGGTATCCTCTTGACGAACATCGACTTCCGTCGGGGTCGGACGCCAGACTTCTCTTTCGGCGTGGCCCCGGCCGTGTGAGAAGTCGCACGGGTTCTGCCGAAGGCGACGGCGACTGTCGCCGCTCGACACGGCACTGCTGCTGGACTTGGAGTCACGAGATGGAGGTGCTCACGACCGAGATGGACGGCCTGCTAGTGGTCGAGCCACGCGTCTTCGGCGACGAGCGTGGATACTTTAAGGAAAGCTGGAACCGCCGCCGGTACGCCGATGCGGGGCTCGACGTCGACTTCGTCCAGGACAACTTCTCCCGCTCCCGCCAAGGCACGCTCCGCGGCCTGCACTACCAGATCGAACAACCGCAGGGGAAACTGGTCTCGGTCGTTCGCGGAGAGGTCTTCGACGTGGCCGTCGATCTGCGGAAATGGTCCGAGACGTTCGGCCGCTGGTACTGCGTGCGGCTGTCCGGCGAGAACCACCGGCAGTTGTACGTGCCGCCCGGATTCGCCCACGGGTTCCTCGTCCTCTCGGACTCGGCCGACTTCCAGTACAAGTGCACCGACTTCTACGCCCCCGAGCACGAGCGGACGCTGCAGTGGGACGACCCTTCGGTCGGCGTGGCGTGGCCGCTCGACGAGATGCCGGAGGAACCGATTCTCTCCGAGAAGGACCGTTGCGGCGTCCTGCTGGAGTCTGCCGAGTGCTACGAGAGCCCCGATGCCCTTGCCTGACGACCGACCGCGGATCGCGTTGACGCTGGGCGACGTCGCGGGCACGGGCCCGGAACTCGTCGCGCGCGTGCTCGTCGATCCCGGCGTGAAGACGATCTGTCGTCCGGTGGCCGTCGGGCCGGTGCGGGTTCTCGAACGAGCTCTCGCACTCGTCGGCGTCGGATCGACCGTCCGGGTCGCCGGTTCGTTCGCCGAACTGGCCGCCGTGGAGGAGTCGTCGGGGAGCATCGTCTGCGTCGATCCGACGGACGGGACACTCGACGACGTCGCGCCCGGTCGGATCGACGCCCGTTGCGGACAGGCCGCCTACGACGCCCTCGTTTCCTCGGTCGACGCGGCACTCGCCGGAAAGATCGACGCGATCACGACGGCCCCGCTCAACAAGGCGGCCCTGCACGCCGCCGGCATCCGACACCCCGGCCACACGGAGATCCTCGCCGAACGCTGTGGCCGGGAGTCGTTCGCCATGATGCTCTACCTCCCCCCCGGCGACGCGGTGCAGGGGCCGCACGGGTTCGGCGTCGCACACGTCACGCTGCACACGTCGATCCGGAGCGTCCCCGACTTGATCACTCACACCGCCGTCCGAGGGAAAATCGACTTGGTCGAGGAGTTCCTCACCTCGCTCGGCTGCGACCGGCCGCGGATCGGCGTCTGCGCTTTGAACCCGCACGCCGGCGAGGGCGGGCTCTTCGGGGACGAGGAGGGCAGGATCATTGAGCCTGCGGTCGAGGAGGCGGTGGCCGCGGGGACCGACGTCACCGGGCCGCTGCCGGCCGACACGTTGATGATGCGCGCGGCTGCCGGTGCTTTCGACGGCGTCGTTGCGATGTACCACGACCAAGGACACGTCGCACTCAAACTGCTCGACTTCGACCGCGCGGTGAACGTCACGCTCGGTTTGCCGATCGTCCGCACCAGCGCCAGTCAGGGGACCGCCTTCGACATCGCCTGGCAGGGCCGAGCCCGCCCGGAAGGGATGCTGTCCGCCGTCCGCGTCGCCGCTCGACTGGCGAGCTTCGCGTAACCGCGACGCCGAGAGCGAGAGAGAAGAGCACGGCCCCGAGATCGGTTCGGAACTGTCGAAGCCGTTCCATCCTCGACGTCTCATTGCGAAACCGTGGTCGCTGACCACGACTCGCGAATCGAGATCGCGGCTGCCCCCGCTCCAGGGGGAACCGACGGCGGTCGTTTCGCCAGCACCGCAGTGACTGGCCTCGAGTGGACGTCGACGACGGGTGACAACCAGCGTCAACGCATCGCGACGCGGGGGGAAGCAGACGCCCGGAGCTCCCGAGCGGCAGGCTACTCGATGAGTGCAAGCGAGCGGACCTCGAACTTCATCGAGGAGATGTCCAGCCCCAGCGTGCTCAACAGGTTCGGGACGGGCGTTCCGTTGCGGCTGGCGAGGACACAGACGGAGACGGAGATCCGCCCCTGCGTGGCAGACGGAAAGAAGGCGTCGGCCGGGACCACGCAACTGGGAACGTTCGTCGTGTCCCCTCGGATCAACGCCGGGGCGGTCGGCTGCGTGATCGTCGGATCGCCTGCACGCCGCAACTTGACGTCGATCCGCGCCCCGCCGTTTGCAGACAGATCCAAACCGTGCACGAGGAGGAACTGCTCGACGACCTCCTCGGCCTCGTCCCCGACCAGAGTGTCGTTCGTCGTCGCGGCGGCCACCTTTGCTGCCTCGCGTGCCGCCTCGACGGCAGCGGCCTGAACGGTCTGGTGGACCGTCATCGCGATCAGGAACTCGATCGCCGCGACGAACAGGATCACGACCACCATCAGGGCGACGATGAACTCCAGCAGAACGACGCCGTGTCGCCGTCCGGTCTTGGCGTTCCGCCGAATCACGATCTACTCCGCTGGTGGCATGTATCCCCACCGAATCCCAGCGCATCCGTTGGGAAGCGCTGGGACGGCTGGGGCCGGTTCGTCTCCGTTTCCGACGGGAGAAGCACGTCACGTGCCACCTCGCGGACATTGTCGGGCCGGCTGCCGTGCCGCCAGTCGGGAGCGGAACGGGAAATGCAGCGTCAGCCGCCCTGTCACCCGACCTCCCCAAGGACCGATGATGTCACCCACTTCGCGGCCTCCCCACGCGACCGGCCGCCGTTCGCGTTCCGGGGTGATCGTCTTGGAGCTGATCCTGGGCGTGATGGTCGGACTGGTGCTGATCGTCGCCGTCGTCGAGTTCGGACTGCTGGTGGCCAACTACCAGCACGTGGTGCAGACGACCCAGTCCGTGGCCCGGTTCGCCTCCGAGGTGCCCGCCAACGGCCTGAACAGCATCGGCGAGACCCAGACCGTCACGAACGAGGCCCGGGACCTCGCCGACGACCTGCTCGCGGGCACAGGCTTGCCCACGAGCGCAACGGTGGGAGTCCACCTGCAGCACACGGTCGGCCCCACCGACTTCGGGGCGGAGGCCGGCACATGTCCCCTGGCTGTGGACCCGACCCAGCCGGACGACACCGTGCGTGTCAGCGTCTGTGTCTCTGCCGATCGACTCGCGCCCGACCTGTTGAGCACGCTCGGCTTCACGCTGCAGGGTCGCACGGTGCAGTTCACCGTCACGGTGGCCCACGACAACCCTTGAGACGGTCTGGAGCATCGTCGATGCAACCACTGAAGCGGCCCGGGAACGACAAACGACGTCGCGCGGACCAGCGACGACGACGGAGCGGCTTCGTGTTCCTGCTCGTCGTCGGCGGGCTAGCCGTCTTCGTGGTCGCGTTCCTGTTCGTCCTCCGAATCGCGCTCACCTACGTCGTGCGACAGCAGCTCGAGGAGGCCGTGAAGGCGGGCGCCGTGGCAGGGGCCAAGGAGTGGTCGCGAAACGGCTCGACGACCAGTTCCGTCCGGACGCGGGCGAGGGACGTGGCCGAGGCGAACACGCTGATGCTGGGCTCGGTCACGGTTCCCCTCAACGAGAACCTCGGAAACGCGTTCGGCAACCTCGACGTGAACGCCGAAGGGATCGTGCTGGGGATCGCGAGCGGCGAGCCGACGTCACTCGAGTTCCAGACCAACCAGGCCAACAACCCGGCATTCGCCGCCGGAACCGGGGAGTTCGCAGCCCCGGTCACGACTCTGCTCGGCGGGAGCCCGACGAACCTGACGCGAGCCATCGCCGCAGGGGACTTCGACAACGACAATGTCACGGACGTCGTCATCGCGATCCGGTCGACGAACGAGGTGCGCGTGTTCCTCGGCGACGGGGCCGGGGCGTTCGCGCTCTCCGCGACGTTGTCCGCGCCGGGGCAGCCGCAGACCCCGGCCGTCGCCGACTTCGACGGAGACGGGAACCTCGACTTCGTCGTTACGCGGCTCACCGACGACGACGTGACCTGCTTCCGGGGCAACGGCGACGGCACCTCCACGGACTTCGGCTACAGCCTGCCGACGAGCGTCTACCCGAGCCCCACGTCGGTCGCGATCGGCGACTTCGACAACGACACGAATCCCGACTTCGTCCTGGTCGCGGCCGACAACGACCAGGTCCAGGTCTTCCTCGGAATCGGCAACGGGCAGTTCAACGCCGCGCTGAACGTGCCGCCCACGGTCAGCAACAACCCCGCGACCGGTGTCCCGTTCGCGATCACGGTGGCCGACTTCGACCAGGACGGCAACGACGACTGGGCGGTGACCAATCGGACCGAGAACCAGGTGCACGTCTACCTGGGCAACGGACTTCCGGTCAACCAGCTGGCCTTCGCCCCCGCCGCCAGCTCGCCGTACAACGTCGGTGCGAGCCCCAGGTCCATCGCCACCGGCGACTTCGAAACGGCCGGGGGGGCTCCGGACCTGATCACCGGCAACTTCACCGACGGAACGGTCACGCGGTTGCAGAACGCCCTCCCAGCAGGCTTCAACCGGACGGACATCTCAGTGGGCGGGCCCGGCGCGAACACTCGTGGAGTGGACGTGGCCGACTTCAACGGCGACGGCGACCAAGACTGGGTCGCCGTCAACCAGGCGTTGAACACGCGTCGCGTCTTCCTCGGTGACGGGGCGGGGGGCTTCTCGCCCGCACCGGTCATCGCTCACATCAACGGTCCGATGTCGGTCGTCGCGGTCGACGTCGACGGCAGGTTCGGCGCCGACTTCATCTCCGTGGAGCAGTTCGACCCTCCACTCGACCGCCAGTTCTCGACATTCTTGAACCTCGGTGCCGGGGACCGGGCGGTTCGGCTGAAACGCACCGTCAGCTTCAACCTGTTCGACGACGTCTTCGGGCTGAACCTGCCGCCGGTGTCGGTCTCGGTCGAGGCAACCGCTCGCGTGCGCAAGGGGGACGAGGCCCGTGCCGTCCGCGTGGACGTGTTCACGCCGTAGCCGGCCTGTCACCGTCAACGAGTGTGAAGCGACGAGCCAGCCTACGCCGTCCCTCGGCGTTGCAACGTTCCGGAGCGGATCAGTTTCATGGCGACTGGTCGGTCCAGACTGGTCAGCCGCGCCTCGTCGACAACTTCCGTCGAGCCGGCGCCGAGCATCTCAAGCAACTCGGAATTGCCGATCGTCTCGCCGACCGGCGTCTCGATCTCCGGCCTCACGGAGTCCCCGCCATCTCCGGTCTCCGTCAGACCCTCAGGGTTGAACACACCGGCTGCATCTCCGAACGGATGGAAGCCGCCTTGGCCGTCCGAAGCACCGTCGACCCCACGAAGCAGGGATTCGACCATCGTCCGCCCGGCGGCGGACGAACGACGAGGGTCGCACGAGATCCGGCTGACGGCGTACAATGCACTTCCGTCGAGTCGCGAGACCGCTGTGATGCAATCGGTTGCCCTACAGGTAGCAACGCTGTCACTCCTTGCCGTCGGCTACCTCGGTGAGGCCGAAGGTGCGCCGCCGCTGACGGACGACGGCTTCGAGAAACTCGTCACGCGGTACTGCGTGGACTGCCACGGGCCCGACCTCAAAGAGGGGGAACTCGATCTCACGGGGCTGCTCGACGACCCGGTCTCGGATCACGTGGCGAAGTGGGAGCACGTCGTCCGCCGGCTCGACGGCCGGCAGATGCCTCCGGTCGCGGCGGAGCGCCCGAGTGAGGCCGACTACACGGGCCTCCGCCAGTATCTCGTCGAGCGGCTCGACGCGGCGGCGAAGCGGAGTCCGAGCCCCGGGCACGTCGACGGGCTGCGGCGACTCAACCGGACGGAGTACCGGAACGCTGTCCGCGACCTCCTAGGTGTCGAGATCAACGCGGCCGACCTGCTGCCGGCCGACCAGTCGAGCCACGGATTCGACAACGTCACCGTCGGAGACCTCTCGCCGGGCCTGCTCACGCGGTACGTGCGGGCCGCGGAGAAGATCGCCCGCCTCGCCGTCGGCACTCCGACCGGGCGACCGGACGGGACGACCTTCCGCATCAAGGCGGACGTCACGCAGGAGCGGCACGTGCCGGGACTGCCGCTGGGAACCCGGGGCGGCGGGCTGTTCCGGCACCACTTCCGGCAGGCCGGGGACTACGAGTTGCAGATCCGGCTGACACGGGACCGGAACGACGAGGTCGAGGGACTCCACGGCAAACACCGGCTCGAGGTGCTGCTCGACCGGAAGCGGGTGGCCGCGTTCGACGTCGAGCGGCCGAAGAGCGGCAAGCTCGCGGACTTCGACGACAGCCGACTTCGTGCCCGCTTCAAGGCCCCGGCCGGGCCGCACGACCTCGGCGTCACGTTCGTCCGTCGCGGGGCGTCGGTCGAGGAGACGAAGCGGTAGCCTCTGAACGTCCACTTCAACCTGCACCGCCACCCGCGACTGAATCCGGCCGTCTACGAGGTCTCCCTGACCGGGCCGCTCGACGAAAGCGAGCCGTCCAAGCCAAGAGTCGAGCTTCCAGTCCGCTCGGGGATCATCGTCACGACTCCCGCAGAGGAGGGAGACGTCGAGCGCGAAGCTCGAAAGGTGCTGCGACCGCTCGCCCGTCGTGCCTACCGTCGTCCGGTCGACGAGGCCGACATGCAGCGGCTGCTGCGTTTCTTCGGCCGACGACACGAACAGGACGGCTTCGCGGCGGGAGTCGAGTCCGCGATCGCCGCGCTGCTGACCAGCCCGCACTTCCTGCTCAAGATCGAGCGGACACCCGAGGATGTCCCTCCGGGGACGCCGTACCCGCTGAGCGACCACGAACTGGCCTCGCGGCTGTCGTTCTTCCTGTGGAGCAGCCTGCCCGACGACGAACTGCTCGACGCTGCGGACCGTGGCGACCTCCGGCGGCCCGACGTCCTCGAGCGGCAGGTCGAGCGGATGCTGGCCGACGACCGCGCCTCGAACCTCGCAACGAACTTCGCCGGCCAGTGGCTGCACCTCCGGAACCTCGACGCGATCACGCCGGACGGCCGACTCCACCCGGACTTCGACGAGAACCTTCGTCAGGCGATGCGACGCGAGACGGAGTTGCACGTCCGGGAACTCGTCGAGAAGGACGGCAGCCTGCTCGGTCTCCTGCGAGCCGACCACACGTACCTCAACGAGCGACTCGCGAAACACTACGGCATTCCGCACGTCTACGGCAGCCGGTTCCGCCGGGTCGAGTTGCCGTCCGGCAGCCACCGCGGCGGACTGCTGCGGCAGGGGAGCATCCTCACCGTCACGTCCTACGCCACGCGGACGTCGCCCGTCATCCGCGGCAACTGGGTGCTGGAGAACGTCCTCGGAACCCCGGCCCCGCCGCCTCCGGAGGACGTCCCCTCGCTCGACGCCACGAACGTCGTCTCCGAACGGCTCACGATTCGCGAACGGCTGAACCAGCACCGTGAGAACCCGGCCTGCGCGAGCTGCCACGACTTGATGGACCCTGTCGGGTTCGCGCTCGAGAACTTCGACGCAATCGGCCAGTGGCGGGAGCGGGAGGGGGACGAGCCGGTCGACGTGCGTGGCGGACTCCCCGACGGCAGCGAGTTCCGCGGCGTCGACGGACTCGAGGCGGCCATCCTCCGCCGGCCCGAGTTGTTCGTCACGGCGACGACCGAGAAACTCCTGACCTTCGCGGTCGGTCGCGGCGTAGAGCCCACCGACGGCCCGGCCGTCCGGCAGATCGTCCGCGAGGCCGCGAAGAACGACTACCGCTTCTCGACAATCGTCTCGGGAATCGTCCGCAGCCCCCCCTTCCAGTCGAGGGTCGAACGATGAGCTTCCTCACCGGCAAGGCGCTGTCACGCCGCGCAGTCCTGCGAACCGCCGGCGCCGCCGTCGCGCTTCCCCTGTTGGACGCGATGGTTCCCGCCGGTCGCGCGGTCGCCGGGGCCCCCGGGGTCGAACCGGTCAAGCGACTGCAGTACGTGTACGTGCCGATGGGCTGTGACCACTCCCGTTGGACGCCCGAGGGCGAAACGCTCGACGAGCTCCCCTTCATCCTCGAACCGCTCGCCCCGGTGAAGGGGCAGGTCAACGTCGTCGGCAACCTCGAACTGGCGAATGCCTACCCCGGCTCGCACGCCACGTCGAACTCCGCCTTCCTCAGTTGTGCCCGGGCGAGGCACACCGAGTCGACCGACTACTACCTCGGCACGACGGCCGACCAGATCGCCGCCCAGCGGATCGGGCAGGGAACGAAGTTGCCGTCGATGGAACTCTCGATGGACCTCGCCCAGACGGTCGGGCAGTGCGACAACGGCTACGCGTGCGTCTACCAGAACAACCTGTCGTGGTCCTCGCCGACGACCCCGTTGCCGTCCGAGGCCCATCCGCGACTCGTCTTCGAGGCGATGTTCGGCGAGGGTGGAACCGCCGGCGAGCGACGGACCGCCCTACGGCGACGGGCCAGCCTGCTCGACTCCATGGCAGAGGAGATCAGCGGCCTGAAGCGTGTCGTCGGTGCCGCTGACCGGCAACGGATCGACCGCTACCTCGAGTCGGTTCGCGAGGTCGAACGTCGCATCCGCAAAGCGGACTCGGACATCAACGCCGGCAAGCTGCGGGACCTCGAGCGGCCGCTCGGCGTGCCGGCCTCCTACCAGGAGCATGCCCAGCTGATGCTCGACTTGCAGGTGCTCGCCATGCAGGGAGACGTGACCCGCGTGATGACGTTCCAGCTCGCCCGCGAGACGTCGAACCGCAGCTACCCGGAGATCGGCGTCCGCGACTCGCACCACCCGCTCAGCCACCACGGGAACGATCCCGACAAGATCGCCCGACTGGCCAAGATCAACCGCTTCCACGTCTCGCTGTTCGCCTACTTCCTGGAGAAGCTCGCCGAGACGCCCGAGGGGGACGGGACGCTGCTCGACCACACCCTCTGCCTCTTCGGCAGCGGCATGGGGAACCCGAACGTGCACGACCACGTGAACGTCCCCACGATCGTCGCCGGCGGCGCGTCGTCCGGCCTGCGAGGAGGTCGGCACCTGCGGTACGAGAGGGCGACCCCGCTGGCGAACGTCCACCTCGCCCTGCTGCACCGGGCAGGCGTCGATCTCGAACGCTTCGCCGACTCGACCGGAACGTCACCCGAATTGTTCGAGCGGGCGAGCCTCTGACATGCCGTACGCGACCCCAGTCCGCTCGCTCGGTCTCGCGGCCATGGTTGCCGTGTGCAGCGTGTCGCTCGCGGAGGACGTGCCGGCCCGGCTGGCCGACGCCGTCGAGCGTCACGACCGTCTGGAGACCGCCCGCCTGCTCGAGACGGACGCGCCGCTCGACGCGAGGCAGGCCGACGGGACGACCGCCCTCGTCTGGGCCGCCTACCACGACGACGAGAAGCTTGTCCGTCGCCTCGTCGACGAGGGAGCAGACGTGACGGCGGCCAACCTTTACGGCTACAGCGCACTCGTGGCCGCGTGCGTGAACGGCAACGGCGGGATTGTCAAGACGCTGCTCGACGCCGGAGCCGACACGAACGCGGTTCGGGACGGCGGCGAAACCGTGCTGATGACCGCCGCCCGCACGGGCGATCTCGACTCGGTGCGGGCACTCGTCGCCGCCGGTGCAGACGTTGACGCCAAGGAGCAACGCGGGCAGACGGCGCTGATGTGGGCGGCGGCCGAGGGGCACGCCGACGTGGTTGACGCCCTGATCGAGTCCGGTGCCGAGTTCCTCGAACCGCTGAAGTCCGGGTTCACGCCGCTCGGCTTCGCCGTCCGCAACGGGCACGTCGACGTGACCAGGCGTCTCGTCGCGGCCGGCGTGGACGTCAACCGCGCCATGACCGAGGCCCGTGGCGGCCGCAACCGGCCGGAGAAGAACACCTCGCCGCTGTTGCTCGCGATGGAGAACGGCCACTTCGAACTGGCCGCCGTCCTGCTCGAGGCGGGGGCGGACGCGAACGACGACCGCACGGGCTACGCCCCGCTGCACGCGATCTCTTGGATTCGCAAGCCGGAGCGGGGAGACAACGAACGGGGCACCCCGCCACCGAAGGGCTCCGGTCGCCTGACCAGTCTCGACTTCGTCCGCGTGCTGGTCGACCACGGGGCCGACGTGAACCTCGCACGGAAGACCGGTGGCGGGGGACGGCTTCGCATCTCCACGAAGGGAACGACGCCCTTTCTCTGTGCCGCTGCCACGGGGGACGTCGACTCCATGAAACTGCTGCTCGAACTCGGGGCGGATCCGAAGGCGGTCAACGACCGGGGCCAGAACGCCCTGATGATGGCGGCCGGCATCGACGAGCGTCCCGAAGGGGACGGTCCCGCCTCCCCGGCGGAACACTACGAGGCCGTCGAGTACGTCCTCGGCCTCGGCGTTCACGATCTCGACGCAACCGACCACGACGGACAGACCGCGATGCACGCAGCGGCGTACAAGTCGCTCCCGAAGGTCGTTCGCCTGCTCGACGAGCGCGGGGCCGACGTCCGGATCTGGTCCCGCAAGTCGAAGCAGGGTCGCACGCCGCTCTCCATCGCGCGGGGCTACCGGCCGGGCAACTTCAAGCCGAACGCCGCGACGGTGACCGCCGTCGAGCAGTTGATGCGAGCCCACGGCATGGAGATCCCCCCGCCGCCGAAGCGCGTGGACGGAAAGTGGCCGAAGTAGGACTCGCCGTTCTTCGTCGACTCGGGTGAAGCAAGACCTCCGTCGATCGATCCGCCCCGAGGCGGAGTACGAGACCCGAGTACGCGAAGGCCCTAGCGAGCGGCCGACCCGACGAACCGTTCGACGCGCGTTCTACGAGAGCCCGACCTCGCCGGTCGGGGTGGCGAGAGGTGTGGCGATCGGCGGAGTCGTCTAGACTGCCGTCTTCGCGCGTGTCACACGGTTCGAAGTCGTGCCATGTCAGCCCCGAACCTCCTTCGTCTCGCAGTCCTCTTGCTCGTCGCGTCGGTGGAACTCCGGGCCGACGACCCGCTGCTCGGTGGAGCGGACGACCGGCGAGTCGACTTCTTCGAGACTCGCATCCGACCGCTGTTGGCCGAGCACTGCTACGAGTGCCACAACAGCACGGGCAACCGGGAGGGAGAACTCGCGCTCGACTGGCAACGGCCGTTGCGCGCCGGCGGGGCCTCGGGGCCCGTCGTCGTTCCAGGGAAGCCGGCCGAGAGCCTGCTGCTGAAGGTCGTCCGCCACCAGATCGCCGACCTCGAGATGCCGAGCGGCGGTCCGAAACTGGACGCGAAGGCGGTCGGCGATCTCGAGCGGTGGATCCGGGACGGAGCCGTCGATCCGCGGACCGAGAAGCCGACCGAAGCCGATCTCGCCGCGGCGACGAGTTGGGAGGTGAAGTTCGCACGACGCAAGAAGTGGTGGAGTTTCGAACCCGTTCGCGACGTCGAGTCACCGGAGGCGAGCGACCCGAGTGGCCCCGCGCATCCGGTCGACCGCTTCGTGCACGCCCGGCTCGACCGCAGCGGTCTCCGACCGTCCCCTCCTGCTGAGCCCGCGACGCTGGTCCGCCGTTACTACTTCACGCTGACCGGGCTCCCCCCGACGCGGGAGGAGGCGGTCCGCTGGGCGAAGCGACTGTCCGTCGACGACGCCACCGAGCGGACCGCAGCGATCGGCGAACTCGTCGACGAGTTGCTCGCGAGCCCGCACTTCGGCGAGCGGTGGGCGCGGCACTGGATGGACTGGATTCGCTACGCCGAGTCCCACGGCTCCGAGGGCGACCCCGAGATCGTCGGGGCGTGGCGGTACCGCGACTACCTGATCCGCGCCCTGAACGCCGACGTCCCCTACGACCAACTCGTCCGCGAGCACGTGGCCGGCGACCTGCTCGCCGAACCGCGGATCGACGAGGAACTTGGGATCAACGAGTCGGTCGTCGGCACCGCTCACTGGCGAATGGTGTTTCACGGCTTCGCGCCGACCGACGCCCTCGACGAGCGGGTCCGCTTCACCGACGACCAGCTCAACGCCTTCACGAAGGCGTTCCTGGGACTCACGGTCTCCTGCGCGCGGTGTCACGACCACAAGTTCGACGCGATCAGCCAGCGAGACTACTACGCCCTGTTCGGCGTGCTGCGGTCGTCCCGGCCCGGCCGGAAGACGATCGACCTCGAGTCGAGGACGACGGTGAACGCGAAGGAGCTTCGGCGACTCAAGACACGGATCCGCGCTGCCCTCGCGGACGCGTGGTCGCGTTCGACCGAGTTCCTGCCGCAAAGGGTGCTCGCCGAGGGCGGACTCGCGGCGAACGCGAAGGATTCGAGTCACCCGCTCCACGACGTCTACGCCGTGAAGAAGGAGATCGACGGCGGGAACGCGACCTTCCCGGTGGCGTGGCGGAAGCGTCTGGCGGACTGGCGATCGGGTCGTGGTGCCGAGGCACCGGACGGTGCCGTGGCACGCTGGGACCTCTCCGAGGTGGACGACCACGCGGCGTGGAACCGGACCGGCTTCGGGTTGCCCGCCGCACCGGCCGAGGCCGGACACTTCTCCGTCGCCACGACGGGCGCCGACGTCCTCGACGGAATCCACCCGGCGGGCGTCTACTCGCACTCGCTCTCGACCAAGCACGCCGCGCGGCTGACGTCGCCCGACGTTTCGCTGGAGGGCGAGTACGAACTCTGGGTCCGGGCGACCGGTGCCGGTGGGGCGTCGCTCCGCTACGCCGTTCACGACTACCCACGACGCGGAACCGTCTATCCCGTGCAGGGTCTAGGGCCTTGGCGATGGCACCGGTTCGACCTCGCGTACTGGAAGGGAGAACGGGTCCACGTCGAACTCTCCACCGCGGCGGACGCCCCGCTGCTGGTGAAGGACCAAACGCGTTCGTGGTTCGGCGTTCGCGAGGTGATCGTGCAGCGAAAGGGCGCGGCTCCTCCCAGGCAGCCTCGTGAGCTCGCGGGACCGCTGTTCGCACTCGCGGAGAAGAGGCCGCCGACCTCGCTCGAGTCGCTGGCCGAACTCCATCGTGAAGCGCTCGCGGGGTCGATTCGCCGCTGGCGCGACGGTGAGGCGACCGACGGCGATGCACTCTTCCTCGCCGCCGCGGTCGAACACGGCTTGCTGCCGAACCGGCTCGACGAACTTCAGTCCGTGGCCCCGTTGGTGGCGGAGTACCGCCGGCTCGAGTCGGCGATTCCGGTCCCGACGCGAGTCCCGGCGCTCGAGGACGTCGGCGGCCGCGTTCAACACCTCTTCCAGCGCGGCGACCATCGCCGGCCAGGCGAGGTGGTTCCGGCAGGCTTCCTCTCGGCGATCGACGCGACCCCCTACCGAGAGAACCGGAGCGGCCGCCTGCAACTCGCCGACGACCTCCTCGACGACCGCAATCCGTTCGTCCGCCGGGTGATCGTCAACCGGCTGTGGCATCATGCCTTCGGAGCGGGTCTCGTGCGGACGCCGGACAACCTCGGTCGGCTCGGCGACACCCCCTCGCACCCAGAGCTGCTCGACTGGCTCGCCACGCGATTCGCCGAGGAGGGCTGGTCGGTCAAGCGGTGCCTGAAACTGCTGGTGACTTCGCGGACGTGGCAGGCGACGGCCCGACCGACGGAGGAGGCGCGGCGACTCGACCCCGACAACCGGCTCCTGTCACACTTCAGCCTGAGACGCCTCGAGGCCGAGGCGATCCGAGACGGGCTTCTCGCCACGGCAGGCGTCCTCGACCGGACGCGGTTCGGTCCGCCCGTCGCCGGCAACTCGAACCGCCGAAGCGTCTACGTCCGCGTTCGCCGCAACTCGCTCGACCCGTTCCTCCGCACGTTCGACTTCCCCGAACCCTTCTCCAGCACCGGCCGCCGCGGTGCGACGAACGTTCCCGCTCAGCCGCTGCTCTGGATGAACGACGAGCGGGTCCACGCTCTGGCCGCCTCGTGGGCGAGGCGCGTTCTCTCGAACGACTCGCTGACGACCGACGCGGACCGTGTGCGTGAGATGTTCTTGACGGCACTCGGTCGGGAGCCGACCGCGAACGAGACGTCGCGAATGCTCGCCCACCTGAACGGGACGGACGAGGCTCTCGCCCGCACGGTCGCGCAGGCCGAGGAGTTGCGTACTCGAATTGCCGACGAACGGTCCGCGGCGGCGGCGATTCTGGATCCCGTTCGCGAGCGTCTGCTCGCCGAACGACGAAGACAGGCTCCCGCGGACCGGCCGAAGGCGCCACGGCCTGTGGCGCGTTGGGACTTCGACGGCGACGCCCGCGACACGGTCGGTTCGCTGCACGCCACCCTGCACGGCGGGGCTCGCGTCGAGAACGGGGCACTCGTCCTCGACGGCCGCCGGGCCCACGCGCTGACGGGACGACTCGACCGCGACCTCTCCGAGAAAACACTCGAGGCGTGGGTTCGACTCGACGGACTCTCGCAACGCGGCGGAGGCGTTGTCTCCGTCCAGACGCCGAACGGCTCACAGTTCGACGCGATCGTGTTCGGCGAGCAGAAGCCGGGCGAGTGGCTGGCCGGCAGCGACTTCTTCCGTCGCACGAAGCCGTTCGGCGGCCCGGTGGAGACGGAGGCGTCGAGGCAGACCGTGCACGTCGCGATCGTCTACGCCAAGGACGGGACGATTACCGCGTACAGAGAAGGGAAGGTGCACGGGAAGCCTTACCAGAGCCGGACTCAGTCGTTCCGGAAGGGCGACGCGGTCGTCGGCTTCGGCGTCCGTCACCTCCCGGCCACCGGAAACCGGATGCTGGCAGGCCGCATCGACCGGGCCCAGCTGCACGCGAGGGCCCTCTCGGCGAACGAGATTGCCGCGTCCGCCGGGGTGCCTGGCGTGTTCGTCACCCACGAGGAGGTGCTGGCCGCACTCGCCCGGCCGGACCGCGAACGGCACGCGTCGCAAGTCGCCACGCTCGCCGACCTGGAAGCGGAACTGGCCGCACTCGGGCCGGTCGACGGGGCGTTGAGTCGCGACCGTGCTTGGAGCGACCTGGCGCTCGCGATCCTCTCCCTCAAGGAATTCGTCCACCTCCGCTAGGAGTTGCCGTGTTCGGAACGCCGATCCACCGACGCCGTTGGCTCGACCAGACCGTCCGAGGCGGATCGCTCGGATTCGGGGCGGTCGCCCTGTCGGCTCTGACGTCCGCG
The DNA here is from genome assembly GCA_028284885.1 of Planctomycetaceae bacterium. Taxonomy (GTDB): domain Bacteria; phylum Planctomycetota; class Planctomycetia; order Planctomycetales; family Planctomycetaceae; genus JANQQW01. The sequence continues at coordinate 58,443 of JANQQW010000022.1, forward strand.
GAGAGTTCCGCGAGACCGACGGCTCTGCCGGCCGACGCAGCCCTCGAGCGGACGCACCACCCGCCGCGGGCGAAGCACGTCGTCTTCTGCTACATGTCCGGCGGCGTGTCGCACGTCGACTCGTTCGACCCGAAGCCCCGGCTCGCCCGGGAGCACGGCAAGCCGATGCCCGTGCCGGTCGAGCGAACGCAGTTCGACAACAACGGGAACGTGATGCAGAGCCCGTTCGCCTTCGCCCCGGGCGGCGAGAGCGGACTCCCGGTGAGCGACCTGTTCCCCCACCTCAGGCAGGAGGCCGACGAACTCGCCGTCGTCCGCTCGATGACGACGCCCGTCAACGAGCACGCCCAGGGGAACTTCGTCGCCCACTCCGGCTTCCCGTTCATGGGGCATCCCAGTGCCGGGGCGTGGATCTCCTACGGGCTGGGCAGCGAGACGCAGGACCTGCCAGGGTTCGTCGTACTCCAGAGCGGATCGGCCGTCCCGCCTCACGGCGGCGTCGCCCTCTTCAGTAACGGGTTCCTGCCGGGGCAGCACCAGGGATCGACTCTGAAGGCCGACGAGCCAGAGGCGATCCGGAACGTCCGGCCCCGAGAACCGCTCGCTTCGCAACGGCGGCGACTCGACCTCGTCGGCGCGCTCGACGAGAACTTTCTGGAACGGACGGCAGGCGACGCCCGCATCGCCGCCGCGATCCGGAACCAGGAGACGGCGTTCCGCATGCAGGCCGCCGTGCCCGACCTCTGCGACGTCTCCGGCGAGACGAAGGCGACCCTGTCGCGGTACGGCGTCGACTCGGGCGACCGTGAGCTCTCGGCCTATGCACGGCAGTGTCTGCTCGCCCGACGGCTCGTCGAACGGGGCGTGCGGTTCGTCGAACTGAGCTGCCTAACGCGGGGCATCGGGGCTGGCGGCGCGGCCAACCCGTGGGACCAGCACGGCGACCTCGCCCGCGGGCACGCCGCGATGGCCAAGCAGGTCGACCAGCCGATCGCCGCCCTGATCGGCGACCTTCGCGACCGTGGCCTGCTCGACGACACGCTGATCGTCTGGTCCGGGGAGTTCGGCCGCACGCCGTTCTCGCAGGGGAGCAACGGGCGGGACCACAACCCGTTCGGATTCAGCGTCTGGCTGGCCGGCGGTGGGGTGAAGGGAGGCACCACGTACGGTGCGACCGACGACTTCGGCTACCACGCCGTCGAGAACCCCTGCACCTTCTACGACCTGTGGGCAACCGTGTTGCACCAGCTGGGCGTCGATCACGAGAGACTGACGTACCGACACGGTGGACGCGACTTTCGACTGACCGACGTCCACGGCCACGTCCTGAGCGAAGTGCTCGACGCGTAGTCGTCACGCTCGCGCCGAGAGGCGAGAACTCCAACTGGCTCGAGGCGACCACTCGATGGACGACGCACATCACTGCCGACGACTTGGACGCCGGGCGTTCCTCCGTGACGGCACGCTCCTGCTCACGGCGGCAGCCGTGTCGGGCCCGGACGCGTCGTTCGCCGCCGACCGGGAGCCGGGCCTGCGAGTCGGTCTGGTCACCGACCTGCACTACTCCGACAAGCCGTCCAGGGGATCGCGTCACTACCGGGAGACGCTGGCGAAGTTCGACGAAGCGGCGAGTCGGTTTCAACAGGCGAAACCGGACTTCGTCGTCGAGCTGGGCGACTTCATCGACGCCGCCGAGTCGGTCGAGCAGGAGTTGCGGTGGCTGAGCCGTGTCAACCGTGCCTTCTCGGCCGTCTCGAAGGACCGGCACTACGTTCTCGGCAACCACTGCGTCCACACACTGACCAAGACGGAGTTCCTCGACGGCGTCGAGCAGAAGCGGTCGTACGACTCGTTCGACCGAGGCGGGGTGCACTTCGTGGTCCTCGACTCCTGTTTTCGCAGCGACGGCACGCCGTACGGCCGCAAGAACTTCGTGTGGACCGACGCCAACGTCCCGCCGGCGGAGATCGAGTGGCTGGAGGACGACCTGAAGAAGACCGACAAGCCTGTGATCGTCTTCGCCCACCAGCGTCTCGACGTCGGCAACAACCACGGCGTGAAGAACGGCCCCGACGTCCGGCGCGTGCTGGAGGCGTCCGGCAAGGTTCTGGCCGTCCTCCAAGGGCACAGCCACGCGAACGACCTCAAGGAGATCGGCGGCATCCACTACTGCACGCTGGTCGCCATGGTCGAGGGCTCGGGGGCCGAGAACAACGGCTACTCGCTGATGGACGTCGCCCGCGACGGCTCCATTCGCGTCACCGGCTTCCGCAAGCAGAAGGGCTACCGGTGGGACCGGGCAGGCTGACCCCCCGTGTCGTTCGCCGGGCCTCGCCGCCGACCGTCTTCGCCCGCGACCCCGCCCGGAAAAACCGGGACAACCCGCGTCGGGTGTGTGCATCGCGTTGGAGATCGCCGATCTGAAACGTAGAATACGTGGTCGAAGCGTTTCGCTTCGACGACCACACGAGTACCCCGCCCCCACACCTCCCCGAGTCCCCACCATGCTCAACGTTCTCGGCCGATCGTCGAATCGTCGTGACTTCTGTGACGGGTTGACTCGCCGTCGAATGCTCCAGGTCGGTGCACTCGGAGCGTTCGGGCTGAGCCTGCCGACGCTGCTGCGTTCCGAAGAGAAGCGTGCGGCGTCCGGGAAGTCGGTCATCCTGATCTGGATGCACGGCGGCCCGTCGCAGCTCGACACGCTCGACATGAAACCGCTGGCTCCGAAGGAGTACCGCGGGCCGTTCGCTCCCGTTGCCTCGACACTGCCCGGGGCGGACGTCTGCGAGCTGCTGCCCGAGCACGCGAAGGTGATGGACCGTTGCACGGTGATCCGGAGCCTGTCGCACCGGAACGGCGACCACTGGGCTGCGGCCCACTGGATGCTGACGGGACGGCTCGGCGCGACCGGCAGCAACCGCCCCGCACAGCAGCCCTCGATGGGGGCCGTCGCGTCGCACCTCCTCGGCCCCACCCTGCCCGGGGCGCTGGCCACGGTCAACGTGAACGACGGCGGGTTCGGCTACCACGGCGGTGCGTGGCTCGGCGTGAACCACAACCCGTTCCGTTACGGCGAGTCCAGCTACGGCAACGAGGCGGGCCGCCTCCCGACCGGCGACCACAAGAGCTTCTCGCTCGTCGACGGACTCTCCGAACAGCGGCTGGTGAACCGCGTGGCCCTGCAACGGCAACTCGACTCGTTGAACCGCCGAGTCGACGGCAACCGCACGTTCGATGCGCTGGACGACGTCGAGCAGCGAGCCCTCGACATCGTGCTCTCGGGCCGAGTCCGGCAGGCGTTCGACGTCTCCGAGGAGCCGGAGAAGCTCCGAGCCGAGTACGGTCCCGGGTGGGGCGAACAGGCCCTGCTGGCCCGTCGACTGGTCGAGGCGGGAGTTCGCTTCGTCTCGCTGAACACGGGCTACTTCGACGACCACGGAAACATCGAGCGCGCACTTCGCGACAAGCTCCCCAGGCACGACAAGGCGGTCGGCGTGTTGATCCGTGACCTCGCCGACCGGGGAATGCTCGACGACACGCTCGTCGTCACCGCCGGGGAGTTCGGGCACACGCCCCGCATCAACGCCAACGCGGGACGCGACCACTGGCCCCAGGCCCAGAGTGTCCTACTCGCCGGGGGCGGCTTCCGGCACGGTCAGGTCATCGGCAGCACGAACGACAAGGCCGAGTACCCCACGTCGCGCAAGTTCGGCGTCGAGGACTTCTGCGCAACGGTCTACCACGCCCTCGGCTTGAAGCCCGACGACGAGATTCGCGACCTCTCCAATCGTCCCGTGCACCTGCTGCCCGGCGGTTCTGTTCCCGCGGAACTCCTGTGACACGGCCGGCAGCCGGCAGCGACGAGGGCTCCTCCGACCAACGCCGCGATCGTCGAGGACCGTCGGCTCACGAAGGAACTTCGCGCGGCCTGACCGCTCCTCCAAGCGAACTGGCTCTGCGGGTTCAGGGCTTCGGGTCCGCCGGCTCTCGGACGACTCGAAACCGCGTGCAACAGCTCGCCTCGCTCGCCTCGGCGTACGTTCGCATCGCGGAGCGACAGGTCAACGGGGCCGTGAACCAGGAGCCGCCGCGAACGACACACCAGTCGCCGAACTCGTGCTGGTCGGTCGTCTCGGGGCCGGTCGGGTCGACGGTCAGGTGGTCGGTCCGCTGGGCTCGCGTGAGACCGACGAGCCGGCGCTCGTAGACGTCCTCGGCGTAGCGGTCAGCGGTCCACTCCCACACGTTGCCGTGCAGGTCGTGGAGCCCCCACGGGTTGGGCTTCTTGGAACCGACCGAGGCCGTGTAGACGAAGGCGTCGCCCTCCCCCTTCTTCAGCTTGACCGCGCTGAAGTCGCACGGTTCCCGGGTGGGCCGCCTCGAGCGCTCCGCAGCCGACGTTCCCGGAGTCGTAGGCGTCGTCCGGATCGTTCCCGAACGAGTAGACCGTGTCCATTCCCGGCAGGCGAACTCCCACTCGGCTTCGGTCGGCAGCCGGTACTTGCGACCGCCTTTCTTCGAGAGCCACCGGCAGAACGCGGTTGCGTCGTTCCAGCTGACGCACACGACCGGGTGGGCGTCGGACTGCTCGAAGCCAGGCGACTTCCAGGAGATCTCGGAGTCGACGTGGAACCGTCGGGTCGCGTCCCGTTCGCCCGGGAAGAAGCCGAGGGCCCCGACCTTCCGCTCCGCGTCCCATGCCGCTCGAGTAGCCGAGCAGCGTGTGGTCGAGGAGCGTGCCGTCGCCGTCGGGGATGGAGCGGAGCCGGTCGAGGAACCTCGCCCAGTGGGTCTGGTAGATCGTGTCGACCTTGGCGAGTTCCTCGAGGTTCTTCGGGGCGTTCCCGTGGTGGGTGAGTTCGTGGTAGCCCTTGGTCACGCCGAACTCGGGGCAGACGCCCCCGGCGAGCTCGGTCCGCACGACGTACGAGACGACGCGGGTCGAGTCGGTCTGGGAAGCGAAGGCGATCAGGTCGTAAATCAACTTCGCGTAGGTGTCGTACTCGTACGCGCCGTTCCCCTCGGGGCGGCCGATCTCGAAGTTGCCCTCGCGGTCGTAGTCGCCGAAGCCGTCGAGGTTCGGCGTCGGCGTCGGCCGGCCGGCCCACTCGATCTCCCGTTCGAGGTCCTTCTCGACCTCCCGGATGGAGCCGAGGTACTGGTCGAGTCGTTCGCGGTCCTCCTTGCCGAGCCGACGGTCGAGCGACCGGGCGTCCTCGAGCACGGTGTCGACGACGCTCCGCCGCCGGAACTCGTCGTCGCGGCTCGCCCGCTCGGCCTCGCTGGCCGGCCGGAACAGACGGTCGAAGACCGCCTTCGGGTCGTTCTCCGCGGCGAGCGGCACGGCCAGGGCACGGACTTCGACCCGGAGCTGAACGTCAAAGGTCGGCGAAAGTGGTTCGAGGGTACACGACGGACGTCCTGACGGCGCGGGCACTCGAGTGGCTGAAGACCGGGCGTGACGAGTCGAGGCCGTTCTTACTGTGTCTCTCGTACAAGGCGGTGCACTATCCCTTCGAACCGGCTCCGCGGCACGACGGCCGCTACCACGACAAGCCGATCGACTCCCCCGAGACGCGTGCGCGGACCGAGCGGAAGTACAGAACCCAGCCCAACTGGATCCGGGCGCGGCGGTACTCGATTCACGGCATCGACCACATGGAGACCGGGCCCTTCGACAAGGATCCGGTTCCGGACCTCGACGACCTGTACCGCGGTCACGCCGAGGCCGTGCACTCGCTCGACGAGAACGTCGGCCGGGTGGTCGACTATCTCGTCGAGTCCGGTCTGTCGAAGAACACGTTGGTGATCTACACCAGCGACAACGGATTCCACCTGGGCGAGCACGGCTTCTACGACAAGCGGGACGCGTTCGAGACCTCGATTCGCGTCCCCATGCTGGCCTGGGCGCCGGGCCGCCTCGAGGCGGGCACCAAGGTCCAGCAAATGGTTCAGAACGTCGATCTCGCACCAACGATTCTCGACGCGATGGGGGTCGAGACGGCGAGGTTCGACGGCCGATCGGCGCTCGCGTTGCTCCGCAGCCGGGACGACCCCGACTGGCGCACGCACCTGTTGTACGAGTACCACTGGGAGTGGAACTCTCCAGCCACGCCGACGCAGTTCGCGATCCGCACGGACCGGTACAAGTACGTCTACTACCACGGGACGTGGGACATCGACTCGTTCCACGACCTCCAAACCGACCCGGACGAACGCCACAACCTCATCGCCGTGCCGGCGTACAAGCCGCTGATCGACGACCTGCGTACCCGGTTGTTCAGAAAACTCGAGTCGAGCGGGGCGTTGAACCTGCCACTGCGAGTCCCCGCCGGCGACCGGCTCGACCAGAGGAAGCTGCCCGATTGAGCAGCTGCCCGTTCGCGTCAGGCAGGTCGGCGAGGGCAGCGATCCCGCGGTGTCTCTTCTTCTGCAGTTCGGCCCAATCTTAGTCCTGACGAACCGCGCTCAGCGATGCCCGACCACGCGAACAACTCCTCACCAGTATCAAGAGATGCAGTGTAAGCCGGGGACTCCCCTTGCTACTTCTTCGGCACCAGGCCTCGCGAGTCCCACATCAGGCGTCGAACCTTGAACGTGTCCGGGGCCACTCCATAGCGGACCGCGACGTCGATCTCCTTCGCCGCGTCCAGCCCCTCCTCGCTGTGGTACAGCCTCGCGGTGAACCTCAACTCGTACACGCCGGCGTTGCGGGTCAGGAAGGGAGCCTCGTTTCGACCGATTGGGCTCTCGTAGCGTGCGGCCAGCGGCAGGTAGTCGTCGAGCTTCGGAGCTCCGCTGCGGTACTCCCAGATGACGCGGCTCCTCTTCGATTCGTCCTTGCCGGCAGCCGGTCCGCCCGGTGCCAGCCGCAGCCACTGCGGAAGGTCTTTCTCGAAGGCGTCCGCGGACTCGTTGTTCGCGACCTCGGCGATCTTGTTCGCGACGAGGGAGATCCTGCCGTCGTCCACGTAGATCAACCGGCGAATCTCGGATTCGTGTTGCCTCTCGTTGATTTGCTCGTCGTCGAAGCCTCCCCCCAGGCCGTCCTCGTCGTCGAAGGCGACGTTGTCCGACTTCTCGGCCCCGACGATCTTGACGTCGAGGACGACCGAGAGCGGAACGTTTCTCGGCACGACTGGAAGCTGTGCCTTCTGGGGCGAGTTGACGGCGAGATACCAGTTGAGACTGCCAACCGGGTCGATCCGCCATCCCATGCAGACCTCCTCGTCGGCACCGATCTTCTGCCTCGGCGATGCCAAGGGAAGGATGCGTGTTTCGTAGACCTCGCGAAGGGCCCCCATCTGGTCCACGTACTCGTTGAAGCTGACCCGCTCACGCTCGGGGATCTCCTGCGGGATCGGTTGCCCCGTCGGCGACTCGGGGGACCACGCGCGGCCGAGCAGCTGGAACCGCTGCACCACGGGGAACCAGTCGCGCCGCTGGGCAGCGAAGTCCTTGTGGCTGGTCACGCTCCCGTCGTCCGACCGCCGCATGGCGATGCGGCCGAGGGCGAACTGGTCGAGGACCGAGACGTCGTCGGTCCCCTTCTTGGCCGCGAGCTTGTCGAACCGAAGTTCGAGCCGCCCCTTCTCTCCGCCGATCACCTCGACCTCCAGCCAGCCGTCGCCGTCCCCGTCGCGGAGGGTGCGGCCCTTGGCGTCGACGAGGGAGATTCCAGAGCGGCCCTTGCCCTGCTTGAACTTCAGGTGGAGGGTGTACGGTTCGTCCTCCTCCACGACGGCCGACTCCGCCCAGACGGCGATCGGCACCCGGGCCGACTTGTTCGAGGCGAGATCGAGTCGGATCACGCCGCCGTCCTCGAGCAGTCCCTCGGTCTCGGCTTCCGACTCCGCCACCTCGATGTACAGTCGCTCGCCGAACAACCCCTCGTCGACGGCGTACTGGTAGAAGCCCCGCCACCCGGCCATCGTCTTCTCCACGGCCTGCTCGGCGGTCTCGTCCCCGGGCCGTGTGACGTGCATGAACAACCGGTAGCCCGCCGCCTCGAGGCGGTACACGACACGCGTCCGCCGGACGCCTCCCTTCATGGACTCCTGAAAGGCGATCTCGGCCCCCGACTCCTCGTCGTCGCCGTACTTCGCCTTCGCCCACGCAGCCGCCTGGGCGCGAGTACGCTGGTGGTCCGCGGGAAGAACCGTGATGCTGAAGTAGACCTGAATGACCTTTCGGTCCTGCTTGCTCTCGTGCTCGGTTCGGTACCCCCACGACGGGCCGATCGTGTTCTGTCCCTGCTCGCGAAACAGCTTCATCATCGCCTCGGTTGGCGGGCTGTCCTGCCGCCCCCCCTTGATGAAGTTGACGAGCACCTGTCCGATCTTCGCCTCGGTCTCCTCGGTGACCTCCTCGGCGGAAAGACCGCCGGAGGGAGCGATCAGGATGGCGAGCAGGATCGGCGTGGCGGCCGCGAATCGATGGGTGATCGACATGGAAGTGTCCTCTCGTTGACAAGGTGTGCGAATCTCGGCCGGCAATGCCTCAGTCGCCGAAGATGCCGCCGATGGCCGTGCCGATCGACTCGACCACGGCGACGATGCCCTCGACAGCCGTCTTCAGATCGGCGCGATCCATCCGAACGACGACACGACTGTCGTCCGGCTTGGACTTGATCGACTCGAGCAAATTCACGATCGGTTCGGGGTCGTAGTCCTCGGGATCGACTCGCTCGCCCCGCCGTCGCGCCGACTCCTCCGCCTCCCGCTTGTCCTCCGCCATCTTCTCGCGGACTTGGCCCTTGCCCCAGTCGAGCAGCGCGTTGTAGCGGCTGGAAGCAGACGCCGCCCGGGCGTCCTCCGGAAGGTTCGTCCCGAGGCGAAGCTCTGGATCGGCACCGAACCGAGTCGAGGCGTAGTACCATTCGCCGTCCCCGAGCGGTTCGAGGTCGTCGACGATGCGCTTTCCGTCGTCGTCCTCCTCGGCTCGAGCCTCCGCGCGGTTGGCGCGGTACGCGCGGCGCATCGCCTCGGTCGGGACGAAGGCGACGGCCACGTCGCGGTCCGGGTTCTTCGCCAGCGCATCGAAGAACGAAGCGTCGTGCACGCTGGTTTCGTCCGAGTTCTCCGGAAGGCCCGTGCCGTCGTGGAGTACGGCCCACGTGCCGAGCGGCTCAACCCGTCGGCCCGCCGACTGAGCCAGACCCCCGAGGGCCGCCAGTTGTTGCTGACGCAACTCCGCCGACGCCTCCGGATCAAGGGGCACGAGCACGAACACCCCGACGTCCGCAAAGTCCTCGCCGCCACCCGCAATCGCGACGACGGTCACGTGCGAGGCGCCGACGGCACGCAGCGGCGCTGTGAACACGTCGATCGCGGCCAGTTGTTCCATCGAACTCGGGGAATCGAGTGCCGGCGCGAGCTTCGCCGGGACGATCGCCCGCAACGTGGCGGTCACCCGGGCCGACGAGAGACCCGCGAGATTCACGTGCGCGACGACGATCGTCCTCTCGCCGAAGAATCGCGGGGGAATCTGCTGCCGGACCGCCAACGGGCCAGCCTGCGCGGCCGGCGAACCCAACGGGCCGATGACCGCCAACGAGGTGAGAAACAGGGCTGCCTTTCCGAACGTCATGACATCGCTCCCTGCAAGCTGGACTGACTACGGCTCTGGGACTCCCGGGCAAGGGGAGTGTGAGGCAAGGCGAATGATGGAGAGTCACCAGTGGACCGTCATCGGGGGAAGCCGGGATCCGTCTGTGGTGGGATCCGTGACGGTCGACTTCGGGGCTCGGGCCGACTCCAACCGAGACAAGACCGATGCTGCGATACCCGGCGCCGTCCTCGACACCATGACCGGCAGCGCACGTCGCCGGCAGCGCGAAGTGCCGGAGCGTGCGCCACCACTACACACAATCAGTCGATCTCGAGATCGAATACGACTTGAACTCGCACTCGAAACACCAGTTCCCCGGGCTCGATGGGCACGCCTGCTTCCGACCCGGGCGCGTTGGCCACGCGGGCGAATCGCGGTTCACCAGGGAAGTGGTCTTCGATCCTCCGGGGCCGTCCCAGCTGGACTTGGGCTGCCTCAGGACAGGTCGCCGCCCGGCTCATCGCTTCGCAATGGCCCGCGTTCGTGCGATCTCATACGTCGCCTCCATATCCTCCAAGGAGAATGCGACTCCTGTCACTCGGTTGGCCCCCGGAAGCGACGGTGCGATCGATCACTCCACCGAGGCCCTCCAACTCGCGAACGCAGACTCAAAGGCCGTTGTGGACGCGATAGGCTCTGATGGCGTCGAGCACTCGGCCGTGGGAGTCGCGTTTGCGGACGGGTGAGACGGCGAATCCCGACGTCTGGACGTCCACCTTGGCGATTCCGTGAGCGTGCAGGGTCGCGAGCACCCTCGCCATTGCGGCACCGTTCTCTTCAATGGCTTCAGCGGCGGTTGGTCGCTCGGTCGTCGCTCCCGCGTAGATCGTCGCCGTATCCGGCATCGCCTCGACAATGCCGACTCCGGACACATGGATCGTTCGCTCACCGGCACCGACATGGCGGAGCACGACACGAGAAGTGCAAGAGCGCAGTCGAGATTTGGCGACACTTTGACGTTCCTCGAAGTGGCACGCCGGTGAACTCGTCGCAGCGCTACTCCGCAAGCGTGGACGGTCCGCACGAAGGCCCAGCGACGGTGACATCGCTACAGAATCTGTCCGCATCGACTTCGCGGGAGATCAAGACGGAGACGCGGTGACCGTCGCCACATTCCGCGGGCTTTGTTGGTCGCGAGATCACCCTGGCACTTCAGCCAACCGCGGAGTCCGATCTCACTTCGCGTTGGCGAGAACCGCCCTGACGATCCTTGGGAACTCGACCTCGGCATTCCACCGAGCCTCGTCACGGTCGTGGCCGAACGCCAAGACCGAGATGCTCTAGCGGGACCTGAGGTGACTCGGGCCGAAGAGCACGAGTCGTCCGCGGTCTGTTCGGGTGTCGTAGAGTTCCGCGTGAATCCCCTCGACGAGCGCGCTGAACAGGACACAATCGAGCCCGTCGAATTGCAGCGTGCGAATCGAGTACGAGCGACGCGTTCTCCCACTGAGCAGCCGATTGACCAATGTCATAGGAAGGGACGTCCCTCCCCAGCGACCATTGCACTCGACGAACTCAACTCGGGCCGTTGCAAGCTTCCGACGCCTCGTTGTTCGTCGTCGAGAACGGGATGGACCAGGGCCGTACATCGTTGGAGTCCGCGTTTCTCGCGGATCAACAAGTCCTGACGCGAGGCTTCGACGAGTTGCTCCGTGCACTGGAGACCGACGATCTCGACCTTGCCGTACAGGTCGCAGGACGGCTCGACCGCGAGGCGGGCTCGCACGTCGAATTCGAGGAGGAGGTGTTGTATCCGTTGGCCGCCGGTGCACGCGGCGGCGTGGAGGCTGAGAGCCTCGTCCACGAGCACGGTCTTGCGTTGGAGGCAATCAGTCGCTTGTCGGCGATGGCGGCCGGCGACGAGTTGACGTCGCAACTCCGACGCTGGTTGATCGAACGCGTCCAGATCGGCCGCGACCACGCTGTACGCTTCGGTTCGCTCTCCAGCCACCTCACCACGCTCGACGACATTCGGAAGCGCGAACTCTTGGAGCGTTTCGAGACCTACCGGAAGCGAGGTCGTTCCTGGCGCGAGTACGCGTCCTCGTCGATGGACGACTTCTTGAAATCCGAGTGAAGCGGGCCGGCATGAAGCAGTCCGTGGGACTCGTCTGTTGGGCACTATACGACTGGGCCAACACGTCGTTTTCCACCGTCGTGCAGACGTTTCTGTTCGCCACCTACTTCACCGAGCACTTGGCACCGTCCTCGACTGACGGCACAGTGTGGTGGGCGGCGATGACCGCCGTGGCCGGCCTGACGGTTGCCGTCGCCGGCCCGGTCCTCGGATCGATCGCCGATCGAGCCGGTCGGCGAAAACCGTGGATCGCGGGGTTCACGATCCTCTGCTGTACGGCGACGGCGGCCCTGTGGTTCGTCCGTCCCAGCCCGCACTTCGCCGTGCCCGGTCTCGCACTCGTGGGGATTGGCATCGTCGGCCTCGAGATGGCCAACGTGTTCTACAACGCCATACTCGGCGATCTCGCGCCATGCGAACGAGTGGGGCGGTCGTCCGGCAGGGCTCTCGCGGCCGGATACCTCGGCGGTCTCGCCTGCATGGCGACGGCACTCTTGCTCTTCGTGGACGACGACCCGTGGCGGCCGCTCGAGCGTGCGACCTTTCGGCACGTGCGAGCCTCCTGCGTGCTCGTTGCGGTCTGGTTCGCCACCTTCTCCGCCCCGATGTTCCTTTTCACGCCGGATACTCCACGAAGAAGCTCCACGGGAAGGGCCGTCCGGGAAGGGTGGGAGACGCTCAGGCAGAAGTGGAGGGAGGTGGGACGGGATCGCGATCTCGTGCGATTCCTCGTCGCTTGGATGCTCTCGGCCAACGGGCTGTCGACGCTGTTCGCATTCGGCGGCGTCTACGCTGCCGGAACGTTCGGACTCGGTCCCTCGGAAACGCTGAGATTGGCGATCGGGCTGAACGTCGCCGCGGCGATCGGAGCGAGCGTTTTCGGCTAGGTGGACGACCGGATCGGGAGCCGCCGCACGATCCTGCTCTCACTTGGCATGCTGAACGTCCTCGCCGTGCTGCTTCTGTTCGTCCACTCGTCCGCCGTCTTCTGGATCCTGGCACTCGGGCTGGGGTTCGTCGTCGGTCCGGTTCAGGCCGCGAGTCGGTCACACCTGTCCCGGATCGTACCGGAGCATCGCCGTGGCGGTGCGTTTGGACTGTTCGCGTTCGCGGGCAAGGCGACTTCGTTTCTGGGGCCGCTCCTGGTGGCATCGCTCGTCGCGCTCTCCGGAAGCCAGCGAGTTGGGATGGGGGCCGTTCTTCCGTTTCTCGCAGGAGGGCTGTGTCTGATGGCGAGCGTTCGCGACCCGCGGTGAGGAGGTTCTCGCGGAATGCCGTTCATTCCGCGTCCTTCTCGTCGTCGATGCGGCCGACGAGTTGTTCGAGGACGTCTTCGAGCGTGACGATCCCGATCGTCCGCTCGCCGTCCCGGACGACGGCAATGTGGACCCGTTCGTCGCGAAACAGGGCGAGCAACGCGTCGGACCGAAGGTCCCGGGGCACGAGCGGCGCGGTCCGGATCAGCGGATCGATCGAAGCGACCCGCTCCGATCGACGCCCAGCGCAGAGGACGTCACGGCCCAGGACGAACCCGCGGACGTCGTTGGTCGAATGGCCGAACACCGGGTACCGCGAGAATTCGGCATCGGCGACGACCTCCGCCGCGAACTCGATCGAATCGCCGGTTCGCAAGGCGACGACGCGATCGAGCGGTGTCGCGAGGTCGCCGGTCGTGCGATCGTTGAGCACGAACGCCCGCTGGATCATGCGCGCCTCGTCCCCTTCGATGTGTGCTTCGCGGGAGCCGAGCACGACCAGTGCGCGGATCTGGGCCTCCGTTCCGAGTGGCCGGGCACCCGGGCGGCGGAGGATTTGCGAGAGGCCGTCCAACACGATCACGAGGGGGTAGAGCGCATACGTCAGTCCCACCAACGCCGGTGCTGCCAGTCGTCCCACGAACGGCGCGTAGTGAGCACCGAGCGACTTTGGGACGATCTCGGAGAACACGATCGTGCCGAGGATCATTGCCGCCGTCGCGACTCGGAGCCCGAATTGTCCCCCGTGCGACGCGGCCAACTCACCGACGACGATCGGGCCGAGCACGTTGATGGTGTTCGTCACGATCACCACGACGACGATCGTCCGTCCGAGATCAATCTTGGCCTGCTTCAACCACCCGGCCGCCCACCGGTGCTCGACGACCAGTTCCTCGACCTCCGCTCGCGAGATGCTGAGGACGGCGGCGTCCACGGCGGCCGCGATGCCGGAGAGCACGATGAAGGCGACCAGCGCCCCGAGTACGATCCACACGAAGAGCCTCCCGTCTGCTTCGGTCGCAGCCGACGCGTTCAGTCCACATTGGGCCCCGGGTCCGACTCGAGAGTGTCCGCGTCGCTCGCGATCGGTACCTTGCACACGACCGACGTGCCCCCGGCCGGAGGGGTGGACACCTCGAATCGTCCGCCGACAAGGTCGGCGCGGTACTGCATGAGCCGCAGGCCTAGGCCGTCGCCGTTCCCGGCATTCCGGTCGATCCCGATTCCGTTGTCGACGACCGCGAGGGTCACGAAGCCGTCTCGTTCCGAGAGGTGGATGTCGATCCGTTGCGGACGACCGTGCCGGATGGCGTTGTTCACCGCCTCCTGGGCGATGCGGTAGAGATGCGTACTGGCGTCCCGGCCCCCCGTCGAGACTTCGTCGGGGGCTTCGAGGACGCAGTGGATCCCGGACCGCTCCTCCACTTGGCGCCTCAGGTTCGCGAGTGCGGTCCCCAACCCTCGGGAGTCGATCTCGACGGGGTACAGTCCGCGGGAGAGTGCCCGGACCTGGCCGTTGGCCGACTCTAGCCCGGTGACGAGCTGCCGGGCCGCCTCGGCCGAGGGCATCTTCTCCCGCTCGATCAGCGTAGCGATCGTCTGCGCCAACATCGCCAGCCCGGCGATCTCCTGACCGACCCCGTCGTGCAACTCCCGGCCGATCCACTCCTGCTCCTCGGAGGCGATCGTGAGCAGGCGTCGCTCCAGTTCCCTCCGCTCCGTCACGTCGCGGATCACGCCGATGAACCGACCGGTGTGGTCCACGCGGCTGACGGTGAGTTCGATGGGGAACGTCCTGCCGTCGCGATGCAACGCCTGCAGGTCGCGTCGTGTCCCGACGATGCGGGGTTCCTCCGTAGCCAAGTACCGAGCGATGTAGCCGTCGTGCCTCTCGGCGTGGGGGGAGGGCATCAGGATCGAGACGTTCCCGCCCACGAGCTCGTCGGGTTCGTAGCCGAAGAGACTGCTCGCCGCGTGATTCACACCGTCGATGATGCCCCGTTCGTCGATCGAGACGATGGCGTCCATCACGCCGTCGAACAGTGCCCCCAGACGGTCGTTCCGGTCGCGAAGGTCCGCGGCCGCTCGGTTGCGTTCCGTCACGTCCCGCTGGATCGCCACGAAACTGGTGGTACCAGCGTGGGCGTCGTGCAGCGGCGCGATGGACAGTTCCGCGTCGTAGCGAGATCCGTCCTTGCGGTAGTTGACGAGTTCGACGCGGCAACCCCGACCGGCCGCGAGCTCGCGACGGATCGTCTCGCGAGCCTCCCGGGCGGTCTCCTCGCCTTGGAGTATCCGCGGCGACCGTCCGATCAGCTCGTCGACCGAGTAGCCGGTCATGCGGCAGAGCGCCTCGTTCACGAAGAGGATGCGGGGACCGGGCGGGTCGAGTTCCTCATCGGTGATCATCACCCCCTCGCCGAGATGGGAGACCGCGGCGGCGAGCAGCCGCGTGTGCTCGGCGACCAGTCGCAGTCGATCCTCGCGATCGAGCGGGGAGTCCTCCTCCTCGCCGTCCAGGATTCGGAGCGATTCGAGGGCCGCGTGCTGCCGGGTCACGTCGCGGACGATGCCGTCGTACCCGACGAGCTTCCCTCGTTCGTCGTGCTCCGGGCAGGTCGCGTGCGAGACCCAGCGGAGGCTCCCGTCGCGATGTCGAATGCGATGCTCGACGGTGCCCGGCTCCTCGCCAGCGAGCACGCGCGCCGTCAGACGTTCGACGAGATCGCGATCCTCGGGTGGGATGATCTTGAGCCACAGGTCCGGATCGGCCCGGAACTCCTTTGGCGAGTAGCCCGACACGACCTCGCAGTTCGCGCTGCGAATCGTCTCGACGATCCGTCCGTTCTCGACGCGAACCCGGTAGGTGCAATTCGTCAACGCGTTGATCAGGCGATGAGAGCGACGGAGTTCGCAGGAGAGGCCGAGACGCTGCTCGTTCAGAGCGCGGACTAGATTCTTGGCGTCCTCCAGCGACAACGACGGATCGCCCTCGACCTCGATGCTCAACAGGTTCTCGACACGCCGTGCCAACGAGTCGTCGGCTTCGGAGGAATCTGAGGATGTCGGGTCCGACACGAGTTCGCCCCTCTCCGCGGGAAACACCGACTGAGTGCGTCGTTCACAGCATACAGGCCGGGCGACGGATCGGGCGTCGCGGAAATCACCACGAGCGCATTGGGGCTCCCGGCGATTCCCATCCGGGTGGACCGGGGCAGAATCCCTTCATCGAACGAAGGAACGAGCCATCGAGACGGAGTCGTCGGCCCCCGAATCAGTGCGAGACCAACATGAAGGCCCGAGGAGTGACCACCATGCCGATCGCCTCCCCAGTCGACGAACTGACACGACCAAAGCGAGTTTCCGAACGGGTTCGCCTTGCCCTCCGGGACGGCCGGGTCGTTCTGGGACGCAGCTGGGACGTCGAGGAACGCGACGGCGTCGTCCATCTTCGCGGCCGGGTCGGGAGCTATCACGCCAAGCAGTTGGCGCAGGAACTGGCCAAGAGCGCTGCCGAGGGGTGTCCCGTTCGCAACGAACTCGATGTCGTCCACTGACTCAACGCCGGGCGTCTCGGAGTCCAATCTCTGTCCCCAGTCGGAACTTGGAGGTGTGTCGTGCCAATCGTGAAGGTCGTCGAACTGGTCGGTTCGTCCCACGAGGGCTGGGAGGACGCCGTGCGCGGGATCGTGAAGGAGGCGTCGCAGTCGCTGCGGCACATCACGGGGATCGACGTGATCAAGCACACGGCTCATGTCGAGGACGGAAACGTCACGGAGTACCGCGTCACCGTCCACGTGGCATTCGTCGTCGAGCACCACAGCCACTTGGTGGGCACCGGCGCGGCCGCGAAGTGAGTCGAGGGCATCCACCGCGCGGTGGATGCGTGTTCGGTTGACCTGCCACTTCAAAGGAGAGACGAGATGTCCGGAAGCGCGATCGCGAGGCGGCCCATGGGACTGACGAGTTGGCTCGGCCGGCGCCCGTTCGGCACGCTGCAGCGGGAGATCGACGGTCTCCTGCAACGGTTCGAGAGCGACTGGGACGGCGAGCTGTCCGCAGGCGAGGGAATGCCGTCGCTCGACCTCGCGGAGGCGAACGGCGAGTTCGAGATCAAGCTCGACGTCCCGGGGCTGAAGGCCGAGGAGATCGACATCGAGGTCTCTGGCAACTCCGTCCGCATCAGTGGCCACCACGAGGAGCAGGAGGAGGAGCAGGGAAGGACCTACCATCGCATCGAGCGCCGTAGCGGCATGTTCAGCCGGGCGGTGACGCTGCCCTGCGAAGTGGACCGCGATCGCGTCTCGGCCGAGTGCTGCGGCGGCGTCCTGACGGTCAACCTGCCGAAGTGCGAGGAAGCGATCTCGAAGAAGATCGCGGTCAAGGGCTGAGGGACCAGTCATGCCGAACACTTGCCTCCGCGGCGGACTGCTCCTCGGAGAGGCCGCCACGGCTGCCAACCTCGCGGCGTTCGAAAGTTCGTGGCCGATCCTGTCCGCGATGGTTGCCCACCTGTCGCTGCTGGCCTCGACTTGGCGATTCGTCGATGCCGGCATCGAGAAGTGGTTCGATCCCTCGTCCGTGAACTGAGTCCCCAATGAGCAACACGCCTCATGAGGAAGCCCACGCCGCGCATCGTCAGTGGCAGTCCGAGATCGCCTCCTGGCGATCGCGGCGCACGAGGAAGCCGTCGACGCCCAAGCCGAACGAATCGGGGGCCACGAGGGTGAACTCGCCCTGCACGAGCGATTCGTCGCCGAGTGTGAACGAACCGCCCGCGACGCCGACTCGACCAGCGAGACTTGGAGCGAGGCCCACTCCGACGGAGCGCACCGTCATGGTGGACTGTGGGAGATCCAAGAGCGGATCAGAAGTGCGGCAAGGTCGCCAATCGGGAGTACGCGGAACCGGCCCCCGAGTGCTGCGGGGAGACGATGGCACTGGCCGTCGCCCACCTTCGCTACGTCGACGAGAACCAGGCCCCGAGTTCGACCGCGGAGGTGATCGAGAAGAGCCACCACGCGGGTCGCGTTGAGGACGACCCTTCTCAATGACTTCGCGTGACGGCCCGCACTCGCTTTGAAAGGGGCATCGTGTCCACCGAGTCGAGCGGGCTTGCCAATCGCGTCGCGTACTTCTCGATGGAGGTCGCGTTCCACCCCGATGTGCCGACGTACGCAGGCGGGCTCGGCATTCTCGCGGGGGACACGGTCCGTTCCGCCGCCGACGTCGGTGTCCCCCTCGTGGCCGTCACGCTGCTGCATCGGGCGGGTCACTTCCGACAGCATCTCGACTCTCGGGGCCGGCAGTCGGAGGAGCCGATGGCGTGGCCGGTGAGCGAGTACGTCCGCGACACCGGTGCCCGATGCACCGTGCAGATCTAGGGGCGAGGGGTCGTCCTCCGGGCTTGGCATGTGCAGAACGTCTCGGATGCGTTCTGATGCCATGAGCCACCTCTCGGGCTGTGAGCTGTCGAAGACCTCATTCGGCTGCGAGACAGATTCTGCCGTCGGCGGCCCGTCGGGGCGTCACGCGGTCGAACCGCCGCGTCGTGGTGGCTTTCGCCACAGGCCAATGATCGAACCCAGTGACGCAGTGCGCTGGTCCGGGGTGCAGAATCGAGTCCGTTGACCCCAGACGTTGCACCTCGACGGAGAACACCGATGCAGACCGGATCATCAACTGCCGATTCGCCCGTTCTGGCTCGGAGTCCGAGCCAGGGAGAAGTGGCCGAGTTGACGTGCGAGTCGATCGAGTCGATGGACCGCTCGGAGATGCTCGACGCCATCCGGGCCGCGCGGGTTCCGACGCTGAGCGGTCGCGCGATGGTTCATGTGGAGTTTCTCGACGCGGAGCAGTTGCGACGAATCGTCTACTTTGCCCGGGAGTGCTGCCGTCATCAGGGCTATTGAGTTTCGGAACACGAACGAGGGAGGAGGGAGCAATGGTCGCCATCTGGAGAAGAGTCATCGAGTCCGCCGGGTCCGTCACGACCGTCGACGAGTTGGCCGTGGCCACCGAGGAGGAGGCGTTCGAGTTCGTCGACGAACTCGAACCGGAGGATCGCGAAGAGCTGGAACGCGAACTCTGCGAGCATGAGGACCGCGAAGCGGCTGCCTGGGTCCACTCTCCTCGCTGACCGCGATGCATCTGATTCGTAGACGAGGCACGAAGGAGCAGCGATGAGGGCGATGATCGTCGAGCAGGTTGCCGACGTTGCGAGTCGGCCGCTCCGGCTTGTCGAGGTTCCCGATCCGATCCCGGGGCCGCATGAGGTGCTCGTCCGGGTCTCCTGCTGCGCGACCTGTCGCACGGACCTGCACGTGATCGAGGGGGATCTGCCCGTCGTCCGCAGTCCGGTCGTGCCGGGTCATCAGATCGTCGGCACGGTCCAGGCACTCGGACCGGAGTGCAGTCGGCTGTCGGCCGGCGACCGCATCGGCGTCGCGTGGCTTCGCTCGACGTGCGGCACGTGCCGCTTCTGTCGGAGCGGCCGGGAGAATCTCTGCGGCGAGGCGCGTTTCACCGGCTACCACGCTGACGGCGGGTACGCCGAGTTGGCGGTCGTGCACGAGGACTTCGCCTACGTGCTGCCCGACGCCTTCGACGACGTGCACGCCGCCCCGCTCCTCTGTGCGGGCATCATCGGCTACCGCGCCCTGCGGCGAGCCCGGCTGCCCGAGGGAGGACGGCTGGCGATTCTCGGCTTCGGGTCGAGTGCCCACGTCGTGATGCAGATTGCTCTACATCGCGGCTGCGAGGTGTTCGTCGTCACGCGCGGTGAGGGGCATCGCGAGTTGGCCCGGTCGATGGGAGCCGCGTGGGTGGGCGAGGACCCCACCGAGGTTCCCAGTAAGGTCGACAGCGCCGTTCTCTTCGCCCCGGCCGGCGAACTTGTACCCCCAGCGCTCGAACTTCTCGACAAGGGGGGCACCCTCGCGCTCGCCGGCATTCACATGACCGACGTCCCCGGGCTGGATTACCAGCGGCACCTGTTCCACGAGCGCGATCTGTGCTCCGTAACGGCCAACACCCGCGAGGACGGCCGCGAACTGCTGGCGGAGGCGGCCCGCGTCCCGGTCCGCGCCTCGGTGACGACGTACCCGCTCGAGGACGCGAACCGGGCCCTCCTCGATCTCTCGCGCGACCGCATCAACGGCACCGGAGTCCTCCTCGTCCAATGAGCGACTCCGCACCGAGCAACGCGACGAGCAGGCCGACTGGCGACGAGGTCGCTGTCGATGCCCGGGGCGACGACGGCGAGTGGGCCTTTCGCGCTCGCTCCGTCTCGAAGAGATACCGCATGGGCGAGATCGACGTCGTGGCGCTGCGGGACGTCGACCTCGACCTCTTTCCGGGCGAGTTCGTCGTCATCCTCGGGCCGTCCGGGAGCGGAAAGTCGACGCTGCTGAACATTCTCGGGGGACTGGACACGCCGACCAGCGGCCGCGTGCTGTTCCGGGACCACGATCTCTGCCGGTCGGACGAGGACGAACTGACCCGCTATCGCCGCGAGCACGTGGGCTTCGTGTTCCAGTTCTACAACCTCGTCGCCGGGCTGACGGCCCGTGAGAACGTGGCGATCGTGACGGACATCGCCACGCACCCGATGCCCGCCGCGGAGGCCCTCGAACTCGTGGGCCTCAACGAACGACTCGACCACTACCCGGCCCAGCTCTCCGGCGGTGAGCAGCAGCGGGTGGCGATCGCCCGCGCGATCGCCAAGCGGCCGGACGTCCTGCTCTGCGATGAGCCGACCGGCGCTCTGGATGTGAAGACCGGCATCGTCGTGCTCGACGTCATCGCCCGGATCAACGCCGAGCTGGGAACGCTGACGGCCGTCATCACCCACAACGCGACGATCGCGGACATGGCCGACCGCGTGATCCGACTGTCGGACGGTCGCATCGCCGAGATCACGACGAACCCCTGCCGTCGTCCGGCCCACGAACTCGTCTGGTGAAGGAGCACTCGGTCCGTGCGTACCCTCGACCGCCTGTTGCTCTCCGACGCCCGACGCAAGTGGGGACAGTCGCTGTCGATCGTGGCGGTGCTCGGCTGCGGCGTGGCGACGTTCGTCATGTCGACGAGCGTCTACCGGACGCTCGAGGTCTCGCGGGAGCGGTACTACCGCGCGTATCGTTTCGCGGACGTGTTCGCCCAGTTGACCCGCGCTCCCGGTGCAGTCGCCGACCGGTTGCGCGACGTCCCCGGCGTCGAGCGGGTCGAGACACGGGTCGTGCGACCGGTCGTGGTCGACCTGCCGACCCTCGACGAACCGATCAGCGCCCGGTTGGTCTCCCTGCCGGATTCGCCGGAGACCGGTCTGAATGCCGTGCACCTGCGGCGTGGCCGCTGGCCCGATCCCGACCGCCGCGGGGAAGTCGTCCTCAGCGAGCCGTTCGCCGAGGCCCACCGCGTGCGGCCGGGGGACGAGTTGCACGTCGTCCTGGGGGGCGTCCGACAACGGCTGCGGATCGTGGGAATCGGCCTTTCGCCGGAGTACGTCTACGCCGTTCAGCCGGGGCAGTTCCTGCCGGACGACCGCCGCTTCGGCATCCTGTGGATAGCCGAACGCCGCGTGGCGGCGGCGTTCAACATGGAGGGAGCATTCAACGACGTCTCGCTGCTGCTGCGACCGCGGGCTTCCGAACGAGACGTCCGTTATCGCGTCGATCGCATTCTCGAACCGTACGGATGTCGCGGTGCCTACGGTCGCGACGAGCAACCGTCGCACCGTCGGCTCGCGGACGAGATGCTGCAGCTCGAGAGCATGGCCGTCGTGATGCCGTTCATCTTCCTCTCGGCGGCGGCCTTCCTGCTGAACCTCGTCTTCTCGCGGATGGTCGACCACGAGCAGGAACAGATCGCGACGCTGCGGGCCTTCGGCTACTCGGCCCGCGAGATCGGCTGGCACTACGGACAACGTCTTGTGGTCCTCGTGGCGGTCGCCGTGGTCTTGGGGACCATGGGGGGCGTCCAACTCGCCCGTGGCATGGCCACGAACTTCGCGAACTTCTTTCGCTTTCCGGTACTCGATCACCGTCTCGCCTGGGACGGGGTCGCGCTGGCGACGGTCGTCAGCCTCGCGGCCGGACTCCTCGGCGGGGCGACCGCACTCCGCCGAGTGATCGCGCTGCCCGCCGCGGTCGCCATGCGTCCGTCGGCGCCGAAGTCGTACCGCCGGGCATTCGTCGAACGAATCGGCCTCGGTCCCCTACTGAGCCCGATCGCGGCCATGGTCGTTCGGCGGCTGGAGCGGAACTGGCGATCGTCGGCCCTCTCCGTTCTCGCGATGTCCCTCGGCGTCGCGCTGCTCGTGGTGGGGGCGTTCTTCGAGGACACGATCGACTACGTGATCGACGCGATCTTCGAGGACGCCCAGAGGCAGGACGTGACCCTCGTCTTCGACGAAGCCGTCTCACCGCGAGCCGCGTACGATATGCGGGCGCTGCCGGGGGTCACTGACGTCGAAGGCTTCCGGAGCACGCCCGTCCGCCTGCACCGGGGCAACCGGTCGAAACGGATCGGACTCGTGGGACTCAAGCGGCGACCCCGGCTGTTCCGCGTCGTCGACCGGAACGAGCGGGCCGTCGAGATCGCCGAGCACGGACTGACGATCTCCGAGAAGCTCGGCGAACTGCTCGCAGTTTCGCCCGGTGACGAGGTGCGAGTCGAGTTCCTCGAAGGCGGAATCGAGGACCGCCGGGTGATCATCTCACGCGTCTTCCCGAACTACACCGATCCGGTCGCCTACACGAATCGCCGGGACCTGCACCGGCTGCTCGGCGAGGGGGAACGTTGGTCCGGAGCGTATCTCGCCGTCGACCTCGCGGCCGTCGGCGACCTCTACCGCGAGGTCAAGCGGACGCCCGCCGTGGCCGGCATCACCGTCAAGGCCTCCGCACTCGAGACCTTCGAGCGCACGGTCACGGAACACCTTCGCCGCATGCGGACCTCCAATGCGATGTTCGCGACGGTGATTGCGTTCGGGGTCATGTTGAGTTGCTCGCTGATCACGCTCTCGGAGCGAAGCCGCGACCTCGCCACGTTCCGGGTGCTCGGCTTCACGAGGGCCGAGGTGGCCGGGGTCCTGTTGGGGGAAGTCGCGGCGATCACGTTGATGGCTCTGCCGGTCGGGCTGGTGCTCGGTTACGGCCTCTCTTGGTCGACCACGGTCCTGATGGACACCGAGACGCAGCGCTGGCCGATGGTCATCTCGCGGGCGACGTTCGCCTACGCGGCTGCGATGACCCTCGCCGCCGCGGCGGTCTCCTCCCTCGTCGTGACGCGACTCGTGTCCCGGCTCGATCTGATCGCCGTCCTCAAGGTTCGGGAGTAGAAGTGTTGAAACGACTCCTGCGACGTCTCCCGTGGGTTCTCCTGCTCGCCGGTCTCGGTGCGGCAGTGGTGTGGGGCTTCTGGCCCGTGCCGGTCGACGTCGAGACCGCCACCGTCACCCGCGGCCCGCTCGAGGTCGCCGTTGAGGAGGACGGGATCACGCGAATTCGCGAGAAGTACGTCGTCTTCGCGCCGGTGAGCGGAAATCTCCTCCGCATCGACTGGGACGCGGGAGACGAAGTCGCCCGGGACGAGTCCGTGCTCGCCCGCATCGCCCCCGGTGACTCGAGCCTGCTCGATCCCCGGGCCGTCGCGGAGGCCGAGGCGCGGCTGCGGGCGGCGGAGGCGGCTCGCGAGCAGGCGGCGGCCGGACTCGTGCGGGCGAAGGAGGCAGCCGAACTCGCCGAGCACCGCTTCGACCGCGTCCGCGAGTTGCACCGCAGCAACACGATCACCCGGGACGCCTTCGACGAAGCGGAGCACGGACTGCGGATCGCTCGGGCCGACGTGCGTTCCGAGGAATTCGGGCTCCGCGTGGCCGACTTCGAGATCGAACTCGCGAAGGCGGCCCTGTCGTGGACGACGCCGATGACGGAGGACGACGCCGGCACGAGCGTGCAATCCGCGGGCGACCCGTTGTTGTCGATCAGGGCGCCGGTCAGCGGACGAGTGCTCCGCGTACTCCGCGAGGATGCCGGGACGGTGGCGTCGGGCACCCCCCTCGTCGAGATTGGCGAACCGAGGGACCTCGAATTGGTCGTCGACGTGCTCTCGACCGACGCCGTCCGCATCGATTCGGGCGACCTCGTTCACGTCCGTCGCTGGGGCGGACCGCACGACCTGCAAGCGGTGGTCCGGCTCGTCGAACCGGCCGGATTCCTCGAAGTCTCCGCGCTCGGAGTCGAGGAGCAGCGGGTGAACGTGATCGCCGACTTCGTCGATACCGTGGAGGCCCGCGGCCCTCTCGGCGACGCCTACCGGATCGAGGCCAGGATCGTCGTCGAGAGTCACCCGGACGTGATCCGCGTCCCCGCCGGCGCCCTGTTCCGCGAGGGCGACGAGTGGTTCGCCTTCCAAGTCGTCGACGGGCGGGCCCGACGGCAGCAAGTGGAGCCGGGGCTGTCGAACGGGCTCGAGACTGAAATCGTCCGAGGTCTCGCGGTCGACGACGCAGTCGTCCTGTACCCATCGGACCGCATCGTGGACGGCGTCGCGGTTCGGACCGAGTAGGGATCGCGTTTCGTCGGCGAATTCCACCAATTCCTCGAGCAAACGGCGTTTCGATCGGCGACGGGGTGGTGCGAACCGGACCGCCGTTGGGATGGAGCAAAGCTCGACACGAGTGAAACGTGGCTCGAACCGTGGACCACACTGCCCTCCTCGCTCCCGACCTCTAACAACGCCTCGTCGAGGTCTGGCGGGACTTGCACCAACACCCGGAACTGAGTTGGCAGGAACACTGGACAGGAGAGCGGGTCGTCTCGTTTCTCGAGGAACTCGGTGTTCCCGTCCATCGTCGCGTGGAGGGCACCGGCGTCCTCGCGGAGATTCCCGGTCGAGCTCCTCGGCTATTCGTGACGCTGCGCGCGGACATGGACGCCCTTCCCATTCACGAGGAGACGGGACTGCCGTTCGCCTCCGAGGTCGGTGGGTAAATGCACGTGTGTGCGCACAGCGGACACTCGACAATCCTCCTCGGCGCGGCTGCCCTCCTCGGGACCGGCGATCCCCCGCCGCTTCCCGTTCGCCTGCTGTTCCAATCGGCCGAGGAGACGGGCGCGGGAGCCCGGGACTCGGTGGTCCTCCACGTTTCGCGAGAGGCGTGCGCCGAACTCACGCGCCATCAGCCCGATCGCGGGACGCTCGTCTATCGCAACCTCGCAAGGATGCTCGCGGGGTCGATACCGGCCCGATCGGACAACCCCTCAATGGAGACGTGTGGCGCCGGGTGAGCAGGGCATCGGCGACGTTCAGCCGTGTTCCAGCATCCACTGCGTTGCCGAGCGGACGAGGTCCGTGCCGTTCGCCAAGTCGAGCTTCGTGCGGATCCGCTGACGGTGCGTCTCGATCGTGTGCACGCTGAGGTGAAGTTGGTCGGCGATCTCCTTCGTCGATCGCCCATGGCCAATCAGTTCGTAGACCTGCATCTCGCGGTTCGAGAGGGCCTTGACGGGATCCTCCGCGAGTCCGTCGCGGCCGATTAGCATGCGGTGGACGAGGTGCTCCGAGACCTCCGGCCGCAGGTAGATCCCGCCGCCCAGCACGTGGCGCACGGCTTCGAGGACGGTCGCAGTCGGGGCGTCCTTCGACAGATAGCCGCGTGCCCCCGCCTTCAGGGCGCGATCGGCGTAGAGTTCCTCCTCGTACATCGAGAGCACGAGGATCTTCAGGGACGCGTCCCTCGTCGAGAGCCGCTGGACGAGATCGATTCCGCTGTCGCCGCCGAGCTTCACATCGACGACAACGAGGTCCGGCCGCTCGCGATCGACCACCTTCAACGCCTCGGCAAGATTGTCGGCCTCCGCACAAACCTCGAGGTCCGGCTCGATTGCGAACGAACTTCGAATTCCCATCCGAAACGTGGGGTGGTCGTCCACAAGGACGATGCGTGCAGTTGTCACGGCTCAAGCCTTCGGGGGGATGGTCCGCAGGCTCTCCGTGCCGACTGGATCGTTGATGAAATGGCACGTCCGTCCTACGCAACGTGGGCCGCTTGAACGACCCAAGCTACCAATCCATCGGATCGCGTGCGAGAAGATCTCCGTCTCGTGGTGAACTCGGCTGGGACTCGAGGACGACGAGACCACGCCGCAGAGTGAGATCGCGGGGAGAACGATGTACGGATCGTTCCCGGACTTCGAGGGATTCGTGATTGGAGTGGAGGGAGATCGTCGTGCCGAACGGTGGTCGAAGAGTACTCGACGAGGAACTTGCGCGACTGGTGACTCGGATCGGGCACCTCGCGGACCGGGTGGACGAGGCACTGGGACTCTCGATCCGTGCGCTGCTCAACGGGGACGTGGAACTCGGGGCCCAGGTAGTTGCGGACGACGAGACGATCAACGGCGATCGGGGCGCCATCGAGCGGGACTGCGTCGCCGTGTTCGCGACGCAGCAACCGGCCGGCACAGACGTTCGGTTCCTCCCGGGAGTCCTCGAACTGTCAACGGAATCGGAGCGGATGGGCGACTACGCGAAGGGCATTGCCGGGGCCGCACACGGAGGTGGCGAGTGGCTCCCCGTGTTCGAGAGAGGAATCCCGAGATCGCCTCCGTGGCCGGGGCGATGCTCCGCGGCGCAATCGGCGCCTACTTGGACCGCGATGCCGAGACCGCCCTGAACGTCGCCAGCGGCGGGTCGAGGTCGGCTCGCTCAGCGGACGACTGCACCACGATCTCCTCGCCGAACCGCTACGCTGGGGCATCGACCGGACGCTGGAGTTGCTGTCCGTCGTCCACGACCTCGTCCGCTTCGCCGATCGGGCCGTCAACATCTGCGAGCGCTCGGTCTACGTCGCCTAAGGCGAGTTCGTGGACCTCGATCAACGCGAGATGATTGCCCCGTACCACGCCGGAGCCTGAGAGGGGAGTCACTCGCCAGCCCGGTGCTCGTCCCCGATGGCCTGACGAATCAGCGACCGTTCGGACTGCTCGTGTTCCGACAACCGCTGCACGAATCGCTCGAAGTCGCGGCACAGTTGGTTCAACCCGCTCCCGACTGAATCGTCCGTTCCCAGGTGGTCCACGGTTTCCCTCAGAACGTCGTTCAACTCGCGCAGCAGTGCCGCGGCTCGAGGCGAGAGTTCCGGTGCCAAGCCGAGGGCATCTGCGAGGTATCCTCCCTCTTCTTCCCGAACGATGGCCACGCTCGCGAGGCGGTAAGGGGGACGGACCGTCGTCTGTTCCGAACCCCGTGGAGTTCGGTGTTGTTGAGTCACACGTCCCACGACGGGGATGTTACCGCGTTCGACCACGCTCACAACGCGAAACCACGGGCCCCACACCCGAACTGTCCCGTTCAGGGCATACTCCGTCCCAGACTCGATTACTGATCTTTCCATGCAAGCTCCTCGATGAGTACACGCTCGAAGATCACGTGTCCGATGTACGTCCCCATCGAGATATTGCACTCCGGCAGTTCGTCTTGACCTTGCCTCCTGAACCGAGCCCGGTTGTCGAGTAGTGTCTCGTCGATCTGGGCCTTGAACAGGAGAGCGACGTCATGGCGAGGAAGCGTAACCGTGCGGAGGAGATCATCCACTGGCTGAGCGAGGCGGAGGTGGCATTGGCCCCGGGGGCAGAAGACGCCGCAGGTCTGCGAGACGCTGGGGATCACGGAGCAGACCTTCTACCGCCGGCGTCGGGAGTACGGGGGCCTGAAGATCGACCAGGCCCGTCGTCTGAAGGATCTCGAGAAGGAGCTGCGTGACGAACTGCTGAACGTCGATCTTCGACACGCTGCTGGAGGCGAAGGCGCTGATCGAGCGTTGGCGGAAGGAGTACAACACGATTCGGCCGAACAGCGCGCTGAGGTACCGCCCCCTGCAGTTGAGTCGTTGACAACCGAAACCCTTGCTTGAACCTTGGCACCAACCCCGGGGGCAGGTCACCCCGACGTCTTCTGCCTGCCGGAGTTCCTCAACCCGCGGCAGGCCGAGGATCATCTTGCGGAGGGGAGTGTGGCCAACTACCACGACGGAGTGCTCTACGGCTGGCTGGATCTTGGCCGGTACTTGCTCCTCCACAGGAGCTTCTCGATTTCGATGAGTAGCATCAATGCGAGCGATGCTCCGAGTACACGTAGCCACATCCACACATCCATTGGCGCGACCCGAAAGAGAGAGTTCATGACCGACCAATAGGTGAACGCGATTTGGAACGCCACCACGGCGGCAATACCCAGCCAAACAATCCGGTTTCCGAAGAGGCCGCGACGAGTTAGGACCGAGTTGCTCAAGTGCCGGCAGTTCAAGACATAGGCCGCCTCGAAGAAGACGATTGCATTGACGGCCACCGCGCGGGCCACTTCGAGGCTGCTACCGCGGTGCAATTCATGGAAGAAGAGGCCGAACGTTCCCAGCGACATCAACACCGATACGTAGCAGATTCGCCACACCAGGCTGCGATCGACCAACGGCGACTCCGGATCACGGGGGGGTTGTTGCATGACGTCGCGTTCCACCGGATCGAACGCGAGCGTGATCGCCAGTGCGACGGTCGTCACCAGATTGACCCAAAGAACGTGTAGCGGCGCGATCGGGAGCAGCACGCCGAGCAGCAACGCGGCCACCAAGGTCAAGCACTCGCCACCGTTGGTCGGCAGAATGAACACGATCGTCTTCTTGAGGTTGTTGAAGACCGTGCGGCCCTCTTCGACGGCCCTCTCGATGCTGGCGAAGTTGTCGTCCAGCAAGACCATCTCGGCAGCCTCATTGGACACATCCGTGCCGGTGATCCCCATGGCCACGCCGATGTCGGCCTGTTTCAACGCCGGCGCGTCGTTCACGCCGTCTCCGGTCATGGCCACGACATGGCCCCGACGCTGTAGGGATCGAACGATGTCGAGTTTCTGTGCTGGTGCGACACGGGCGAACACGTCCAGGTCGTCAACTGCTCGATCGAGATCCAAGTCGTCCAGTCTTCCCAAATCCGCACCGGTCACCGCGTTCTCGGTGGCGCGGATGCCGATCTGCCGCGCGACCGCCTGTGCCGTGGCAACGTGATCACCCGTGATCATGATCACTCGAATCCCGGCAACGTGACACTTCTCGACCGCCTCGATTGCCTCCTTTCGCGGCGGATCCGTCATCCCGACCAGTCCCAACAGCGCGAATCCCTGCTCGGTGTCCTCGAGCTCCAAAACGGTGCCACGCGGCTCCCACTGCCTCTCGGCCACTGCGAGGACGCGCAAGCCATCGGCTGCCATTCTGCCAGCAGCCTCCTGCCATTGTGCGGTATCGAGCGGCTCCTCCGTTCCCCACTGGTGATTACAACGGGTGAGCACCGCTTCTGGCGAACCCTTCAGGAAGATCAGTGCGTGGCCCGAGTGATCGTGGTGCAACGTCGCCATGTACTGCAATTCGGATTCGAACGGAATCTCGTCCGTCCGCGGCCAGGTGCCGAGAACGTCTTCCATGCCAAGGTCCAGCTTGCCTGCCAGCACCAACAGCGATCCTTCGGTTGGATCGCCCTCGATTCGCCACTGTCCGTCCTTCAGCCGCAATTGCGCGTTGTTGCAGAGCACCCCGGCCGTGACCAGTTCGCGCAGTACCGGCGAGCGGTCCAGCGTCACGACGTCCTGGCCCTCGCCGATCACCGCGCCGAGCGGCTCATAGCCCGACCCTGTGACGGTGAACGTACCCTCCCCGGAGATGATCTGCGTCACCGCCATCTCGTTTCGAGTCAACGTACCGGTCTTGTCGCTGCAAATGACGGTCGTGCTGCCAAGGGCCTCCACTGCAGGCAGCTTTCGAACAACGGCGTTTCGGGACGCCATGCGTTTTACGCCGATGGCCAAGGTGATGGTCATGATGGCGGGCAGGCCCTCCGGGATCGCCGACACGGCCAGCGCCACCGCCGCCACCAGCATCTCCCCCGCCACCTGGCCGGTCAGTACTCCCAGCAGAAACACAAGTGCGCAGAAGAGGACGATGACGACCGTAATCACCTTGCTGAAGCTCGTCAGCCGCCGAATCAGTGGCGTACTCACTCCTTCAACCTCCTGGAGCATTCCGGCGATACGACCGAGTTGCGTCTCGTCTCCTGTTGCGACGACGAGCCCGGCAGCTGTTCCGGTCGTGGTCAGCGTGCCGGCAAACGCCAGATTGCAGCGGTCGGCCAGCGGGACTTCGTACGGCAACGCGTCGATGCTCTTTGCGACCGGCATGGATTCCCCCGTCAAAGGGGCCTCGTCGATCTGCAGGTTCTTCACTTGCACCAGACGCAGGTCCGCGGGCACCTTGGCGCCGCCCTCGACGAGCACGACGTCTCCCGGAACCAATTCCGTCGCAGGCACGGTGGACCGTGTCCCGTCTCGAACTACGACAGCCGACGGAGCCAGCATGTGCTTGAGGGACTCGATCGCATGTTCAGCCTGGGATTCCTGAATGAAGCCGACGAGTGCGTTGATGACGACGACGCCGAGGATCACACCGCTGTCGATCCAGTGCTGCAACGCAGCGGTGACCCCGGCCGTGGCTAGCAGCACGTAGATCAGGGGATTGTGGAATTGCAGCAGCAACCGCGTCCAAGGACTAACCCTCTTGTGCTCCCGCAACCTGTTCGGTCCGTATCGAGCGAGTCGCGACCGCGCCTCTGCCGAGGAGATCCCGTCCTTCGACGAGCCGAAGACCGTGAGTGCTTCGTCCACGGCCAGCACGTGTGCCGGAGAACTCCCGTCGTCGTCGACCGCCCCGGCCACGTCCGGAGCGTCGGTGTCCCGCTGGGAAGCCGTTGTTTCAGTGCCCATCGTCGGAACTCCCAAACCCTTCTCCGAGCCAGTTGAAGACTGACCTACCTCTGGGGTTGGTACCAAGGTTCAAGTTGGAGTTTCGGTTGTCAACGACTCCGCTGCAGGGGCCGGGGGCGGTACCCCAGCGAACCGTGCGGACGGACCGAGTTGTACTCCAACCGCCAACGCTCGATCAGCACCTTCGCCTCCAGCAGGGTCTCGAAGACCTCGGCGTTGAGCAGCTCGTCCCGCAGCCCCCCGTTGAACGACTCGACGTAGCCGTTCTCCCAGGGCGAGCCCGGCTCGATGAACTGCGTCCGGACGCCGACCCGCTACAGCCACTTCCGGAACTTGCGTGCCGTGAACTCCGGGCCGTTGTCGCTGCGGACGTACCGGGGTCGCCACGTCGCACGAACAGGTCGCTCAGACGCTCCAGCACCTCCTCGCTCGTCAACCTGCGGGCCACGTCGATCACGAGGCACTCGCGGGTGAACTCGTCGATCAGCGTCAGCATCCGCAGCGGACGCCTTCCCGTACACAACCCTCTTCGTAAAGGGGCTCGCGCGCCCTCTCCCAAGGAAGATGCGTAGCCGCTGAGCGTTGCGGTCCCCCTAGTTCCGATCGGTCACCCCGAATCGAATCGAACGCACCGCGAAACAGGCAAGCCCGAATGTCGCGGCTCAGTGAACCAATGGGGCAATTCTCTGAACCGCCCCGTCGGCGCGACTCCGGGCAAGCTGGCCAACCGATGCCGGGGCCGTCCAACCGATCTCCTGGATGGCCCATCCGAGGACCGTCGAGTCAAGCGCAACGGCCCTCGGTCACAGGCACAAGTACGGCGCCACCCCATGATTCACGGCGTTTCCCGACGACACTCCGAATGACTCTGTATTTCCAGTCACTGCTCCTTCTCCTTGGTAGGAGTGACGAACACGACCTCCGCCGGCAGGGCCATGTCGCACTCACCTGGTCTCTTCGTTCCAGAGCGCATCAACGGGCCGCAGACCGCTTGGGAGACGCCCAAGAGCTTCGATCGTCGGGTGATCGCGGAGGAACGTGATCTTGTTGTCCTGATCGGGAATCAGCAGGCTGCGGACTTATGTCGCGGCGAGTGGCACGAAGTCTGAAGTCTGCTCGCACTCGCCGAGCAGGACTGAGTCGCAGTCACGGTGGCGAGCGGCGAAAGGTCTGCGACGAAAGCCCCGGAGAGATCAATCCGCTCTAAGAGTCGGAAAGAGTAGACCCCGCGAACCCCTTTGTTTTCCAGGGGAAGGCGGGCCGTGCAACGGTGTGTGATCGTCTTCAAAACACTCCGCAGGTGTTGAAGCGATCGGTGTAAGCCCCCGCGCGAGACTCGTTCTTGGCGATCCAGCAACTGCGGGCGGTGCAGAATCCGGTGCGCAGTGGCACTCCACACCGGATTCATGCAGGTTGTTCTCGGCTGGCAGTCGCTGCGGCCGCCCGTGCGCCGCGCGATTCTCGAACTCGTCGCAGACTGACTCGGAACCGATCTGGCCGACGCCGCCGGCGGAGAACTGTGCTCTCGCGGCCATCTTCGCCCACCGGAAATCCGCGAAGCTCGCCCTGGCTGCCATGGTGGCTGCGCCGCTTCTTCCAGCATCGAGACCTTCGTTCGGGAAGAAGACCGCCGTCCTCGGGTTCATGCTGACGAAGAGCCTGGTCCCTGGCAGGAGTTTGACGGCTTCGGAGCCGGGGGTTATCGTCACGCCGAGTCAGCCGACCGTCGGACCATCGGTGCACACTTTGCACGAACGCTCTCTCGTCCGAGATCTTCTCGACCAGCTCGCCGAGCTCTCAGACGAGAACGGCTTGTCGAACGCCGTGCTTGTCCGCGTCGAGGTGGGTGAGTTCTCGGGAGTCGAGCCGGAGTTGTTCGAGAGCGGTTTCGAGGAACTCCGTCTCGGTACGGCGTTCGAACGGACGACGCTCGAACTGGTCGTGGTCCCCGCGATCGGTGCGTGTCGTTGTGGTCACGAGTTTCGCGTCGCTCGTTCCCGATTCGTCTGTCCCGTCTGCCGGGACGGTCGGGTGGAGGTCGTCTCGGGCGAGGACGTCGTCCTCTCGAGCGTCACGTTCGAGGAGCCCGAGCCCGTGGGTGGAGGATCGAGATGAAGGTCGCCGTGAAGCGGGTTTCGCCGCCGTCCGACGACAAGCGTTGGAAGCTCGTCGACGTCACCATGCGGCGGAACGGGTACTCGGCGCACGCCCTCATCGAGACTCTGCACGTCGTGCAGAACAGCTTCGGCTATCTCGACGGCCGCGCGATGCGGTACGTCGCCCGCTCGCTGCGGATCCCCCTCAGTCGCGTCTACGGCGTCGCGACCTTCTACCACCTCTTCTCGCTGGAGCCGACCGGCGAGCACACCTGCGTCGTCTGCACCGGAACGGCCTGCTACATCAAGGGGGCCCCGGACCTGATCGACGCGGTTGAGGACCAGTACGACGTCTCGATCGGCGGTACGACCGCCGACGGACGCCTCTCGCTGCTCTCCGCTCGTTGCCTGGGTGCGTGTGGGCTGGCTCCGGCCGTTGTCGTCGACGGCGAGATCCGCGGACGGCAGACGTCAGAGGCCCTGCTACAAGAGATCGGGGAGGCGACGTGCAACTCGACGACCTGAAGGCACGGGCCGACGAACTTCGCAGCGAGGCCGCGCGTTCGCACCGGATTCGCGTCTGCCTCGCCGCGAGTTGCCAGTCCTCCGGGGCCGGGGAGGTTTGCGAGGGCTTTGAGCGCGCCGTCGAGTCCGCCGGCCGGGGTGACGACGTGGAGGTTCGTCGCGTCGGATGTCTCGGATTGTGCTCGGCCGGTCCTCTGGTTGCAGTCGACGGCCGCAACGCTGCCTTCAGCGAACTGTACCGCCACGTCGGGCCAGACGACGTGGAGGGCCTGCTGGACAGCGTCGAAGGAGAGCCGGTCGAGCAACTGCGTTGTCCGACCGACGTTCCTTTCTTCCAACGCCAACACAAGGTCGTCCTCGAGAACTCGGGTCTCGTCGATCCCGACCGGATCGAGGACTACATCGCCCAGGACGGATACCAGGCTCTGGTCCGGGCCGTCACCGAGATGACGCCCGAGGACGTGCTTCGCGAGGTGCAGACGAGCGGCCTCCGCGGTCGTGGGGGAGCGGGCTACCCGGCCGGCCTGAAGTGGTCGACCGTGGCGAAGGCGGTCGAGTCCCCGAAGTACGTTATCTGCAACGGTGACGAGGGCGATCCGGGAGCCTTCATGGACCGGGCCGTGCTCGAGTCCGACCCGCACCGCGTGCTGGAGGGGATGGCTCTCGCCGCCTACGCCGTTGGAGCGAGTCGTGGGTTCGTCTACGTGCGGGCGGAGTACCCGCTCGCCGTCGAGCGACTGGAACGCGCGATTCGACAGGCGACCAAGGAGGGCTTTCTGGGCCACGGCGTGTGCGCGTCTCCGTTCGACTTCACGATCGAGTTGCGGATGGGGGCCGGGGCTTTCGTCTGCGGCGAGGAGACCGCCTTGATGGCGTCGATCGAGGGCCTCCGAGGGCAGCCCCGACCGCGACCACCGTATCCCGCCGAGTCGGGACTCTGGGGCGGCCCGACGCTGATCAACAACGTGGAGACCCTCGCCAACGTCCCGCCCGTCGTCCGCAACGGGGGCGAGTGGTTCGCCTCGATCGGCACGCCGGACTCGACCGGCACGAAAGTGTTCGCCCTCGCCGGTCGGGTCGAGAACACCGGTCTCGTCGAGGTGCCGATGGGCATCACCCTGCGGGAGATCGTGGAGGAGGTCGGCGGCGGCGTTCCCGACGGCCGGGCGTTCAAGGCGGTGCAGACCGGTGGCCCCTCGGGCGGCTGCATCCCAGTGGAGTTGACCGAGACGAGCGTCGAGTACGACACGCTGCGTGCGGTCGGCTCGATCATGGGGTCCGGCGGGATGATCGTGATGGACGAGACCTCCTGCATGGTCGACGTCGCCCGCTACTTCATGGAGTTCTGCATGACGGAGTCGTGCGGCAAGTGCATTCCCTGCCGTGCCGGCACGGTCCAGTTGCACGACCTGCTCGTGAAGATCGCCGACCGCCGCGCGACCTCGGCCGACCTCGCGTTGCTCGAGGAGCTGTGCGAGGTCGTCCAGATGACGAGCCTGTGCGGGCTCGGGCAGACCGCTCCGAACCCGGTCCAGAGCACGCTGCGGTACTTTCGACACGAGTACGAGGAGCGCCTCGTCGAGACGCCCCCCGGCGAGTTCCTCGTTCCACTCGACGTGGTGGACACCTGACAGCGAGACGACGAGGAGACTCAGACATGCCGCCGAAGCCGCAGTCGCCGACCACGAGCGTTCGTGTCGTTACGCTGACGATCGACGACATCGACGTCGGCGCCCGCGAGGACGAGACGCTGCTGCAGGTCGCGGCCGAGAACGGTGTGCGGATCCCGTCGCTGTGTCATCTCGACGGGCTCGGCGAGTGGGGCGGCTGCCGGCTCTGTCTCGTCGAGGTCGAGGGCTCGTCGAAGCTGCTGTCCGCCTGCTCGACGCACGTCGCCGAGGGGATGTGCGTGCGGACCGACAGCGAGAAGCTCCGTCGTTACCGGAAGACGATCGTCGAACTGCTCTTCGCCGAGCGAAACCACGTCTGCTCCGTCTGTGTCTCGAACGGTCACTGCGAGTTGCAGGACCTCGCGACCGAGTGCGGCGTCGATCACGTTCGCGTTCCGTACCGGAACGACGTCTTCCACGTCGACTCCTCGCACGATCTGTTTCGCGTCGATCACAACCGCTGCGTCCTGTGTACGCGGTGTGTCCGCGTCTGCGACGAGATCGAGGGGGCCCACACCTGGGACGTGATGGGCCGCGGGGCCGGCTGTCGCGTCATCACCGACCTGAACCAGCCTTGGGGCGAGAGCGACACCTGCACGAGTTGCGGGAAGTGCGTCCAGGTCTGTCCGACCGGGGCCCTCGTCCGCAAGGGAACTGCGGTCGGCGAGATGGAGAAGACGCCCGACTTCCTTCCCTACCTGACACAGATGCGAGGCGAGGTGTGAGCGAACGACGGATCACGATGGCAACGACCTGGCTCGACGGCTGCTCAGGCTGCCACATGTCGTTTCTCGACCTCGACGAACGCCTGGTCGAGTTGGCCGAGAAGGTCGAAGTCGTCTACAGCCCGCTCGTCGACGCCAAGGAACTTCCCGCGTCGGTCGACGTCGGCCTCGTCGAGGGGGCC
>JANQQW010000028.1 GCA_028284885.1 Planctomycetaceae bacterium
ACGCCCGCGCCACGCTGGCACGGGCGGGGAACGGACGGAACGCCCGGGCCCGGCTCGTGCTCCGCGACGTGACCGAGGACGTGCAAAGAGAGCGCAGGCTCCGCCGCAGCGACGCCCGGAACGCGGCGATCCTCGCCTCCGCCTTCGACGCGATCGTCACGGTCGACGCCCGCGGCCGAATCGTCGAGTTCAATCCGGCCGCCGAGCAGGTCTTCGGCTACGCGGCCGACTACGCGGTCGGCGAGTCCGCCGTAGAACTGCTCGTCCCGAGCTCGAGCAGCCCGGTCCTGGAGGCGGGGATCGAGCGGTTTCGTCGTGACGGAGAACTGCCCGACTTGTCGGAACGGATCGAGACGACGGCCCGGCGTGCCGACGAGTCCGAGTTCCCGGTCGAGCTGACGGTGACGAAGGTCGACGCTGCCGGGCCGCCCCACTTCACCTGCTTCGTCCGCGACCTGACCGAGCAGCGCCGGGCCGAGGCGGTCGCCAGGCAACTCGAGCAGTCGTTCCGGGCCACGTTCGAGAACGCAGCGGTCGGGATCGCGCTGCTCGACCTCCAGGGGAACTGGCTGCGGGTCAACGACCGTCTCTGCGAGATCGTCGGGCGAGACCGGGTGACGCTCGAGGCGCGGCCGTCACGAGACATCACGCACCCCGAGGACGCGTCGATCGCCGTCGACGCAATCGACCGTCTGCTCCGGGACCGGCTCGACCACGTCGCCGTCGAGAAGCGGTTCGTCCGCCCCGACGGCCAGGTCGTCTGGGCGTCGAAGACGCTCTCGCTGGAGACGGACGACGCGGGCGAGCCGGACTACGTGATCGCCGTGATCGAGGACGTGACGCAGCGGGCCCAGTACGAGGAGGAGCTCCGCGAGGCGATTCGCGCCCGCGAGTCGTTCCTCGCCATGCTCTCGCACGAGCTGCGGAACCCGCTCTCGGCCGTCCTCAGCGCCGCCCGGCTGCTGAAGCGGGGCTTCACGAAGAGTGCCACGTTCTCGCCGGAGGACGCCGCCAACGTCGTCGAACGACAGTCGCTGCAGATGTCCCGGCTGCTTCGCGACCTGCTCGACGTCTCGCGGGTCACCACGGGCCGGCTCCGGCTGGAGAGGGAGCCCGTCGATCTCGTCGAGGTGCTCCGCGAACTGCCGGAGGCCCTCCGCCCCATGCTCGTGGAACACGACGTCGTGCTCCGGTCGGAGCTGCCCGAACACCCGGTCTGGATCGACGGGGACCGTACCCGGCTCCTGCAGGTCACCGGCAACCTCGTCTCGAACGCGGCCAAGTACTCGCCCCGGGAGACCGCCGTCACGATGCGGCTCGCGTCCTCCGGCGACACGGCCGAACTCGTCGTCGCCGACGAGGGCCAGGGCATCGCTCCGGACGACCTCGAGCGGATCTTCGAGCCCTTCTTCCGCGTCGGCGACGACACCCAGGTCTCCGCCTCGACCGACGGGCTCGGCGTGGGACTCGCCCTCGTCCGCTCGCTCGTCGAGCTACACGGAGGCACGGTCGCCGCACGGAGCGAAGGGGTCGGCCGCGGGAGCGAGTTCGTCGTCTGCCTGCCCGTGATCCCCGCACCGGTCGCCGCCGCCCCGACGCCCGAGACCTCCTCCGCCGACGGCCCGAGACCGCTCCGCATCGTGGTCGTCGAGGACGGCGAGGACAACGCGCTCCTGCTGCAGCAACACCTCGAACTCGACGGCCACGAGGTCCGGGTCGCGACGACCGGTTCCGAGGGAGTCTCCGTCGTGGCCGAGTGGCGACCGGACGTCGTCGTCGCCGACATCGGACTCCCCGACCTCGACGGCTTCGAGGTCGCCCGCCGCATCCGCGCTGGAGAAGACGGCCAACGCGCCCGGCTGATCGCCGTGACGGGCTACGGACAGCCGAGCGACGTCGAGAAGGCTTTGGACGCAGGCTTCGACGCTCACCTGACGAAGCCGTTGGACTTCGCGGCGCTCGCTGACCTTCTCGGTTAGCGAGTCGGCCGTCGCCGGCAGGCTCGCGACACGCTGCCGCCCTCGCGGCTCCCGGCGATCGACGCGGCAGTCTCCGATTCCAGAATTCCCGAGAGAGCGGTCGGTTTCTCGAGTAGTCACCTCGCTGCCGGACGATATAGTTGCATATGCAAGGAATGGCCGCGATGACCGCGAGACAACACGCCAGTCGGATGGCCGCCGAGTGCATCGGCGTGCGGATCCGCCTGCTGAACCGGATCGTCACGAACGTGTACGACACTGCCCTTCGTCCGCTCGGGCTGAAGACCAGCCAACTCAACGTGTTGGCGGCGGCGGCGTATCTAGGCGTGGCTCGGCCGGCGGAGGTCGCCGAGCGACTGCAGATGGACGTCTCGACGCTCAGTCGCAACATCGACCGCATGAAGAACCGGGGGTGGCTGGAGGTCGTCCCGGACGAGGACGGCCGCATGCAGCCCTTCCAACTGACCCGCGAAGGCCAAGCGCTCTTCGAGAAGGCCTTTCCGTTGTGGGAGAAGGCGCAGCAGCAGGTGGAGACACTGCTCGGTGACGACGGCGTCACCCACCTGCGGGCTGCCGCCGAGGACTTCTTCAGGATCCCCCCGAGATGACACGAGACTCGACCGACCGGCGATCGAAGGGCGGGGCCGTGGGTTCTGCGTCGTCGCCGGGAAGCCACTCCTCGCAGCCGGAACCGACTTCGACCCCTACTGCCGGCCATTCCGACGGTCGCGCCGACGTCGCCGACGAACGACGAGTCGCGACCACGCTGCTGCGGCGCCTGTCTCGGTCGTTGGCCGGCAGGTCGGCGCCCCTGCTGGTCGTGCTGGCGGTCGTCGCCGGAGTCGTCACGGCCGGCGGTCTCGCACCGGGACTGACGGAACGCTCGCCATCTGACGACCCGCCGCCGGTCACGCACGGTGTCGCGGTCACGCCCGTCGTGCTGGAGTCCGGGTACGACCGCGAGCGGTCCTACGTCGGTCGCGTCGAGGCGCGGCGGGAAAGCGTGCTGAGCTTCGAGCTCGACGGCCTCGTCGACGAGGTTCGGTTCGACGAAGGCGACCGGGTGGCGGCCGGGGAGGTCGTCGCGAGGCTGGACGTGGACGTGCTGCGTACGGAGCGTGCCGCCCTCGCCGCCCGGCTGGAGGCAGGTCGGGCCGTCTTGGCGGAACTGACGGCCGGGCCGCGTGACGAGGTCGTCGCGGCGGCTCGGGCAACCGTCGTCGCCCTGCAGGCTCGGTGGGAGCTCGCCGACCGCAGCCGACGACGCAGCGACTCCCTGGTCCGGAACGGAACCGTCACCGACCAGACGCACGACGAGCGACGGTTCGCGGCCGCGGTCGCCGCCGGCGAGTTGGCAGCCGCCCGGGAACGACTGCTCGAACTCGAGAACGGCACGCGGCGCGAACGGGTCGCGGCCCAGCAGGCGACGGTGGCACAGCTCGAGGCCGAACTCGCCACGCTCGACGTGCGGCTCGCGAAGTCGATGCTGCGAGCACCGTACTCCGGCACGATCGGCGGGCGGTTCCTCGACGAAGGGGCCGTC
The DNA here is from genome assembly GCA_028284885.1 of Planctomycetaceae bacterium. Taxonomy (GTDB): domain Bacteria; phylum Planctomycetota; class Planctomycetia; order Planctomycetales; family Planctomycetaceae; genus JANQQW01. The sequence continues at coordinate 3,523 of JANQQW010000028.1, forward strand.
GTCACGGCGGGCACCTCGGTCGTCCAGCTGCTGGAGACCGGTCGGCTCGACGCCCGAGTCGGCGTGCCGGGCGAGGTCGTCGCGTCACTCGAACGGACCGGCGGACACGAGGTCGTCGTCGAGGGCCGCAGCCATCCGGCCCGGTTGCGGGCGTCCCGGCCGGATCGCAGCGCCACGACGCGAACGGTGAGCCTCCTCTTCTCGTTGCCCGTCTCCGACGCCGACGTCCGCGTGGGCGACCTCGCCGAGCTCCGCGTCCGCGAGACGGTCGACGAGAGCGGCGTGTGGATCCCGGTCGCCACTCTCACGGAGAGTCATCGGGGACTGTGGGCGTGCTACGTCGCGGTGTCGCGGAGTCGGTCCGACGGAACGGGCGAGTTCGTGCTCGAACGCCGCGACGTCGAGATCCTCCACCAGGAGGCCGACCGCGCTTTCGTCCGCGGGACCCTGGCCGACGGGGAACTCGTCGTCTCCTCCGGGGTGCACCGCCTCGTCGCCGGGCAGGCCGTTCGCGTCGTCGGTCCGGAAACCCGTCCGCGGGAGGGCGACCGGTGAGAACCCTGTTCTACGACAACCGCCATCTCCTGATTCTGACGCTGGGCGTGATCCTCGTGGGCGGCGTCTCGTCGTTGCTGACGCTGCCGCGGCTCGAGGACCCGCGGATCAACAACCGCAACCCGATCGTCGTGACGCTCCTTCCCGGCGCGTCGGCGGAACGGGTCGAGGCGCTCGTCACGAAGAAGCTCGAGGACGAGCTCCGCGAGGTCGCCGAGGTCGAGGAGATCGAGTCGGACTCGCGGGCCGGCGTCTCCCTGATCACCGTCGAGCTCGACGACGACGTGTACGCGACCGAGGCCGTCTTCACCAAGCTCCGCGACAAGCTCGCCGACGCGGAGGCCGAACTCCCCCCGGAGGCGTCCAAGCCGGACTTCGACGACGAACGCGGGGCGACCGCGTTCACGCTCGTGCTCGGCATCCGCTGGCAGGCGGAGTCGGAGCCGGTCCTCGGCGTTCTCGACCGCGTCGCGGAGGAGCTCGCCGACCGGCTTCGCAACGTCCGCGGCACGGACGTCGTCCGGCTGTACGGAGACCTCGACGAGGAGATCACGGTCACGGTCTCGCCGGACGAACTCGCCCTGCTGGGGCTCACGGTCGCGGACGTCGGCCGACGTGTCCGGGCGGCGGACGCCAAGGTCCCCGCGGGAGTCGTCCGCTCGTCCGACACGCAGCTCGTGATGGAGGTCGTCGGCGGGTTCGAGACGCTCGAGCGCGTCGCCGCGATCCCGCTGACGCACGACGCCGACGGTCACGTCGTCCGGCTCTCGGACGTCGCGACGGTCGAGAAGTCCTTCCGCACCCCCCCGGCGGAGATCGGACTCGTCGACGGGAAGCGTGCGGTCTACGTCGCCGCGCGAATGCTCGACGACCGCCGCGTCGACGCGTGGACCGTCGAGGCGCGTGAGGCGGTCCAGAGCCTTCGCGACGAACTCTCGCCGGGCGTCGAGATCGTCGAGGTCTTCGACCAGAGCCGGTACACGGCGGAGCGGCTGGGCGGGCTCGGCCGGAACCTGCTCCAGGGGGCGGGCGTCGTCGTCCTGGTGATCCTCGTCACGATGGGGTGGCGGTCGTCGATCCTGGTCGGGCTGGCCCTTCCGCTCGTGGCGTCGATGGTGCTGTTCGCCCTGAGCGTGCTGGGGATTCCGCTGCACCAGATGTCGATCTTCGGGATGATCGTCGCGATGGGGCTGCTCGTCGACAACGCGATCGTCGTGGTCGACGAGGTGGGGCACGCGATGAAGCACGGAACGCCGGCCCGCGAGGCGATCTCTCGGACGGTCGACCGCCTGCTGGTCCCGCTCCTCGGTTCCACGCTGACCACCGTCCTCGCCTTCCTGCCGATCTTCCTGCTGCCCGGGAACGTCGGCGAGTTCGTCGGGTCGATCGCGACGACCGTCGTCCTCTCGTTGGTGTTCTCGTTGTTCGTCTCGATGTCGCTGCTGGCGGCGTTGACCGGTCTGTTCGGCCGGTTCGACGACGTCGGCCGCACCTGGTGGCGGGAGGGGGCGGACACGCCCGGGCTCGCGCGGGCCATGCGGTGGGCGCTCGCCGCAGTCGTGCGGCGTCCGGTCGTCGGACTCCTCGTCGCCGTCGCCCTGCCGGTCGTCGGATTCCTGCGCGCCGGCGACCTCCGCGAACAGTTCTTCCCGGGGGCGGACCGGGACCAGTTCGTTGTGCAGGTGTGGCTCGCCAGCGGCAGCACGCTCGAACGGACGCGGGCGACCGCCGAGCGGGTCGAGCAGACGATCCGCTCGCACTCCGGCGTCGAGCAGGTCGACTGGCTCGTCGGCGGGAGCATCCCGTCCGTCTACTACAACATGCTGATGAACCAGGACGAGAAGCCGAGCTACGCGCAGGCGGTCGTCCGGACCGACCGGCCCGGCCGAGTGCGCGACGTGGTCGCGGGGCTGCAGTCGTCGCTGAACGACGCGCACCCGGAGGCGCAGATCGTCGTCAAGCGGCTCGGTCAGGGGCCCCCGGTCGACGCCCCGGTCGAGGTCCGCGTCAGCGGTCCGAGCATCGACGAGCTTCGTCGCATCGGCGAGGACTTCCGCGGCGTGCTTCAGGAACTCCCCCACGTCCTGCAGACGCGGACGACGTTCGACGTCGTCGAGCCGAAGTTGTGGATCGACGTCGACGAGGTCGAGTCGCGGGTGACGAGCCTCTCGCTCGGCGACGTCGCCGAGCAGCTGCAGGCGAACCTGGAGGGACGCGTCGGCGGGAGTGTACTCGAGCAGACCGAGGAACTGCCCGTGCGAATCCGGTTCGGGGCGGATCGACGGGGCGACCTGTCCGACGTCGCGGCGACGCGGGTCGTCGTCGGCGACCGCGACGGGTTCGTGCCGTTGTCGGCGATCGGCGACGTCGTGCTGCGGCCGGAGGTTCCCAGCATTCCGCGTCGGAACGGCGAGCGGACCAACACGGTCAAGGCGTACGTCGACGGGGAGGCCCTGCCGCCGGAGGTGACGTCGGCCTTCCTCGCCGAACTCGAGCGACGCGGGTACGAGCTGCCGGCCGGGTACCGGCTCGAGGTCGGCGGCGACGCCGAGGAACGGGCCTCGTCGATGGGGAACCTGTTCCGCTTCGCCCCCGTGCTGGGCGTGCTGATGCTGGCGACGGTCGTGCTGTCGTTCCGCTCGTTCCTGCTCGCCGGGCTGCTCGGGGCCGTCGCGCTGCTGTCGGTGGGGCTGGCGTTCCTGAACCTGTGGATCGCCGGTTACCCGTTGGGCTTCAACCCGCTGATCGGGACGGCGGGTCTGATCGGAATCGCCCTCAACGACAGCATCGTCGTCCTCTCGCAGATCCGAACGAGTCCGCGTGCTCGCGCGGGGGACCTGGACGCCGTCGTCGACGAGGTCATGCACACCAGCCGGCACGTCTTCTCGACCACGCTGACTACGATCGGCGGGTTCGTTCCGCTGCTGATCGCAGGGGGCGAGTTCTGGCCGCCGCTCGCCGTGGTGATCGCGGGCGGAGTCGGCGGGGCGACGATTCTCGCCCTCGTACTGGTCCCGTCCGCGTACGTCCTGCTCCGGCCGTTGGTCGAACCGAGTGCTTCCACGGAACGGGAGCCCGCCCCGGCGTCGGCTTCCAGGTCGGCCGTCGCCGCTGTCTCGCCGACGCCGGCATGACGCCGGGCGTTAAACGAGCGTCGGGCCGGCCCCCAGTTGGCGAGGACCGGCCCGACGGCAGCGGATTGCATGCCCGAAGAATACTCGCGTTGACGGCCGAGAACGCGACTGATGTCGAAAGTCGACGAGAAGCGGACCCGGACTCGTCCGAACGTGACGGTCCGGGCGGTTGGGCGAACTCTGCCCCCGCGTCAGCTCATCTCGCGGCGTTCCTCCTCGGTGAACGCGTTGCTGACCACCTCGCCCGCCGACCGGGCCTTCCGCATGCGGCTGACCTTCGCACTCGTCCCCCGGTACGCCTGGAACGCGCTGTCGGAGTCGTAACGGGCCGTGCCCAGCGAGTCGAGACCCATCCGGGCACCGGTGGCGAACGCGTCCTGGTTCGCGGCCAGGAACGTGAACTGCCACGAGTAGACGGACTGCTGGTGCTCGATCATCCGTTTCACCTCTTCGAGCCCGAACTCCCGGCTCGCGTTCTCCAACCCGTCCGTCACGATGACGAAGATGACCAGCCCGGGGCGGTCGGCCTCGGGCATCGCGGCCAGCCGGGCGCCGGTCTCGTTCACCGCCCGGCCGACGGCGTCGAGCAGTGCGGTCGCCCCCCGGGGGACCAGCTCGAACGGTGGCACCTCCTCGACCGGCACGCCACGGTGCACGAACTCGTACTCCGTGTCGAACTGGACCAACGTCAGCCGTGCCTCGCCCGGTTCCCCGGCCTGGTCGGCGACGAACGCGTTCACGCCCCCCTGGGCGTCCTCCCGAATCGCCTGCATCGAACCGCTGCGGTCGAGAACGAGTGTGATGTCGGTGTAGTCGGATCGCATGGTGGACTCCTTCTCTCGAGTAGGGGGACGTCGACCGCCCGAGTCGCGGTGACCGTGCGACGGCGACGTCCTGTGAGACCCGGCCAGGTCGACCGGGTTCGCACGCCGTAGTGTGGCAGACTCTCCCGCGACGTGCAGGACGGGATTCTCCGCGCGGCTTGCAGCCGCTCGGTGCGTGGTGTAGTCCCGGTGGACGAAAGGGCTGCCCCAGACTCCGGACCGACGAACGGACCTGCCGATGACCTTCGCCGCCGAGCTGCGAAACGCCGTCCGCGACGAGCACGACGCCATCGAACGGACGCGAGTCTCCGCGCGTCTCGCCGACGGCACGATCACCACCGCCGAGTACGCCGACCTGCTGCGGCAGCTCCACACCGTTCACACGGCGCTCGAACGCGCGTGGCGGTCGCGGCCGGAACTGGAGGACCTGTACCCGTTCGCTCGGCACTCCCGGCTGGCGGCCGTCGACGCCGATCTCGCCACGCTGGGCGAACCGCTCGACGACGGCTCCGAGCCGCACCCGTCCGTCGACGAGTTGCTCGCGTCGATCGACCGTTGGGCGGAGTCGTCGCCCGTCTCGCTCGTCGGGCCGATGTACGTCCTCGAGGGATCCCGGATGGGATCACAGGGGCTCGCGAAGTCGCTCCCCGCGATCCTCGGCACGGCCGAAGGCGAGGGCGTCCGCTACCACGCCTCGCCCGAGGGCTGGTTCGACGAGTGGCGGACGTTCAAGACCGGGCTCGAGGACCTCTGTACCGACCCCGACGACCGGGCCGCCGTGGTCGCCGCGGCGAAGCAGACGTTCGTCGCACTGATCGGAGTCTACGACGGGCGGTCAGTCGATCGGTAGATCGACGGGCTTTTTCTTCGGGAAGTGCTTCGAGTTGACCGGCTTCACCTCCG